>CAZPQB010000023.1:0-20241 GCA_964588605.1 uncultured Dehalococcoidaceae bacterium | reverse complement strand
CCGCCATCATCCTGATTGCCTTTGTCGTGGTAGCCGCGGTCTTCGCCTACACCGCACTTTCTGCCGGGCTGTTCTCCACACAGAAGAGTCAGGAAGCCGTCTATTCAGGGCTTAAGGAAGCCCAGAGCACCCTGGAGCTCAGGGGCGGCGTTATCGGTGTCGCCAGCGCTACCGGCAGTGCCGGCAATGTAGGTGTTCTGAAATTCACGGTGGCCAATGTTCTGGGTGGCGAGGCCGTTGACTTTACGGAACCTGATGATTCCGATAACGATTGTGTAGCCGACACAGACTCTTCGAACGTAGTCGTTATCAATTACCAGGACCAATCCCAGACAGTCGATGACCTCTACTGGACCATTTCCAAGCTGGGGAACGCCGATTCCGATGACCTATTAGAGGCAAACGAAAGATTTGAGATAACCATCGGCGACGCTACCGGTAATCTTACCAGTAAACTTAGCCCCACCCTGGGGGTTAAGAAGACCTTCAACATTGAAATCCTGACACCGGCCGGCGCTACCCTGACCATCGAGCGCACCACGCCTGCCTGGATCGACAGCATTGTGCATCTGCACTAATCAACTCACTACCAAGTGCCAAGAGATAAAAGGAGGAAAAATGCTAAAGAAATTCTTAAATCATGAGAAAGGGATCACCGGTCTGGAGACCGCCATCATCCTGATTGCCTTTGTCGTGGTAGCCGCGGTCTTCGCTTATACCACGCTGTCCGCAGGGCTCTTCTCCACGCAGAAAAGCCAGGAGGCAGTGTATTCCGGCCTGAAGGAAGCCCAGAGCACGCTGGAACTCAAGGGTAACGTTATTGCCACTGCCAACGGCAGCGGTACCGGCGCCGTTATCCAGCAGGTAAGCTTTACCGTATCCAATGTACTCGGCGGCGAGGCGATTGATTTTACCGAACCAACCGCCAACACCAGTACCTCCGGTTTAGCTAACAGCGGCAGTGATAATAAGATTGTCATAAACTATGTTGACAAGGACCAGACAATAAATGACCTGTACTGGTCAATTGACAAACTGGGCGGCTCGGATGCTGACGACCTGCTGGAAAGCAACGAGAAATTCAAGGTAACCATCGGCGGTGATTCCGACAGTTCTGGTGCGGGCAATCTTATTAACGCCCTCACCACTGACCTGAGCATCAACAAAGAGTTCAGCTTAATAGTACAGACACCTGTTGGCGCCGTTCTTGAAATCGAACGCACCACACCGGCTTATATCGATGAAATAATGAACCTGCGCTAGTTGTGTTTTACTACTACCAGTAAAGGTATACAGGGTGGGGGCTTATCTAACGTGGCCCCCACCCATCTTCCCTGGTGCTGTAGATTCCCGCTTTCCAGGCTGTGGAAAACCGGAATGGTTGATGTGAGTACTGACTCTGAAGGAACAATGGAGGTCTGTTTTGGACAAGGCCGTAACTACAGCTCTACTCATTATAGCGGGGGTTGTTTGTATGATATTTGTCTTTAACAGTGTTTATCCGATGGTAAACCGTTCCAGCCAGGCCATGGTAAGCATGGCCGAGCAGGTTGATGAACGGATGAAGAGTCGGATAAATATCGTACATGCGGCAAATTCAGCCAACCGCACGTTAGTTTACCTGTGGGTAAAAAACGTCGGCACACAGCGTATCGTGAATATTGATGATAGTGACCTGTTTTGCGGCCAGGCGGATAACTTTTCACGTATTCCTTACGTAGAGGATGCGGAGGGAAGTTATCCACAATGGTATTACAGCCTGGAGAACGATAGCGAGTGGCAGACCAGTGCCACTCTTAAGATTACCATTACCTATGCCAGTGACCCGGGAGCCGGGACTTACTTTACCAAATTTATAATACCTAACGGTATATACGACGAATACTACTTTAGTATGTAGCGGAGAGGAATATGGAGACAATCATTGTCTCTTTAATATGTATAGCCCTGATAGTGTTTGGCGGCATGACAATGGCCCAGGGCTTTATGACGTCCGTTGACGCCAGCACAACAGGACTGGAGGAGATAGGTCAGAGAGATGAAACCATAATGAGAACGGAACTTACTCCGGTCAGCGCCAGCCTGCCGGCACCAGATACCCTTGAGGTAACCCTGAAGAACACGGGGCAGACGAAGCTGGCTGATTTCGATAAGTGGGATGTCATTGTCCAGTACTATGATGGTACCGGCGCCTATTACACCAAATGGCTCCCTTACGCCACGGGAACACTTAGTAACAATGAATGGGAGGTGTTGTGGATTCGGCTTGACGGAGAAGACGAGCTATTTGAGCCGAACGTTTTAAACCCGGAAGAGTCGATATTGATAAGAGCGCAGCTTGACCCATCGGTAGGAGCCGGCACCACCAATATGGTGGTTGTCGCTACCCCCGGTGGTATTACGGCTTCAACATATTTTTCACCGTAATAATCCAGGCTGAAATCGGCAAACCGCTAACATTAATGAATATCAGGGGTAATAATTAAAGATACGAGTACGATATTAAGGAGCGAGCGATATGGCGACTATTGTCGTCTCAATTATGTGTATAGTCTTGATAGTAGTGGGCGGCATGGCTTTGTCACAGGGTATTTTAACAACAGCGGATGCTACCGCCTTCAGCTTTGACAGGATGAGGGCGATAGAGGTTGATATGATGAGAACAGAAGTAGTTGCACTGCGTGCTGAATATCTGTCCTGGTCAGACCTTCTGCGTGTGACCGTGGATAACAACGGACAGACCAAGCTGGGCAACTTTGATAAATGGGACTTCATCGTACATTACCACGATGATGGCGGTTCTTATTATTCGGAGTGGCTCCCCTACACTGAAGGGGCACCGGGGGATAACGAGTGGCAAAAGGCCGGAATCTACCTGAACGGACAACCTGAATCCTTCGAACCCGGTTTAATGAACCACGGAGAGGAACTGGTAATAATCGCCAAGCTCAGTCCCCTCCCCGGCGCCGCCACCACGGGTAATATAACCATGTCGACACCCAACGGCGTTTGCAATACAGCATCTTTTTTCAGACCCGGCTATACCCTGCTCACACCTCACTCCGAGAATACGACCATCGCCGGCGTTGAATATTACCAGCTTGCGGAAGCATCTCCGGGTGACGGCTCCGCCCTGACGGAAACAACGGATGCGTTCGTCAAGAATGAAGTGGCCAGGAAAATGCTGCACCACCTAGACGATGTATCGAGACCGGCGAGGCATGTGTTTCCCCTGACCGGTATCAGCGAGATTCCAGTGCAAACCTGGACCGTTTGCTACCGGTGCCGGACCTGGGGCGACCCTAAATTCCCGAATAAAAATGGCGACGTTAACTTTGATATAGACATACTGATCAGGGAGTCAGACGGGTCAATAAGAACAATAATAGCGTCCGATGTCGCTGACGCATACCTGACCAAGGATGAGACAGAAATCTGGGTAACCAAGAGCGCTACTTACGACTTCCCCGGCTACACCGTAGTTGATGATAGCGATTATCTGGAGATTGTCTATTACGGTGAGACCGATAGCGGCGGGCCACAGGAAGGCCCGGGATATATGCAGATAAGGATAGACGACGATACGCTGGCTGAAGGCTACCAGACGCGAATAGATACCAAGTATGAAGCAGTCGAGAGTAGTTATTTCAGCATAATCAACTACGGTGAGACGGATAGCGACGGGCTACAGAGTGATGCGGACCATACGCAGACGAGTACGGATGATGATAGCCCGGCTGAAGCGGAACAGGCCAGCATAGAATCCAGTCCTTAATGCCTGCGCAAGGCAAAGGAAGGTATGTTTATTTAATGTTCGACAAGCTGAGACAAAAAATATTTAAGCAGGACGGACAGGGCAAGGTCAAGTACGGTACCAGCCGTATGATGAGCTTTGATTTGTTCTATCAGCTTTCATACATGTCCACCATTGCTGCTTCCGGCGTGCCGCGCGACCAGATTTTTGAGCGCTCCGCCGAGCTGCAATGTGCCTCCGCTGAATATTTCAAAAGGGTTGAGCTCGCCCGCAAGCGGCTGAAGTATGACTATGCCCGGGCCTGCCGAGCCGTGGGGGAACCCCTTAAGGAAGAGGAGGTAAAGGGACTCCTCCTGCGCTTCTCCAGTTCACTAATATCCGGCGAACCGGAAGCCGATTTCCTTACCAGAGAAGCCAATGCCAGGGCTGAGGACTATGAAAACGAGTACGGCCGAAGCCTGGAAACGCTGAAAATGTGGACCGATGCCTACATCTCACTTATCCTGTCGGCGGTCCTGGTGGTAGTCATTGGAATAGTTTCTACCATGATATGGAAAATTGAGACTCTTCTCATCGTAGCCATGGCATTCGTTTCCGTCTCAACCACGGCTGTGGGCGTCTGGCTGATATGGCTGGTAGCGCCTAAGGAATCCACGATACTGCACTGGGCAGGCTCCAGTGAACAGCAGCTTATCCACAAGCTGTTCATGCCTTCAATAATTCTGGCCGTGGGTATCGGCGCCTTCTTTATGTTAACCGGACAGAACCTGGGCCTGGCACTATTAATGATTGCCGTCGTGGTATTCCCGGTTGGCTTCATAACAAGTAGAGATAATAGAAAGATAGCCAAAAGGGATGACGAAGTCGGGACTTTCCTGCGTTCTCTAGGCGGTGTTTGCACAGCACTTGGAACAACGGTCAATTCGGCACTGTCGCGACTTGACCTTGACGCCATCAATGTCCTCAGGAAGTCAGTTAAAAGACTGCATACCAGGCTCACGGCCGGTATACGGTCGAAGTTGTCCTGGCGCAAATTCATCGATGAAACCGGAAGTGAACTGGCAAACCGCAGCGTGGGTATGTTCTACGATGCCATCGAGGTAGGTGGTTCGGCGGGACACGCCGGTCAACAGGCCGCGTTTTACGCCGATAAAGTGGCATTGCTCCGGGCCAGACGGAGGACAGTATCCGGTCCTTTCCGCTGGCTTTGCATGACGATGCACGCTTCCGTTGTCATTATCCTCGTATTCATTACCGAGGTCATCGTCGCTTTCGGCAATATGCTGGGGAAAGCCCAGGAAGCGATGCCATCAGTATCCGGGGCACCAGCGGTTACCTCATTCTCCACTTTTAATCTCTCGGGACTGGAACTTATGCACAATATGGTGATACCTCTGGTTATAGTATTCACGATAGCCAACGCCATCACCCCCAGCCTGGCTGAGGGAGGCAGTAAATATAAAATTTTAAGCAATCTGGGAATAACAGCGGGTATTTCTGGCATAAGCCTTCTCGTTCTACCGGTCTTAGCCAGTGGATTGTTTACAACCGTTTCCCAAATGTAAGGAGGCATCATGGATACAGATAGCAGAATAGAAGCCATCGAAGCGGAACTCCAGGAAACCAAAGATGAACTGAGACAAATACTATTCGACATCCGCACTTATTTGATGGAAGCACTCAGTCCAATCCCTAATGACCTTGACAAGGCAAAACTCCGTGAAGAACTTGAGGCCGAAAGGGGGTAAAACTCAATGGAAACCGAAAAGAAACTCGACGCCATGGCCGAAGAGCTCAAGCTGATGAAGGGCGAGCTTAAGCAGACGCTCTCCAGCGTGCGAGATTATCTTCTTAATATGGAACTGCCATCTAGTGAGTTCTCGACGATCCTGGCAGCCCTTGGCGACGGCGAGCAGAATACGACCATGAAGGGTACGTTCTCTTTACCCCCCAAAGGCGGCTCCGGTGATGGAGATGAAGAAGATTCCTCAAAACCCGAAGCCGAGCTCTCCCCGGATGAGGGGGATACGGCCGGCCTTGGCGAGAACGCAGAGGAATCATCGGAATTGTCTCCGTTTGAGGAAGACGTTATTGACTCTCCCGAGAATGAAGAAAACGAAGCGGAACTGTCTCCAGAAGATGAGCCAGTAAATCAGGATGATAACCTGGAACCCGAAGCAAATCTGCCCATGCAGGAGGAGGCCAGTGAACCTGCGGAAGATGACGAATCACCAGCGCCTGACCCTGAGCTGTCGATAGAGGAGGAACAGCTAATGGAATACGAGGACGAATTGAGCAAATCCATACCGAAGGTCAGCCTTCTGGCGAATCTTATCAACTGGACTGCCAGAGTTAAGAAAGAAATCGGCCCCGACCAGTTGCCGGCATTCCTGGAAGTTTATGGCGTCAGCGGACATCTATCACCTGAACTGAAAGAGGTAATCATGAACCTTTCAGAAATAGTCTCGGAGCACCCGGATTCCACCAGCAAAGCCGAAATCTGGAGCCAATCAATGCTGGCATTGCACGGCATACTAACCGGAAGCGACGCACCGCTCTATCCGATAAAGCCATCCTGGGATGAAATCAACGAGAATATAGAGCCGAGTGAAGAAGAGATAATTGAGGTGGACAAGTCAAAAGAAGAAGCGCCGGTGAAACTTAAACTGGTATTCCCGAGTGGTGACGGCAAGAACAAAGAGTACTGCATTGACCTCGCTCCTGAAGCTGATAATAACGGCTCTTAGAATACCCGATAGCTTGAAGTCACCAGACGAGAGAGGTGATTTATTATGGCGACTGCACAGAAGAAGAAAGAATTCATCGTTACCGCCGTGCCGGAAGTAGACGAGAAACTGGGCGGCGGGATTCCGCTGGGGTCCCTGTGCCTTATTGAAGGCCACTCTGATGCTGGTAAAAGCGTCCTGTGCCAGCATTTGACCAACGGCACCCTGATTACCGGCGAGATATCGGTAGCCTATTACACTACCGAGAATAATGTCAGGAGCCTTATCAGCCAGATGGACTCACTGGCATTATATGTACTGGATTACTTTCTGGCCGATTACCTGCGGATTTTCCCTCTTACGTTTCACAGTAATATGCAGGGCGGACAGAAACCGTTTTACGTGCTGACACATCATTTTTCCCAGCTGCCTCAGGAGTTCAAGCTGATAATCGTAGACTCAATTACACTGCTGGTAGCACACAGTAACCCGGTGGCTATTATAGATTTCTTTTCCAGATGTAAAGGCCTGTGCGACGAAGGCAGGACCATAATCCTGGTAGCGCATTCATATGCTTTTGAGGAAGATATACTATCCCGCACCCGCTCGCTATGTGACGCACGTTTCAGACTTAAGCTGGAGCAGGTCGGCGATAGCATGATTAAGCTCATGGAAGTACTCAAGGTGCGCGGCGCGGAACGTCCAACAGGAGATGTTGTTAGTTTTGATATAGAGCCCAAGCTTGGCATGCGGATTATTCCTCTCGCCAAAGCCAGAGTTTAGGAGGTAGCATGCCACTTCTACCATTTGAAATAAAGCCCTGCCCTCAGGAATGCGGGAAAGAGTGCGGTGCGAATCTTGATAGATGCCCCCTCTTTCCGAAGCTGTCGGCTGAAATGCAGGAAGTATGCAAAGAGAACCTGCATCTCCTCCAGTACCTGCGTTCCCTGCCGGAGAACGGATTCGGCGTACCAGCATTTTACGAGAAAATCACCCGCAGCCTTAAGGGCACCAAAGACCCGAATCTAATCTACCAGGTGGGGGGCGGGGTATTTGTCCATGTGCTGGCCAATCCCGAAGACGTCAGGGATTACTATATCGCGATTGAACCAAGTCTTGTCGATGCGCAGGATAGTACGCTTGATGAGATAGAGCTGCGCCTGGCCGACTTCGTGGAAGAACTCGAGGGCATAGATGACTCTAAAAAGCGACTTGAAATTATAATGGACATCGTTGATAGAGTGGTCACTATCAGCAGCGGCGGTACATCAACCCCGAGTAAAAAAGGCAAAGATGATAATAAGGACGGCGACAAAGGTGAGAAAAACCCCTCGCCCAAGAGCCGTGGAAACAAGAAATCGAAGATACATATTACGAAATTCCAGTACAACAGCCTCCGCTATCTGCTCCGGCGCAAACTGGAAGGCATGGGACTACTGGACCCGATGATACTTGACCCCAATATCGAGGACATCTCGTGCTCCGGCCTGGGAAATATCTTTGTTGAGCATAAAATATTCGGCTCTCTCCGAACCAGCATCGGCTTTGACACACACGAAACCCTTGACAAGTTTGTTATCGAGCTTGCCGAGGGAATCAAGCACCCGGTGACATTCCGTGAGCCCTGCGTCGACGCTACCCTGCCCGACGGCTCCCGTATAAATATAGTCTACGGCACCGATGTTTCCAAACGCGGCAGCAACTTCTCCATCAGGAAATTTAGTGAAACACCGCTGAGCATACTGGAACTCATCCAGTTTGGAGCCCTGAACTACGAAATGGCAGCCTACCTCTCCCTGATTTTACAGGAGGGAATGAACGTCTGGGTATCCGGAGAAACGGCCTCGGGTAAAACGACCCTGCTGAACGCGCTCACCACATTTATCCCGCCCGAGGCCAAGATAGTCAGCATCGAGGATACCCCCGAGGTCCAGGTGCCACACCATAACTGGATTCGCGGCTGTACCCGCGGCTCCGCCAAAGAAGCCGATACTTCCGAGGTTTCCATGTTTGACCTGCTGAAGGCCGCCCTGAGGCAGAGGCCCAACCTCATCATCGTTGGTGAGATACGTGGAGTCGAAGGAGCCATCGCCTTCCAGGCAATGCAAACCGGCCATGCCTGTATGAGCACTTTCCATGCGGCATCAGTATCCAAGCTTATCCAGCGTGTTACCGGAAACCCGATTAACGTGCCCAAGTCATATGTCGATAACCTTAATGTCGTCGTCATATGCCAGCAAGTCCGGCTTGCCAGCGGCGGGCTGGCCAGGCGCATAACAAGTCTTAATGAAATAGTCAGCTATGACTCCGTCGGCGACAGCTTCTCTTTCATTGAGTCATTTACGTGGAACCCTCTCGACGACTCTTTCCTGTTCCGGGGATACCAAAATTCCTACATCCTCGAGAATAAAATCGCCCCCAGACGCGGCTTCCCGGAGGAAAAAAGAAGGCAGGTATACAAGATACTAAAACAAAGGGCTGATGTCCTGAGGCGTATTCACGAACAGGGGAAAACGGATTTCTACGAAGTATACGGAATCCTTTCTAAAGCGTATCGCGAGGGATATTTCCGCTAAAAGAGGAGGTCTCAAATGCGTTTTAAGAATTTTAACATAAGCAAATCAAATAACAAGCCTAAAGAAGATAAGGCTGAATCAGGGGATACCACGGCCACCCAAGTGGGCGACATAGAAGAGAAAATTAATAAGAAGACCAAGAACCTGAAGAAAGCTGCGCAGCAGCTAAAAGGACTCTCCGATATGTCAAAAGACTTTGAAGAAGATGATATGCCACCCAGGCCGCACGGACCTCTGGGAGAACTGACCGTCGAGCCGGAAGACAGGCTGCTGGACCTGGAAGCCGAAGCAGATATCAGCAGCCTGCTCGAAGAGAATGACGAAGAAGTAACCGTAATCGAAGTCAACACCGGAGTCGCCATCCCGGTGGAAGCAGAGGAATTAGGCGACGAAGCGACGGTTACGGCAGAAGCAGATGAGATGAGCAACAAAGCCAATGCCACAGCAGACATAGATAAAGCGAGCACTGAGGCCATTTTTGAGGCGGAAGCAGATGAAGCCAGCGGAGAAGTCGCCACTAAGGCAGAAGCGGAAGATTCAAGCGCCGAAGCCTCTGCCCCAGTAGAGGCGGAAAAGCCAAGCGCCGAAGCTTCTACCCAGGCAGAAGCAAAAAAGGAGACAAAACCGGCAGATGATAATGATTCATTCAATAATCTTTTCAGTAATGAGGAGGAGGAGGTCAATCCGCTTGCCAACCTCATCAACTCACTACCAGACGTCACGGCACAAGAACTTTTTGATGATTTAAAGGAGATAAAAGAAATAATACTGGAAAGGCAAAAAGGTTAAATAGAGTTGATATTACAGCATTGGGGCTTCCTACCATTTGACTGGGGGAATCCCCCGATAAAATAGAGGGTTATCATGGTTGCCTCTCTGGTGAAGCAGTAGTAGTCTGAAACTGTAGGTCAACTGAACTCAAGGACCTGTATTTTCAGGAGCCACTAAAGCCGCAGCAGCCGAAGAGGCAGCCCGACCCGTTAACTACGGAGGCCGAAGATGAGGATTAAGCATAATAACAAATACCTATGGTCGAATAAACACCTGTGGTATATCGTGGGTATCATGGCGGCTTGTTCAATCCTTTATTATCTTCCCGTTTTATTCGGCTGGGCCGGATGGACTTCTGCCCACGACAACCTTGGTAGCCTGCACGATTTATACGGGATTGATTTCCTGGGTCTGGTATTCTTCGCCCCGGTAGTATATGCCGCTTACGTAATGGGCGTGATACCGGCAGTACTGACAGCCCTCATAGCCATGCTGATACTGCTGCCTTATGCCATACTGGTGGATAATTACCCCAGCGCCCTTTTCAAACCGACAGCATTCGTTATTATCCTCAGTGCCGTAGGCGCCGTGGTTGCCATGCTGCAAAAGAGCGAACAGGAACACCGCCAGAGGATGAAAGAGATGAAATGCCTGTACGACATTGGCAAAGCGACCGGAGAGAACCTTTCCATAGATGAGTTCCTATCGAAGGTGGTAACGATTATCCCGCAAGCCATGCAATACCCCGAAGAAACCAGGGTCAGAATCACCTTTCGCGACAAGGTTTATCAAAGCCCCGATTTTCAGAAATCCTCCAGCAAAATAACGGAAAACCTGGTGGTGGGTGGGGAAACGCCGGGCATCATTGAAATATACTCAACGCGAAGCAACCCTTATCTGAAGAAGAGAAACCACCTGACCAAGACCCTGGCCGAAAGAATCAGCGGCGCCATTCGTCAGACGGAACTGGAGCAGTCTCTACGGGGTTACTACGAGCAACTCGAAAATGAGGTTGATAACAGGACAAAAGACCTGGAGAATGTTCAGGAGAAGCTGATTCGTTCCGAGAGGCTGGCCGCCGTCGGGGAACTGGCGTCGGGCGTGGGGCATGAGCTCCGCAATCCTTTAAACGTGATAAGAAACTGCGTATACCTCCTGAAAATGTATCTAACGGAAAAAGAGGACGAAGAGGCGCTGAATACCCTGCAAGTACTGGATAAACAAATCGACGTAGCCAATAAAATAGTCACAGACCTGCTGGACTTCACACGTATCAAGCCTCCGTCCATAAGCAGGATTGACCTGAACGAGTTAATTAATGAAAGCCTGCAGTGGGTGACCATTCCGGAACTAGTAAATATAAAAACCAGTATGAACGGCCACGCATATCAGGTTAGAATCGATGGCGAGCAGATTAGCCGCGTCTTTACCAATATCATCTCTAATGCACTTCAGGCCATGAACGGAAAAGGGGAACTGAATATTAAAACCGGCATAGATGATAACTACGCCTGGGTCCGATTTAAAGACAGTGGCTGCGGCATATCCAAGGAAAATATGAAAAAGATATTCGAGCCACTTTTCACGACAAAACCGAAGGGAATCGGCCTCGGACTGGCCATCAGTAAAAGACTCGTGGAACAGAACAATGGCAAAATCGAGGTAACCAGCAAGCCGGGGCAGGGTACAACATTTATCGTTAAATTACCGCTTGAGATAGGAAGGAATATTTGACATGAACGATGAACTAACCATTCTCGTAGTTGATGATAATGAAGATTTACTTGATACCTTTTCCATGATATTAAAGCGACAGGGCTTCTGTGTGGAAACGGCGGATAACGGGATTTCCGCTGTAGATAAGTTCAGGGAACATAACTTTGACGTTATATTAATGGACATCGTTATGCCCGAAATGAACGGCGTGGAAGCGTTCCGAAAAATAAGAGAGCTAGACCCGGAAGCTTCGGTAATCCTGATGACGGCGTACTCTGAGGAAGAGCTTATCCAGATAGCCAAAGAGGAAGGCGCCCGTAAAGTAATCAACAAGCCTATAAGAATCGACCAGCTCATAGAGCTAATTCAAGAAGCCGCCAACGACCAGCCGATTCTCATCGTTGATGATGACGCCGACATCTGCCAGACCCTGACGAAGGTGTTGAAATCCCAGGGATATCAGGTGTTAACGGCTTTCAGTGGGGAAGAGGCTATCCAGATAGCCCGGGAAAAGCCCTGCCAGATAGCATTTATTGATGTAAAGCTGCCCAAGATAGATGGACTGGAGACTCTCCTCAGGTTAAAGGATATCAATCCCGGTATCCTGCCTATCATGATGACCGGGTTTCGCAACGAATTTAAGGAGGCCCTGGACAAGGCCCGGGAAGCTTCGGTTATTACCTGTCTGTACAAACCATTCGACCCCGCTAAAGCCGCCGATTTAGTAAGGAGAATCAGCAAAAAGCTGCACTATTCGTTGAACGCAAATGAAGGATAATGAAAGCATACTGGTAGTCGATGATGACCCTGATTTCCTGGCAGTCATCAAACGCATTCTGGAGAACAAAGGCTATGAGGTGGAGACCGCTGCCTCGGCTAGCGAGGCGATTTCCCTCATCAGAGAGCGTTTCTATAATGCGGCCATTCTGGATATCAGCTTGCCCGACGCTGACGGCACCGAGTTGCTTTCCAGATTCCTGGAAAGGCATCCGGATATAATAGCTATAATGCTGACCGGTCATTCATCGGTGCAGAATGCCGTACAATCGTTGAACCGCGGTGCCTTCGCCTACCTAGAGAAACCTCTTGACCCGGAGACCCTTTTATCAATTCTCGGCCGCGGGCTTGAGAAACAACGCCTGGTCCTGGAAAACCGAAAACTAATAGAAGAGCTTGAGCAGCATAACCACATCAACAATACCCTCCTGAGTGTTTCTCAGGCAGTATCACAATCGCTTGACCTGCAAGAAATTATAGATACGTCACTGGATAAGGTGGCCCAATACACAGGCATAGAAACCAGCTTCGTCTATATCCATGAAAACGAACGACTGGTGCTGATGGGATGTCATGGATTATCGCCAGAAGCATCCAAAACAATGGAAAAAGAGGTTGACAGGGACACCGGCATCATTGGCCGTATCTTTCGTCAATCCAGACCGGTCATCGTAGAAGAATGGAAAGACAGTACCGAACCGACTCTAGCCTTTTTGAAAAATGGAGACTACCGGTGTTTCGCCGGCGTGCCTCTGGCCATACTTGGGGAAAGTATCGGTGTTATGGGGGTGGCTACTAATACCACCGATTGCTTCAGCCACAATAATATCGAGCTGCTTACAGGAATCGCCAGAGAAATAGCCATCGCCGTACGCAACGCTCAGCTATACGAAGACGCATCGAGCGCCAAGTCTCTGCGGGAACTGGACAGTATGCGCACCGAGTTCCTGGCCAATGTATCCCACGAACTGCGTACTCCCCTGGCCGTGATTAAAGGTTCCGCCAACAGCCTCCTGCAGCCAGACGTAATTTTCGATGAGCCAACCCGGCAATATTTCCTGCAATCAATCGACAAGGATGCCGACACGCTTACCCGACTGGTTGATGACCTGCTCATGATGTCCCGCCTTGAAGCCGAAGCCCTGGAGGTCAAAAAGACGCCGTACAAATTAACGGAAGTCGTCGATTCCATAAAAGACAGGCTGGACAACCTGACGGCCAGACACAATCTCATTCTAAATATACCTGATGAAATACCAATGGTTAATATCGACGATGTCCGCATCAGCCAGGTGCTGACCAACCTTGTTGAAAATGCGGTGAAGTTCTCCGAGGAAAATACCACCATTTCGATTGAGGCTAAGGCCAACGGCAAAGAAGTCATTGTCAGAGTTGTCGACGAAGGGACCGGAATTCCCTCCGAGCTTCACCAGAAAATATTCGACCGCTTTTTCCAGGGTAATGGACGCAAGAGTGGACGCCGAAAGGGAACCGGACTGGGGCTGGCTATTTGCCGCGGCATTGTCGAGGCACACGGCGGCAAAATCTGGGTGGAAAGCGAACCGGGCAAAGGCACCAAATTCAGCTTTAGTTTACCGGTTAACTGAAGGGGGTAAAGACTATGGACAAAAAACGTATCCTGATTGTAGATGATGACCCGGCCATATTGAGGCTACTCAGTACCAATCTCAAGGCCAGGGGTTACGAAGTTACCACGGCAACCGATGGAGAAGAAGCACTGGAAGCCGTGCAAAAGGATTTCATCGACCTCATGATTCTCGACCTCATGATGCCCAAGATAGACGGTATAGAGGTATGCCGCCGCATCAGGGAATGGTCAGACATACCCATCATCATACTCAGTGCCCGGGGCGATGAAAATGATAAGGTAAAGTGCCTGGAACTGGGCGCCGACGACTACCTGACCAAGCCCTTCGGCATTGCCGAGCTTATGGCACGAATTAATACAGCCTTCCGCCACCGCGGCGACGCGGCGGTCGCCCCTGCCCAGTCGAGCTTCGCATGCGATGGCCTGGAGATTAACTTCGCCAAGAGGCGCGTTACCGTAAATGGTAAGGAAATATCACTTACGCCGACCGAATATTCACTGCTTCAACAACTAGCGGTCAATTCCGATAAAGTCCTGACGCATACCATGCTTTTGCAGACCGTCTGGGGAAACGAATATTCCTCGGAGAAGGAATACCTGCGCGTCTTCGTCGGCCGGCTGCGTAAGAAGCTCGAACCGGACCCCAAGAAACCCAAATATATCCAGACCATCCCCGGTGTTGGCTACCATCTGGCCATGGCATGATAAACGCTTTTGCATATAGAAGTTAAGGAGGGAGCCGTTACGGCTCCCTTTTTAGTTGAATACAAATAACGCCGAGTGTATCACGACAAAGATGCTGAAATGACTCACTAACGAGAGGTCCGGCACCGGGTCGGGCTGGAGAAACAGCCCAGCTTATTAACGGACGATAATGCCTGGCAGGAGTAGTAATATAGTAATACACCAAATTATAGACTTATAGCACAGGTTCTTATATAATACTGCCAGTGTGAATAGTGCTGTTGACCATGGGAGGATAAAATGGACCTGTATCTTATTTTAATCGTTATCGTAGGCATTATTTCAATATTGTTCGGTCTGTTAGTTATTGCCAAGCCAAAGATACTGCCAATTCTGGTTGGCGGTTATTTTATAATTACCGGAGTAATCTGGGTTCTCAGGGCCCTTCTTTAAGACTGATATCCAAACAGACGTAAATAACGCGGCTTCCTAATTTCCGGAATCCCCCCGAAGCTTCGCCATATCCTGTCTGAGTCCGTCTATCTCTCTGACCAGCCTCGCCATCTCGTCCTTTTGCAAATCCTTGCCCTTTATCAGGAATGACGACAGGTTAGCCGTCATGCCGCTGAAGAAGGCAATACCACCGAGCATTAAGACAAAGGCAACAGCTCTACCCACCGGGGTTACTGGCACCATATCGCCATAGCCGACCGTGGTAATAGTGACCACCGCCCACCACAGGGCATCAGCGAAGGAGTGAATCGAAGCCCCTGCACCCCCCTCGACGGAGGCGACGACAGTCGCCGCAATGATAACGAGTCCTACCCCATAAACGAGCAGAAAGTCAACATTCACCAGCCTCCTCATACCCACCCAGGCACGTGAGCCGAAAACAAAGATACGCAGGATACGGAGCGGCCGGAAAAAGGGTATCACCACCACCAGAACCTCCAACCAGTGCCGGCGCAGATAAACGAACCGGTGTGGAGAAATGGCAACCTTAACGATGAGGTCCACGGCAAAGAGCGCCCAGATAAAATAATCCAGAATAAGAAAAGTTGCCTCTTCCTGTGCGGAGAGCTCCCAGAGCAATGGACCCAGCAGCAGAGGAATCATGGCAAAGGCAAATATGAGGAGAGGCATTTCCGTGATACGCTCGATACGATGGAGCAGCTCTTCTCTACGGGATATATCTTCTGATGTCTGTTTTTTTGATAGTCTGCGCATAATTATCTCTCTCCCTGATTATTTTCCTTTTGTACCTCTGATTCATTATGCCGGTGATGTTTTTTCAGGTTGGGGGTAAAATAGCCGCGAATCCGCTTACCTTCCACCACGAATGGTCTTACCCAGGAAATCCGGCGCCTTCCCCAGGCAAACCAGCCGCTGGCCCAGAACCGCCAGATAACGATAAGAATAACAAAACCTATCACCCCCAGGATAGCGAAGTACCCCCACCTCCAAGTTAACTCCGGCATATATTCGAAATTCATACCGTAGATACCCGCCAGGAGTGTCAATGGCAGGAAAATGGTGGCCACGATAGAGAGTACCCTCATCGTTTCATTCTGCCGGTTGGCAATAGACGAAAGATAAGTTGCGAGGGCGTTGTCGGCCCGGTCAAGGACGGTCTGGTTCAGGTCTTCGATGCGGACGATGTGGTCGTATATATCACGATAGAATATCTGGGCATCTTTTTTTATCAAATGGAACTCGCCGCGACTGAGGCGATTGAGTACCTCACGTTGCGGTGCCATGATACGGTGAACTTTCAGGGAGGAACGCTTGAGCTTCAAAATGCCGTCAAGGATGTTCCGTTGATGAAGGTGAATAACCTCTTCTTCGATTTCCTCAGCGACATCAGTCATCCGGTCAATGGTGGGCATAACGTTATCGACGAGGGCATCAATGATGGCGTGAGCGAGGAAATCAGTGCCGCGTTTCATCAGGCGGCCGTCTTCTTCAACCATATTCTGAACTGCCCTGACAGCATAAGATGGAAAAATATGGCTGCTGATAACGAAATTGCTGCCCAGGAAAAGGGCTATCTCTGATGTCTCAACAATATCTGATTCTGTAACATGGTTAATACCGTGCACGATAATAAAAATATAATCGCTAAAGGCATCGATTTTGGGCGGGTGAATCTGGTCACTTAGGCAGTCCTCTACAACAAGGTGATGGAAGTTCAAACTCTGCTCCAGGAATTTACCGTCTTCTTCCGTTGTCTCCGAAATATCCATCCAGAGTAATCCATGCTTTGACTCATAAGCTGTTATAACTTCCTTTTCTGTTAAATCCTGCTGCAACTTGCCATCCGGCGCCAGATAATACGTTTTAATCGGCATACCACACCCCCAGCGTTATGTGTACTTAATTTTAGCATAATGCTCCAACACTGAATACACACTTCATCCTTACATCAGTATTTTACGTCAATTCGATTTACATCTCAGACGTATGTAACATTTGGTTTCTAAATCGCCACGCCATCTTTAACAAGATATTTATCTTATATCCGCCACCGTTTATGCCATGTTTATCATGCTGGTGTTAGTCTTATACCAGAACAAGAGACAGGAATTCCAAGGAGGCTACCGTGCTGGGAAAAATTAAAATCCTTACCATCAGCAGCGACCCGGAATTGCATGAATTCCTAGAGCGAGAACTCGGCAATGGTAAGCATGACATAGCAAAAACAGACGATTTCGGTATCCATTTAAGAGACACCCTTGGCAAAGAACAACCCGAGTTCATCGTCCTGGATATTATGATGCCCACTCTTGAAGGTATCGAAGTATGCCTGCGGCTACGGCAATGGACCAAGCTGCCCATCATGATGCTCACGAAATGGGGCACCGAAGAAGGTATGGTGAGAGGTCTTAACCTGAGTTCTGATAGCTATCTGACCGAGCCTTTCGGAATCGATACATTAAATACGCGGATAGAAGAGACACTGAAACGAAACGCTGCCGCCATCGCCGACCCTTTCACCAATATCTACAACGACACACCTTGAGATAAATAAGAGATGCAGCCTACAAGCTGTTCCCCAGCTTGGTAATGTTCCAATAGGCAGAAGGGCTTAGCCGATAAAACGCTAAGCCCTTTCTATTTGTCGATTGCACCTGATTATATCCATGGCCACCAATCCGGCTGCCAAAACATTTATAAGTTATTTACAGCTTTTTTACAAGTATTTATGCCTTATTTCCCTTAATAACTGTAAGCTAATAATGTAAGCCGAAAAACGAAATCACCACAAGAGGTGGAGGTAATATGTTAATACTGTGGATACGAAGAAATAGGAAAAAGAACCCTGGCAAGAACGTTAAGGACCCATTCCAGAAACATAATGAAGATATGAAGAAGTTCCGCAGTTCACACCAGGATTTTGAGACGATAGTCTATAAAGATATAATAACAGAGGACGGCACCGTCCTTGCCCCGATAAGCAACGTCAAACTGGCCAAGCATTCACAGAACTGATCGACCGGTATCTGGATAAGCCAGGCTTCCGGTAAAAGACACAGAAACTAATACAGACCAAAAATACAGCTCCCCCGTACATGGAAGACGGGGGAGCTATTATTATGCCATTATCATCCCACCGGTTATTTACCGTTAGTTTGCCACAACGCCGCCAACAATGCTAGAATTAAGAACGATAAACACGGGCCGCTAGCTCAACTGGCAGAGCAGCTGACTCTTAATCAGCAGGTTACAGGTTCGATTCCTGTGCGGCTCACCACTAAAGCTGGACAGGCAACTGACAGCGTATGAGTCTCAAATAAGTAACATACGAGAAACAGCGAACCCGAATGGATTGAATTGTCTTTAGAAGGGAGCGCCCCGGCTTTCCGACTTGACATGGGACGCCGTGGAGAATACTATCTTAATAGAAAAAATTCACCAGACATGCCAAAGTGTAACCAGCTACTAAACGCAACCTGCACTGACGGTATAGAGATATTCTTCTAGATAGATAGAGCTATTCAATTTGATTGAAATCGAAAGGAGGGTAAACATGATTAAAAAAGAGAAGCTGGTGCAAATAGTTGGGGCCCGCAATGTAAGTTATGAACAAGCGACGCTGGAGGAATACTCCAGGGATATGAGCTTCGTTAACGCGGTCAGGCCAGAGTGTTTGGTAAAGCCCAAAAACGCTGGCGACATACAGAAGATAGTAGAACTTGCTAATGAGACTCAAACACCACTTGTTCCACTTAGTTCAGGGCCTCCCCATTTTCGGGGTGACACGGTTCCCGGCATCGGTGGGGCTGTTATCGTGGATTTAAGCGGCATGAAAAAGGTCATATTTGTCGACCGGGCGCGCCGGGTTGCCATGGTGGAGCCGGGTGTGACCTTCAGTGAATTGATACCAGCGGTGGAAAAGGAGGGCATCAGGCTCAATATGCCGTTACTGCCGAGAAAGTCGAAGACCGTTATCGGCAGTATACTTGAGAGAGAGCCTGTGATCATGCCCAAGTATCAATGGGATATATCAGACCCGCTGGCCTGTCTTGGGGTAGTCTTTGGAAATGGTGAGGAGTTTAGAACCGGGCAGGCGGCCGGGCCAGGTACGTTAAAGGAGCAGTGGGCTGTCGGGGGCATACAAAAAGCTCCGTACGGGCCCGGTGTGGCTTCCTGGCACAGGGTCATCCAGGGGTCACAGGGAACCATAGGCATTGTAACGTGGGCATCGATGAGATGCGAACTACTTCCCAGTCTTGAAGAGCCCTTCGTGGTTGGCTCCTCCAAGCTCGATACGCTGCTCGAGCTGACTTCCTGGCTGATAAGGCTGAGAATGGTCAACGAATGCTTTATACTCAATAATACCAACCTGGCGGCTATCATGGCGAAGAAATGGCCCAAGGACTACCAGAACCTGAAGGACACGCTACCCGCCTGGGTGCTTTTCTATACTGTAGCCGGCTACGAGTATTTCCCGGAGGAAAGGGTTAGCTCTCATATAAAAGGCATCACTGATATAACCCAGCGGTTGGGGGTGGAAGCCGTAAAAGCCGCCGGTGGAGTTTCCGCCAACGAATTATTGAAAACCGTCCAGCAGCCTTCCGGGGAGCCCTATTGGAAGCTTCGCTATAAAGGGTCCTGCCACGACATACTCTTTCTAACCATCGAAGATAAGCTCGAAGGTCAAATCGGGGCTATGAATGAGCTGGCGGAAAAAGCTGGCTACCCCACTTCAGACCTGGGTGTTTACATCCAGCCGATAGTACAGGGCACCAGCTATCACTGTGAGTTTAATCTGTTTTATAATCCCGAAAACGCAAACGAGGTAGATAAAGTCAAGGAACTGTCCAAGTCAGCCGTCAAGTCCCTGATGGCCAAGGGTGCGTTCTTTTCAAGGCCTTATGGCGAAAGCGCCGGGATAGTTTTTAATAGAGATGCGGCTACGGTGGCTGTTTTGCATAAGCTCAAGAAGATTTTTGACCCGAACAATGTTATGAATCCGGGGAAAGTATGCTTCTAAAAAACGCTAAAATAATCAACTTATCATTGAATGAATTTAGGAGGTAGCGAAGATGGCACTAGAAGATTACCAAGGCGATATGGGGATGTGCTGCCGGTGTTCGGCCTGCAAATTTATACCCATGCAAAAGGTGA
>CAZPQB010000022.1:0-20474 GCA_964588605.1 uncultured Dehalococcoidaceae bacterium | reverse complement strand
GTATTGCTGAGGTCGCCTCTATTTAACGAGCGCGTCAAGCTGCGCTACGAGGTCACCGGCGAGCTTCTCGACCGTGCCGGGGTTAAGTATGAATACGTGGACAGCGAAGGACAAAGCCCGTTAAGTCAGATGATGAGTACGGTGATGATGGGCGACTTCGTCAGCTACTACCTGGCGATTCTCTACCGCGTCGACCCCTCCCCCGTGGAGGTCATCAACTACCTGAAGGAGAGGCTGGCGAAGGGGTAGGGGGAGTTTAAAGCTTCAAAAGAGTAGTCCAGTCCTTTGCAGTTTGCTTAATAGAGCAGATTGCGACCTCGGCTATCGGAACCTTGGCAAATTGTCGTGTATTTAGTGTTACCAGTGTAGCTTGTCTTTGCCAAGCGGTAGCTGCAATAAGGGCATCCGGCGTTCCCCTTCCAATTTGTTTCCCGAAAACACTAGGGTACTTTTTGATGAGCGAAGAGGCCTTTTGTGCTACTTCTTGGATAACGGCGAGTGAAGGTATTCTCTCAAAAAAGATTCTTGTACTTGCCTCTTCACGAGGCTGACAACCTATTAGTATTTCCAGATATGTTATTACAGATACGCTTATCTTGCCATTATCTTCAAGGAAATCAAGTAAATCGTGGGCACGCTTATCATTTCGCAGATGCCGTATGACTATTCCTGTATCGAGTAGAAAATCACTGCTAGGTAGCAAACCCTCGCCAGCCACTGCCTAACTCCTCTAGTAATTCATCATCACTTACAGTTCGCTCCGCCCAAATACCGGCGCTTGGTAGGTCAGCGAACTTATTTCTGTAAAAGCCCACTTCAGGCTCTGGTGCTGGCAGAATTATATAAGTTGGGTCAAAAATCGTTGGGTCTTCTCCTTCCACTAATTCAGGACGCCAATTAAAATCTTTTGAAGAAATTTTAGCCATAACCATTTTTAGTTCTCCTACTGAACGGGAGGTTCTGACTTTGGAGCAGTCTCCTCACGTACAAATAGTGGATGTTCTATCTCTTTTATTCCATCTAAGAAAGCAACTATTCGATATAAGCCAGGAGCTTTAATAGTCAGACCAAAGCCGAAGAAGATTTGGTGACTTTTTTGTGGCGTAACCTCGGCTATCATTGGCTTACTCTCCGCAATCTTGTCTCCTAAAGAGTCTTCTATTTTAAGTAGGGCAGTATGAGTTCCCTCCCCCTTAACTGCACAATAGACCATAAAACTAATGTTAAAAGGAAATTTAGGAGCACCGATTGTGTCGAAAATGCCTATAACGTGTGTTCTTCCTCGCTCATCTCGGAATGCATCCTGAGCTACTATTAAAGCCGTAACTTGCGCCACCTGTTGTGATTGTTTAGGCATTAATCAACCCCCGTACCATATCTACTTAGATACAGTATCACAGGCGAAAGAAGAAGTAAAGAGCTTGGGTTAGCACATTTATACCTTTTGCAGTATTTTACCTCTTGGTGTACTGAGGAGCCTTGCGGGCCCGCCTGAGTCCGGGCTTCTTGCGTTCTTTGGCGCGGGCGTCGCGCGTCAGCAGCCCGTTCTGGCGCAGGATGGGCTTGTAACGCTCGTCGGCGTTCACCAGGGCGCGGGAGATACCGTGAGCGATGGCGCCACTCTGCCCGGTAACACCGCCGCCCTCCACCTTGGCCACCACGTTATATTTGCCGGTGCTCTCGGTGACTAAAAGCGGCTGCGCTATTATCCGCTGGTGCTCCAGCGACGGGAATCTGTCTTCGTAGGGCGTGCCGTTCACGATGATGGCGCCGTTCCCCGATAGTAACCTTACCCGCGCTACAGATGTCTTGCGCCGGCCTGTCCCGTAAAAATAGCTCTGTTTGTCCATATAAAACCCTGTCCCCTTACTTCGCTTCCTTCTCCGAATTTGCCTTTATCTGGGCTATGTGAGGATGAGCGTCCCCGGCATAGACCTTGAGCCTTTTCCTCATCCGGGCACCCAGTCGGGTATGGGGTAACATACCGTTGACGGCATGTTCGATTACCCGCGTCGGGTTGGTCTGCATGGTCTTCTCCAGGGTGATGCTCTTTAACCCGCCGGGATACCCCGAGTGCCGATAGTAGATTTTCTGCTTGGCCTTGTTTCCGGTAACACGTACCTTCTGGGCATTGATAACCACGACAAAGTCGCCGGTATCCTGGTTGGGAGTATACATCGGCTTGTGCTTGCCCATAAGCAGGCGGGCTATCCGGGTAGACATCCTGCCCAGAGTCTTATCTGAGGCATCAATCAGATGCCATTGCCTTTCAATGTCAGCTGGTCTGGCACTATAAGTTTTCATTGCGCATCTCTCCCCAGGGGACTTGGATAGTTCACCCGCATCAGGCACAGACCGTCGGCAGGTACCGTTGGCCCCGCCAGACCGGGAGTCCTGGCTTCCATCATACTTGAAAATTCCTCAACTGTCATCTTGCCCTGCCCCACCTTTATCAGCGAGCCTACAGTATTGCGCACCTGATGGGGCAGGAAGGAATCAGCCACCATGTCAAAGACAATCATATCGCCGTTCTGCTCTATCCTGGCTTTATGAACAGTACGTACCGTTCTCTTTTTTCTGGCCGTCTCGGCGCTGGAAACAAATGACGCGAAGTCGTGCCTGCCGGTGAGTGCCTGACACGCCCGGTTCATCGCCTTTATATCGAATTTGCCGTTAACCCGGTATGAGAAGCCCCGCCTCATCGGCGAGCGAGTCGGACTGTTCAGAATGTAATACCTGTATTCCCGGCTGGTAGCACCGCGCCTGACGTCAAGGGAGTCCTCTACCCTGAAGGCTTCTTTTACGGCGATATCCTCGGGCAGGTAGTGGTTCAGGCCTTCAATATATGCTTTCAAGGGCAGGACTGAATCTGTCATGAAACTGATTACCTGTCCCCTGGCATGTACGCCGGCATCGGTCCGGCTGGCCGCCTTAATCCTTGTCCTTTTTCCGGTAAGCTTCTTCAATGCTTTCTCTATTTCCCCCTGAATGGTCGGTGCATTAGCCTGCAGCTGGGAGCCGTGATAGCTGGCACCGTTATACTCTATTATCAATACAATCCTGCTGCCTTTTTCCGGGACTTGCGCCTTCATCACACCTATATTGATAGCGCACAAACACGGCTACTCAACCAGTTGAAGCTGAACCATGGGCGCACCGTCACCAAGTCTGGGCTGTAATTTAACAATCCGTGTGTAGCCGCCGGACCGTTCACTGTATCTTGGCGCCAGTTCGGCGAATAACTTCTCGGTTACTTTCTTATCCATTATATATGACAGTGCCTGGCGGTAGGAGTGAAGTCCGCTCTTCTTGCCCAGGGTAATCATCTTCTCGGCCACGCCGCGTACTTCCTTGGCCTTGGCCTCGGTGGTGATAACCTTCTCATGTTTCAGCAGGTCGGTTACCAGGTTACGGTACAACGCCTGTCGGTGGCCGGTTCTCCTGCCCAGTTTTCTACCAGCTATTCTATGCCTCATGTCTGCGTCTCTCCATACTGGGGTTCGTCCTCACCGGGTGTGTCAGCTTCACCGGTATCGCCGGTCTCCACACTCGTTTCCGGTTTCGCACCTTCGGCCTCGGCGCTTTCCGTCTCTTCGGTATCCTGTTCCACTTTTGGATTCAGCGACAAGCCGATAGAGGAAAGGCGGTTCTCTATCTCCTGGTAAGATTTCTGTCCGAAGTTACGCAGCTTGAGCAACTCTTTCGTGCCCTTGCCGATAAGCTCACCCACGGTGGCTATATTGCTTCGTCTCAAGCAATTCATGGTGCGCACGGAAAGGTCCAGTTGCTCCACGGGCATGTTATATTTCTCATCAGGGATGGACAGGCGGATAAGCCGCTCCTCAGCTTTCATCTGAGATATCTTTACGTATTCGAGGAAGGGCGTCAGCTGCTCTATTAAAATGCCGGCGGCGCGGCTGACGGCATCTACGGGCGTTGTCGTGCCATCGGTCCAGACGTCCAGCGATAACCGCTCGCGGCTGGTCTCGCGCCCTATGTGCATGGGCTCAACACTATAGTTGACCTTGCGTATGGGGGTGAAAATAGCATCCACTGGAATCGTACCTACCGGCATATTTTCCATGGACTCAGCGACCCTGAAGCCTGTCCCCAGTTCTACGTCCATTTCCACGTAAAGCCTGGCGTCAGGTGTATTGAGGGTAATCAGGCAGAGTTCGGGGTTGGTTATTTCGAATTCGGCTGAGGGTTTAATATCGGCGGCACAGACACGGCCGGCACCCTCCACATCCAGTATCAGGGTGCTACTGCGTTCGGATAGTGACTTTAACCTTAATTCTTTAACGTTGAGCAGGAACTCAATAACATCTTCCTTGGCGTTGGGGATGGTAGTAAACTCATGCTGGACTCCCTCAATCCTGACATGCGTTACGGCTGCCCCTGGAAGATAACCGAGTAATACCCGGCGTAAGGAGTTACCGAGCGTAATGCCAACGCCCTTTTCCAGTGGTTCCGCGACGAACCGTCCGTAGTTATCCACGCATTCGGTACATTCAATATTCGGGACTAATAGTTCAGACAATGAACTACCTCCTTATCGATGAAACTACCGCGAGTAGTACTCAACAATAGCCTTACCATCAAATTTGGCATCAACCTCTTCCGGCGTAGGCAGTGACAGGACCTGACCAACCATGGTCTGTTTGTCCAGACTCAGCCAGTTCAAGACAGTCTTGGCCTCGATATCCTGAACGAGTTGCTTATAATATTCAGTCTTATTGCTGCCCTCTCGCCAGCCAATCGTATCACCTTCTTTGACCAGACATGAAGGTATATTGGTTTTACGTCCGTTCAGTACGATATGTCCGTGCTGTACCAGTTGGCGGGCCTGAGCGCGGGAATCGGCAAAGCCAAGCCGGTAGACCACGTTATCCAGTCTCCTCTCCAGCAATACCAGAAGATTTTCGCCGGTAATGCCCGCCTGTCTCTCGGCATTGAGGAACGTCTTCCTGAACTGCCTCTCCAGGGTTCCGTAAGAGTAACGGGCTTTCTGCTTCTCCCGAAGCTGAAGGGCACGGTCAGAAAACCTCCGCCTTCGCCGCCCGGTCTGCTGCCCCGGTGGTTTGGGTCGTTTGTCAATGGCGCACTTGGGCGTAAAACAGCGGCTGCCTTTCAGCAAGAGCTTCTCACCGCTGCGGCGACATAGACGACAGACTGCTCCTGTATATCTTGCCATATTATTTCCCTTCTACACTCGTCTCCTCTTGGGAGGGCGGCACCCGGCATGCGGTATAGGCGTCACGTCCCTGATTCCGGTAATGTAAAGTCCAGAACCCTGCAGGGAGCGGATAGCCGCCTCACGGCCGCTCCCCGGACCTTTAATATATACCTCTACCTGGCGCAGACCGTGTACCATGGCTTTTCGTGCCGCATCGCGTGCCGCCATCTGAGCCGCATAAGGCGTGCCTTTGCGGGAACCCTTGAATCCGGCTGTTCCCGAGCTTCCCCAGGCCAATGCGTTACCCTGGGGGTCGGTAAGCGTTACCACGGTATTATTGAAGGTAGACTGGATGTAAGCCCTACCGGTAGGAACCGATTTACGCTCCCGCTTCCTTGATTTTGTTCGCCTCTTCTGTGGCACCCTAGCCTCCTTGTCAACTTGCTGGATTACTTCTTAGCCATACCGCGCTTCTGACCTCTACCGGCTACTGTCTTGCGCGGGCCGCGCTTGGTGCGGGCGTTAGTCCTTGAGCGCTGCCCCCTGACGGGCAGGCCGTGACGGTGCCTGAGCCCGCGGTAGCTGCCGATCTCAATCAGGCGCTTGATATTGAAATTTACCTCTTTCCTCAGCTCCCCTTCCACACGGTACTGTTTATCAATAATTTCGCGGAGCCGATTAACTTCCTCCTCGGTAAGGTCTTTCACCTTGGTATCCGGCGTAATCTCGGCCTGAGCCAGAATCCTGTGGCTCAGGGTGGAGCCTATGCCGTAAATGTACTGCAGTGAAACCCACGCCTGCTTATTTGCAGGTATATCTACTCCGGCAACACGTGGCATCTATCTTCTCCTTACCTCCATTTTATATTATCCCTGCCTCTGCTTATGTCTCGGGTTGGTGCAGATGATTCTGACCACTCCCCGCCGCTTGACCACCTTGCACTTTTCACATCTTACTTTAACTGATGCTTTAACTTTCATAATTCAAACCTTTATCTTACTTGAGCCGGTAGGTTATTCTACCCCGTGTCAGGTCATAAGGCGATAGCTCTATCAGCACCTTGTCACCGGGCAAAACCCTGATGTAATGCATTCTTATCTTGCCCGAGATGTGGGCCAGTACCTCGTGACCGTTGGGCAGTTCAACGCGAAACATAGCATTAGGTAGAGCCTCGACGACTGTCCCCTCAACCTCAATGGCCTCTTTCTTAGGCATATACTCCCCTAGTCAGCACCTCCGGTTCATTATCATTAATAGCAATAGTATGTTCAAAATGTGCGGAAAGACTGCCATCGGCAGTCAGCACTGTCCAGTGGTCATTGGCTACCCGGGTATGCCAGTCACCCATGTTCAGCATGGGTTCAAGGGCAAGTGTCATGCCCTTTTTCAACACAGGGCCCGTTCCAGGTAAGCCGAAATTAGGTATCTGCGGGTCCTCATGCATTTCACGCCCGATGCCGTGGCCGGTGTATTCGCGAACTACCGAATAGCCTTTCGATTCCGCGTATTTCTGAATGGCGGCGGAAACATCCCCCAGTGTTGCCCCGGCACGAGCCGCCGCAATACCGCTCTCCAAAGAATCCCTGGTAGCTTCTATCAGTCGCCTGGCCTCCGGGCTGACCTCGCCGATGGGTACGGTCACCGCCGCATCACCCTGAAAACCGTTGTAAATGACGCCGAAGTCAAGGGAAACGACATCACCATCGTTCAGGATTTTATCCCCCGGGATGCCGTGCACTATTTCGTCATTCACGGACACGCAGAGATTAGCCGGGAAGCCATGATAGCCCTTAAACGAGGGTTTGGCTCCCAGCCTTTCCATCTCTTTCTCGGCGATTACATCCAGTTCCTTTGTTTTCATACCCGGTCTCACCTGTTCCCCCAATATTCTTAGTACCTCAGCGACAATTCTACCAGCCTGCCGCATGATGGCAATCTCTCTATCAGATTTTATAATTATACCCATACAAGATACAATCCCCTCTAGAGCAGGGCGGCTACTATCCTTCTATTTATGTCCGCCGGGCTGCCCTCGCCGTTTATTTCCAGCAGCTTGCCCGTCCGGTTATAGTAGTCAATAAGTGGGGACGTTTCTGCGAAATAAACCTCCAGCCGCTTCTTAACTGTCTCCTCGTTATCATCAGGTCGCTGGTAAAGTTCACCGCCACAGCGGTCGCACTTGCCGGCCACCTTGGGCGGCGAATCGACAGCATGATAAGGTGCCTGGCAGTTGCGGCAAATCCAGCGTCCGCTGAGCCTCTTCAGGAGTTCCGCTTCAGATACCATGACGTATACTACCTTGTCGATTGCTCTAGACTGCTGTGCCAGCGCTTCATCCAGCGCCTCCGCCTGCCCGGTATTTCTGGGGAAACCATCAAGAATTGCCCCTTTTTTACAGTCGGGAGCCGATAGTCTCTCCAGCACCATTTGTATGGTGATTTCATCGGGAACAAGCTGCCCCTTGTCCATATAGGACTTGGCCTTCAGCCCCAGTTCGGTCTTCTGTTGCAATGCCTGGCGGAACAGGTCGCCAGAAGCTACCTGTACCAGGTTTAACTTCTCCGCCAGCATAACCGCCTGTGTGCCTTTACCGGCTCCGGGTGCCCCCAGAAGAATAATATACACCTTTTACTCCTATTTAATAAAGCCTTCGTAGCGTCGCATGACTAACTGTGCCTCAAGTTGTTTCATGGTATCCAGGACAACGCCGACCACAATAAGCATGCCCAGACTGGACAGCTGTATCTGCTGGACATTGGTAACCGTCCGCGCCAGGAAAGGCATTACGGCGACAAACGCCAGAAACAGCGCCCCCGCCCATGTGATACGGTTGATAACGCCACTTAAATACGTGGCGGTATTTTTACCGGGCCGGATGCCGGGTATGAACCCGCCCTGTCTCTGCAAGGTGCCCGGCAGGTCCTGCTGCTGGTAAGTTATCAGGGTATAGAAGAAAGTAAAGCCCACCGCCAGTAAGAAGTATAGAATCCAGTAGAAGGAGCCGAGGGGCAGGGCCGTATCGGGACTGAAAAGCCGTCGCACCGTATCCGCAAAGCCAGGTTCTCCCGAAGTAACGAAGTAGCTGGCCACTACCCCCGGGAACAGTACCAGCGACATCGCGAAGATGAGCGGTATCATGCCGGCGCTGTTTACCCGCATGGGGATATGCGTCTGACCGGACTGCCGGTACATACGGCCGCCGCGAAAGACGCTGCGGGCATACTGAACGGGAATGCGGCGGTGTGCCTCGGTGAAGATAACAATCAGGACAACAGTAATAACCACTATAACCAGATAGACAATGAGTCCCATGAAGTTTTCCTTGGCCAGGAACGCCTGGCGTATTAAGGTCGGGTAGCCGGCCACAATACCCCCGAAGATTATTATGGAGATACCGTTGCCGATGCCGTATTCGGTAATAAGCTCTCCCAGCCAGACCAAAAAAACCGTGCCGGCTATCAGTGATATCACAATGGTCGCTGTCGGTAGAGGCGCCGAGCTGCTCAGCGCGCCCGCGCGCTGGAGTATAACCATCTGTCCGTAGCCCGAAAGCCCGGCCAGAGGTATCGTCAGCCAGTGAGTAATCAGATTAATTTTGTTTCTACCTGACTCGCCCTCCTGCGAGAGTGCCTGGAGCCGCGGTATAATCGGCACCATCAGTATCATGATAATCGAAGCCGTGATATAAGGATAGACGCCCATCGCCGCAACGCTGAACTGTCTCATGGCGCCGCCGCTAAACAGGTCGAGCATACCCAGCAGGGCGTTGCTCTCGAAGAGCTCATTCAGAGCTTCCAGGTTCACCCCGGGGAGAGGCACATGAGCAATAAAGCGAAAGATAACCAGAATGCCGACGGTGATAAGGATTCGCCGCCTCAGGTCAGGCAAGCTGAAGGCATCGATCATGGCCTGCAGTAATCTGGGCCTACTCGGCCTCTGGCGCATGTCCTACCTCCTCAGCTTTGCCACCAGCTGCCTCTATCTTGGCCCTGGCTGAAGCTGAAAATTTGTTAGCCTTAACGGTAATGGGATGATTGATATCACCATCAGCCAGAATCTTAATCGGTTTGTGCAGGGATTTTACCAATCCGGCTGCAACCATTTGTTCCGGTGTTACCTCGCTCCCGGAATCGAACGTGCTGAGTTTGCCAACGCTAACCGTGCTGTACTCTTTCCGGAAGATATTGGTAAAGCCGCGTTTTCGGGGCAGACGTTTGATTAAAGGCAGCTGTCCGCCCTCAAAACCGGGCCGCATCTTATAGCCAGCGCGGGACTTCTGGCCTTTACAGCCGCGTCCGGAGTAGGTTCCATAACCGCTGCCGTTGCCACGCCCCACTCGCTTTTTGCCCCGTCTGGAGCCGCGTGCCGGAGCGATGCTATTCTGCCTGACCAATCTCTTCCTCCACTTTAACCAGGTGTCTCACTTTATTAATCATACCCCGAATGGGGCCGGTGTCTTCATGGACAACGCTCTGATTCAGCCGATGAAAACCCAACGCCGACAGGGTTCTCTTCTGGCTCTTCTCATAGCCGATGCCGCTTTTAATCCAGGTAATCCTCAGTCTACTCACTGGCGACCGCCTCCTCCGGAGTCGCGGTTGCCCGGCGCCTGGCAAGCTCTTCCTTCGGGTTTCTCAGTTCACTGAGAGCCCGCATGGTTGCCCGGGCAACGTTGATATGGTTGGCGGTACCCAGCGACTTCGTCAGGATATCTTTAATTCCGCAGGCTTCCAGTACCGCCCGGATACTACCGCCGGCGATAACACCGGTGCCTGGCGACGCCGGTTTCAGTAAGACCGTGGCCGCCCCGAAGCTCACCGTGATTTCATGCGGGATAGTGCTCCCGGCTAACGGCACTTTAATCAGGCTCTTCCTGGCCTTGGCTCCGCCCTTGCTGATGGCCGCGGGCACTTCATTTGCCTTGCCAATACCCAGGCCGACATGTCCCTCGCCATCTCCGGTTACCACCAGGGCACTGAACCTCAGGCGCTTACCACCTTTCATCACCTTGGCAACGCGGTTGACATCTATCAGTTTATCGTTAAGGTTCAGTTCAGTTGTATCTATCTGGCTTAACGGTTGTTTCATCAGACTTTAAATATCCCCCTTAAAACTTCAGTCCACCCTGCCGGGCAGCCTCTGCCAGCGCTTTAATCCGGCCGTGATACTTACGGCCGCCGCGGTCAAAGGCCACCTGGCTTATTCCCTTATCCGCGGCGCGCTTGGCAATTAGCTGGCCGACCAGCTCAGCCCTGCCTGTCTTTGATTTGCCGGCGCTGTTATTTCTTATCTCCTCATCAAGGGTTGAAGCCGCGACCAGGGTATTTCCCTGTGTATCATCAATCACCTGGGCGTAAATATGGTTCAGACTGCGGAAAACGCACAAACGGGGCCTCGAGTTAGTGCCGCTTACCTTCTGCCTTACCCGGTAGTGTCTTCGATATCGTGCTTTTCTCGTATCAATCTCACCCATAATCGCTACTTGCCAACCACCTTACCCGCCTTACCCGGTTTGAGACGGACTGTTTCTCCAGCGTATCTGATGCCCTTACCTTTATAAGAGTCCGGAGGCCGAATCGCCCGGATTTCGGCCGCCATCTGGCCGACGACCTCCTTATTAATCCCGCTAATAATAATCCGATTATTCCCCTCCACGTTCAGGGCGGTGCCCGGCAAGGGTGTCACCTCCACCGGGTGCGAGTACCCGATACGAATAATCAGTTTATCGCCGGATTTCTCGGCGCGATAGCCCACACCGACTATATCCAGTGCCTTCTCAAATCCCTTGGATACTCCATCCACCATATTCGCCAGAAGGCTTCGCGTCAGCCCGTGGTAGGAACGATGTTTCTTACTATCGCTGGGTCGGGATACGGTCAAAACATCACCTTCCAGGTTGACGAGCATTTCAGAGGGAAGGGAGCGGCTGAGTTCACCTTTGGGACCGCTTACCGTAACCCTGTAGCCTTCAATATTCACCTTTACGCCTGGTGGTACCGCTATCGGCATTCGTCCTACTCTAGACATATGTATCACTCCGAATATTTACCATATGTAACACAGAAGCTCTCCACCCGCCCCCTGACGCCAGGCCTGTTGCCCCGTCCTGACACCCTGGGGTGTTGAAATGATGGCAATTCCCAGGCCTCCGTAAACGCGCGGGATTTCTTTCTTCTGAACATACACTCTCAATCCCGGTTTGCTGACGCGCTTCAGCCCGGAAATGACCGGCTGATTATCGTCCAAATATCTTAGTTGAATCTGGATTACCCGGTGTGGCTTGCCCTTGACTACCTCATAATCGGTGATGAAGCCTTCCTCCTTAAGGATTCTGGCGATGGAAAGCTTCATCTTGGAGGCAGGTATCAGCACAGTATCATGCCTGGCCATAATGGCATTCCGTATTCTTGTTAACATATCGGCTATTGGGTCAGTGACTGTCATAACTGTATTTATTCCTTCTTGATATTACCAGCTTGATTTCCTCACTCCCGGGAGCTGGGCATTAAGCGCCAGAGTGCGAAAACAGATACGGCACACTCCGAACTTACGTATATAGGCGCGGGGTCGCCCGCACAGGCGGCAGCGGTGGTGCAGCCGTGTCCGGTACTTGGGTGTGAGCTCAGACTTTATTATCATTGATTTCTTGGCCATCGTTAGCTTACTCCATCCTTGGCAAAGGGCATTCCCAGTAATTCAAGCAGGTGTCTGCCGTCCTCGTCTTTTTCAGCCGTGGTGACGATTGAGATTTCCAGTCCACGCACTTTGTCTATCTTGTCGTAGTCTATCTCCGGGAAAAAAATCTGCTCCCTGATTCCCAGAGTGTAGTTGCCACGGCCGTCAAACGAGTCCACGGGGACTCCCTGGAATTCATGCATACGGGGCAATACCGCATTAATAAGCTTATCAAGGAAGTAGTACATACGCTCACCTCTCAGGGTTACCTTCAACCCGATGGGCATCCCCGTCCTCAGCCTGAAGGCAGCGATAGATTTTTTGGCGCGTGTAATCACCGGGTGCTGCCCGGAAATGGTCACCATATCTGCTTCGGCTGCCTCCAGCGCTTTGGCATTTTGAATTGCCTCGCCGAGGCCGATATTCAGCACAATCTTCTCAAGGCGCGGCGCCTGCATGACATTTTTGTAGCCGCAAATCTCCATGAGGCGGGGCACAACCTCTTGCCGGTATTTTTCCTTCAATCTTGCCATCTAGTCAATCACCTCACCGCAGGCACGGCAGATTCGTACTCTCCGTCCGTCCTCCAGTTTTTCAAAGCCGATACGGCCGGGTTTATTGCACTTGTCACAGAGCAACATCACATTGGAGACATGGATGGGCGCCTCCAGGTCAATAATGCCGGCCTGCCTGACGGCTCCCCTGGCCTTGGAGTGTTTTTTTATAAAGTTGATACCTTCAACTATTATCTGTTGCTTCTTGGGATGGGCAAAACGTACCTTGCCCTTTTTGCCTTTGTCCTTACCCGCAATCACCAGTACGGTATCGTCTTTTCTAATCTTCATAGTCAGCTACCTCTACAAAACCTCAGGTGCCAGCGAAATAATTTTGGTATAATTTTTATCCCTCAGCTCCCTGGCCACCGGTCCGAAGATTCGGGTGCCTCTGGGGTTATTCTTATCGGTGAGAATCACCGCCGCATTTTCATCAAATTTAATATATGAGCCATCGGGACGCCGGTATGGCTGTGCGGTGCGAATGATAACCGCCCGCACCACATCACCCTTCTTGGTTACAGCGTTCGGTATGGCCCGCTTGACGGAGGCCACGATGACATCTCCGACCCGGGCATACTTCCGGCGGGTACCGCCGAGCACGTTAATGCACATGATTTCCCGGGCACCGGTATTGTCCGCTATTTTCAGTCTGGTTTGCATTTGTATCATGATTATTACACCAAAATGTTAGTCCACTATTTCCTTCGGTTCAATTTCCGCAACCTCTCCCCTGGTTACTATCTCCGCTACCCTCCACCTTTTATCTTTCGAAAGCGGGCGGGTTTCTATTATCTTTACCGTATCTCCCGTCCGGCACTGGTTTTTCTCATCATGGGCTTTATATTTGACGACTCTCCTGATGGTCTTCTTGTATAATGGATGACGTTTAGGGGTATCCACACCGATGACCACAGTCTTATCCATTTTATCGTTGATTACCTTACCATATCTAATTTTACGCTTCGCTTCCATCGCCGAATACCTACCTTATACCCAGTTCTCTTTCCGCAAGTAGCGTCTTGAGTCGCGCAATCTTTTTCTTGACCCTCCGAAGCTCACGATGGTTGACCAGCTGCTTGGTGGCGACGCGAAACCGGAGGTTAAACATCTCCTGACGTGTTTCCTCCAGTTGCTTCGTCAGGTCGTCGGTAGTCATATCTCTGAATTCCTTTAGTTTCAACGCATTACTCCCTACTTGGTAGAATCGCTGCTGGCAGCGGCGAGCGCTTCCCTGACGACAAATCGGCTCTTTACCGGCAGTTTGTGCGAAGCCAGACGTATCGCTTCCCTGGCGACGCTTTCACCAACGCCGGCCATTTCAAACATGATTTTCCCCGCCCTGACCACAGATACCCAGTGGTCGGGGACACCCTTGCCACTGCCCATGCGGGTCTCCGCCGCCTTCTTGCTGACCGGTTTATCCGGGAAAGCCCGTATCCAGACCTTGCCGCCACGGCGAATATGGTGGGTTATGGCCCGCCGGGCGGCCTCAATCTGCGCACTGGTAATCCAGGCCGATTCCAGCGCCTGCAAACCGTAATCGCCGAAATTAATGACGTTACCTGACTGTGCCTGGCCGCGGCGGCGTCCCCGCTGGACTTTGCGGTATTTTACGCGCTTAGGTTGCTGCATCCTTGGCCTCTTCCTTGTCGGTTACATCGGCAGCTTTAGTTTCGACCTCCGCTGCCGTCTTCCTGTTTTTTTTCGCCGTCGGCTTCTCAGGTTTCTCCTCCGCTTTTGCAGTAGCTGCCTTGGCTGGTTTTTTCGCTGATTTAGCCGCAGCAGGTGCCCTGGCCGGTTTCTCCTCTATTTTCTTGGCGGCGGCTGCCTTGGTCACCTTTTTTGCTTTTGCCTCGGCCGGTTTTTCTTCCGGCTCAGCAACCGGAGCTTTTTCAACCATAGCCTTGACAGGCTTTTCTTCTGGCTCGGCAACCGGAGCGGCTTCAGCTACGGCCTTGGCCGGTTTTTCTTCAGGCTCAGTAACCGGAGCTTTTTCAACCATAGCCTTGACAGGCTTTTCTTCTGGCTCGGCAACCGGAGCGGCTTCAACTACGGCCTCGGCGGGCCTTTCCTCCACCTCTATAGCTGGCACTTCCTCAGCCTCGGCTACCTTGAGTTCAGGCAGGATTTGTCCCTTATATATCCAGACTTTTACGCCTATCCGCCCCAGGGTGGTATGCGCCTCGGTGAAACCGTAATCAATATCGGCCCGCAGCGTATGCAGAGGTACCTGCCCCTGATGTGACGTCTGGCGGCGGGCTATCTCGGCATTACCCAATCTGCCGGCACAGCTTATCTTTATACCTTTGGCCCCGGCCTGAATGGTGCGGAAGATAGCCTGTTTCATGGCTCGCCGGTAAGCTATCCGGCGCTCAATCTGCTCCGCTACCGACCTGGCCACCAGATAGGCATCCAGCTCCGGCTGGCGGACCTCCTGGATATTCAACCTGATTTTCTTCCCGATGAGGCCCTCGAGATAGACCCTCATTTCGTCAACCCGCTGTCCTCCCCGTCCGATGACGATGCCGGGACGGGCGGTATATAGAGTAATGGTCACATCCTTGGCCTGGCGGTCAATTTCTATCAGTGAGATAGCTGCTTCGGAATACTTCGATTTAATCGCCTCTCGAAGCCGGTTATCTTCCTGCACGAACTCGGCATAATGGGTATCACTGTACCACTTCGACTGCCAGTCCTTGATGAAACCTAGCCTGAAACCTATCGGGTGAACTTTATGCCCCAATTATCTCTCCTCCGTAACAATAACAGTGATGTGGCTGGAATGCTTCCGTATCGGGCTTGCTCGCCCCCTGGACCGCGGCCGGTATCTCCGCATGCTTCTGGCCTCATTAGCAAATATATTAATAATTTTCAGGTCAGCGGGGTCAATCTGGAAATTGTTCTCGGCATTGGCTGCCGCAGACTTTACCAGCTTGGCGATGAGCTTCGCCTTCGGTGTCGGCGTGAATTTGAGCAATGTCAATGCGTCGTCTACCTTTTTACCCCGTACCATATCTACCAGCGGGCGAACCTTGCTGGCGGGTATACCTGTATTCTTGGCTACGGCTCTAACTTCCACTTTATCTTACACCTCTATCGGGCGTTTATTAGTCTAACCCCTCTTCTTTACCTGGGAAACCCTGTCCGACCTGGAGACATGGCCCCGGTAGGTTCGTGTGGCGGCAAATTCGCCCAGTTTATGACCCACCATATTCTCGTTGATATAGATGGGCACGTGTCTCCTGCCGTCATGGACGCCGATAGTCAGTCCCACCATTTGTGGCATTATCGTCGACGAACGTGACCAGGTCTTTATCACCGTCTTCTGTCCCGAGCGTATAACGGCGTCCACTTTCTTCATTAATTTTTCTTCAACAGCCGGTCCTTTTTTAGTTGACCTTGACATTTTGCCTCTCTATCCCCTTACTTACCTCTGCGTTTAACAATCATCCGGTCAGAGGCCTTGGGCTTACGCGTTTTATAACCTAGGGCTGGTTTTCCCCAGGGGGTCTTCGGTCCGGGCATGCCAATCGGTGCTCTGCCTTCGCCGCCGCCATGGGGATGGTCGCGGGGGGTCATGGCGGAGCCCCTTACTGTAGGCCGCCATCCCATATATCGCCTTCGGCCTGCCTTCCCCAGACTGATATTCTGGTGTTCGACGTTACCTATCTGACCGACGGTGGCCAGGCATTCGCTGCGGACGCGGCGTATTTCACCGGAGGGTAACCGAATCAGGGCGTATTCACCTTCCTTGACCATCAGCTGAGCGGACCCCCCGGCGCTGCGCACCAGCTGTCCGCCTTTGCCCTTTTGCATTTCAATATTGTGTATCTGGGTACCCGTCGGCATTGACCTCATGGGCAGGGCATTCCCCGGCTTTATTTCCGCATTGCTGCCCGACATCACCGTATCTCCGACGTTGAGTCCCACCGGGGCCAGTATATAGCGTTTTTCCCCGTCGGCATAGAAGATGAGAGCGATGCGCGCCGAACGGTTGGGGTCGTACTCAATAGCGGCCACGCGGCCGGGAATATCTGTTTTATCCCGCCTGAAATCAATCACGCGCAGTCGGCGCTTCGCCCCGCCGCCCCGGTGCCGCACGGTTATCTTACCGCGATTATTGCGGCCGGCCTGTTTCTTCAGGGGCTTGAGCAGCGATTTCTCGGGTCTGTCCTTGGTTATCTCGTCAAAGGTATAGCCGCTCATCCCCCGTCGGCCCGGGGATGTTGGACGATATGTCTTTAGTGCCACTCGGCTTCTCCCTTCATTCTACACACCTTCAAAGAATTCTATCTTGTCCCCTGCCTGGAGGGTGACAATCGCTTTTTTCCACGAGCGCGTTTGAATTATCCGCTTTCCCACTCTCCGGGACTTGCCCGGCATGGTAACTACATTAACGCCGGTCACCTTTACCTTGAAGGCATTTTCTATAGCCTTTTTGACCTGCGGCTTATTCGCCTCATCAGCTATCTCAAAAGCATATTTGTTCTGAACCTGGAGTTCAGTGCTTTTCTCAGTTATCAGCGGACGGCGCAGCACCTCGTACAGATGCACTTTCTCCTCCTTGAGTCTTGCCGTTGCCCCATATTTTTTCCACGATGCGCACCGCGGCCTCGGTCATTAAAAGCATCTTGTAAGAGAGTATATCGAGAACGCTCAGCACGCTGGCTGGCATCGTTTTAATTTCCGCCAGATTACGGGCGGACTTAATGACGTTTTCCTCCGGCTCCGGGGTAACAATCAGCGCCGAGGAATCCACGCCTATTGCCGCTAGAATCTCTATCATTTTTTTGGTCTTGGGCTCGGTGAAATTCAGCTCCTCCAGGACCTTGAGTTCTCCGTCTCCCGCCTTGGCCGAAAGCACGCACCTCAGGGCTAGGCGGCGCATTTTTTTAGGCAGTGCCTGGCGATAGCTCCTCGGGTGAGGCCCGAAAGTGATACCGCCCCCGCGGCGCAGCGGTGATTTCTTGCTGCCGGCGCGGGCATAGCCGGTGCCCTTCTGGCGATATAGTTTTCGGGTGCTGCCGGTAACGTTACCTCTGGTTTTCGTTGATGCCGTCCCCTGACGGGCGTTGGCCTGCTGGCTCACCATAGCCTGATGCACCACCGCCTCGTTAAACGGCACGCCGAAAACCAGGTCACTTACTTCAATCTGCCTGACCACCTCCCCGGTGAGGCTGTAAACCGGAATCTGCACCTTACTTCTTCCTCCCCCTGGACTTCTTTATCAGCAGAAGGCTGTTCCTCGTCCCGGGCACGGCTCCCTTTAGGAGCAGCAGGTTGCGGGCGGAATCAGCCTCAAATACCTCCAGATTGCGTACGGTTACACGCTGGCTTCCCATGTGTCCCGACATGCGCATTCCCTTGAACACCCGCCCGGGCGTGGTCGTGGAGCCGATAGAGCCCGGAGCGCGGTGGCGGTCGGACTGCCCGTGTGTCTTGGGCCCGCCTCTGAAGTGATGGCGTTTTACCGTGCCGGCAAATCCCTTTCCCTTGGAGATACCGGTTACATTCACCACGTCTCCCGCTTTAAACAGGCTGACATCAACCGTCTGGCCGAGTTCAATATCGCCGACATCATCCAACCTGAATTCCCGTAAATGTTTGAACCGTGTCGGTTCCTTTTTCTTGGTGCGTCCTTTACGGGAGGTCTTTGATTTCTGTACGGCGCCAAAGCCAAGCTTCGCGGCATTATAGCCTTCTTTATCTGCGGTTTTTACCTGCGCCACGGTGCATGGCCCGGCTTCGATGGCGGTTACCGCCTCGGCTTTGCCGTCGTCACGGAATACCTGGGTCATGCCTATTTTCTTGCCGATAATTCCTTCTGCCATAATTTCACCGGTTCATTCAGTTATCATAACTTGATGTCTATTTCCACGCCCGAAGGCAGGTTCAACTTGGTCAGGGCGTCTATTGTCTTTGAAGTCGTTTCAACGATATCAATAAGGCGTTTATGGGTGCGTATCTCAAACTGCTCCTGCGAGTCTTTGTCTATGAACGGAGAGCGGATAACGCTGAATTTCTGGATGCGCGTTGGCAGGGGTACCGGCCCTACCGCCACAGCTCCGGTGCTCTCCACTGCCTCCAGAATCTGTTGCGCCGACTGGTCTACCAGCTTATGGTCAAAGCCCTTTAGTCTGATGCGGATTTTCTGTTTAGCCATATCTCCTGCCTACAGCTTTTTCTACAATCTGGTCGGCTAATTCTGCCGGCAGTTCCACGTAACTATGGAACTCCAGAGAGTGCGTTGCCCTGCCCTGAGTTAATGACCTTAATTTGGTAGCGTAGCCAAATGACTCGGACATAGGCGTCAGACAGTGAATAACGTAAGTTTCGCCCTGCGTGTCGATTTTGGCTATGTGACCTCTCCTGGCGTTCAGGTCGCCTATAATATCACCGAGAAACTGCTCCGGTGTAACCACTTCCAGTTTCATGATAGGCTCTAAAAGGATGGGACTGGCTTTCATAACCCCTTCCCTCAGCGCCATTGAGCCAGCCATCTTGAAGGCTATCTCGGAGGAATCGACCTCATGGTAGCTGCCGTCGCAAAGGGTAGCTTTAATATCCACCAGGGGATAGCCAGCCAGCACTCCGGTCTCCATTGCCTCTCTAATGCCAGCCTTCACCGGTGGGATGTATTGCTTGGGTATGGTGCCGCCTTTAATGGCCTCCAAAAACTGAAAGCCCTGGCCGCGTTCCAGGGGCTCTAGCTCAATATTAACGTGTCCGTACTGCCCGTGACCCCCGCTCTGGCGAATGAACTTACCCTCCGCCTGTACCGGTACAGTAATCGTCTCCCTGTAAGAAACCCTCGGCTGCCCTACCTTGACGCCCACTTTGAATTCACTGATGAGTCTGCTTACGATTACTTCCAGGTGAAGCTCCCCCATACCCGAAATCACCGTTTGTCCCGTGTCTTCATTATAGGCTACCTTGAAGGTGGGGTCCTCTTCGGTCAGCTTCTGCAGGGCATCCCCCATCCTGTCCTGGTCGGCCCTGGTCTTGGGCTCAATGGCAACCGAGATGACCGGCTCCGGGAAGCTTATGGACTCCAGGAGTACCGCCTTGGAGCTGTCGCAAAGGGTGTCGCCGGTGAAGGTATTCTTAAGGCCCAGTGTGGCGACAATAGCCCCGGTGTCGGCTGCATTGACGTCCTCCCGGTGGTTGGCATGCATCAGCAAGAGACGGCCGATGCGCTCCTGCCGCCCTCGAGTCGAGTTGAATACCTGTGCCCCTACCTTGAGTCTACCCGAATACACCCGGAAATATACCAACCGACCCACAAACGGGTCGGTAACTACTTTGAATGCCAGCGCTGAAAAAGGGGCATCGTCACTGGCCTCGCGGGTAACCTCGTTGCCTGTCCTTGTCTCTATGGCCGTTACCGGCGGCACTTCCAGGGGGGAGGGCAGGTAGTCGATAATAGCATCCAGCAGAGGTTGAATTCCCATATTTTTCAAGGCACTACCGCAGAGAACGGGCACCCCCTTGTTTTTCAGGGTTACCCGCCTCAGGGCTTGTCTCAATTCGTAAGGCTCCACCTCATCGCCTTCGAGGTAGGCTATCATCATAATGTCGTCATGTTCGGCCAGTCTGGCTATCAGGGATTGTCGCAGTTCGGCACATCTGGCCTTTTCCGCCTCGGGAACGGGTATCTCCTCCGGCCCGGAATCGGGGTCGGTCGTGAAGCGCCACATCTTGTCTTCCACGATGTCATACACATCCCGGAACGACTCGTCGGCACCCATGGGCAATTGCACCTGCAGTGGGGTTGCCTGTAAACGACTCTCAATCATGGACAGCGTCCGACTGAAACTGGCGCCGACGCGGTCCATCTTGTTGATAAAGCAGATTCTGGGCACCTTGTATCTATCAGCCTGGCGCCATACCGTCTCCGACTGGGCTTCAACCCCGGCCACGGCGTCGAAGACCACCACCCCGCCATCAAGTACCCTGAGGCTGCGCTCGACCTCGGCGGCGAAGTCCACATGCCCCGGCGTGTCAATGATATTTATGCGGTGCTTACGCCAGTAGCAGGTGGTTGCCGCCGCCGTGATGGTGATGCC
>CAZPQB010000021.1:0-20798 GCA_964588605.1 uncultured Dehalococcoidaceae bacterium | reverse complement strand
ACGGCCCGATGAAGCCCGGTGAGGAATATCTCTGCGGAAAATGCGAATCACAGCTGATGATAACGGAAGAAGTGCCGGATAGCTGCGCATGGTGTAGGTTAGGTGAAGGCTTTAACTGCGGTCGCTATGCCGGGTTAAAAGCGGTCGGATAGGAAGCTGACCTTCAGGTCAGCTGTAACGATAAATAGACATGTCCGAAGGTTTATGGTGAGGCTATTTACAGGGGTAAATACGATAACATAACGGGCCGCCCGGCCTTTAGAAGATAAGATTCGAATTTCCAGATATTTTCGTCATCTTTGAGGCTAACTTAACCCGGAGACTTAAGCAAAATCCGCCGAAGCAGCTGTTCTTTTTTCTCCGGGTCATCAACTCCTTTTTTAGGTCATCGTTTTTAGCATTCTTGCTCTCTAAGATAAGAAAGTCAAGGGGCTACATGAACGTAGAGACAAATAGGGCATAGTTAACATAATAATTATTAAAGTCACGTGCTCATGCCGATGTTCGTTCATGGTGAGTAGGCACGAACCAGACTTTATCATACTTGAGTCAAGATAGCCTTTGATGTCCGCACCTTCAGGAGTTGCTTTTACCTTTAAGTCCAAATAGGTGTAGGCATCCTTTTTATCCTGGTTAGTGCAATTATCCAAGTCAGGCACAATCCGAGCGCATAGCTCTTTCAGATTGGCTTTGTAATGGCCCATTTTGGCAATGTTCTCTTTGGTCTGAATCAAAGAGCTAAGCCGTGCCTGGTCAGCTTCCTTTTTCTTTTGGTCTGGCTCATTTCGTCGGAGACAACGTATGGTATAAACCCTGGTTTAAACGCTTACATAATCCGCCGTTACTATCCGGTGCATCGTATATAATCCCGTCGCCAAGCACCGATGAACTTGACGGGGTTTAGAGTTGAGTGGTTGAATAAAGAGGCTATACAGCTCTGGATTACGACATGGTCTTGATTATATAATAGCCATAAGGATATAAGGATGTACGTCCCCATATGATTACGACACATGTCCGTCCCCAGAACTCGAGGTCATTGTTGACTTGACTATAGCAAAGGAGGTAAAAATGGCAGATCAGAAGAAATCCAGCAAGGGGGATGGAGCAGAAAAGACGCTAATAAGGGATATCAGCTTTTGTGGTGTGCCTGAGAACGGCTCAAACGCCTCGATGGTGGATGTCAAGGATGGAAAAATTATACGTATCCGCCCGATGCACTACGATTGGAAGTATGATCCCCAGAAAGATATGAACCCCTGGAAGATTGAAGCGCGAGGCAGGACCTTCGAGCCCAGTATGAAGACCCTGATTCCACCTTACTCCATCGCCTATAAGAAACGCGTCTATTCCCCGGCACGTATCCGCTACCCAATGATGCGGGTAGACTTCGACCTTAACGGCGAGAGGAACCCGCAGAACCGGGGAATAAGCAAATATAAAAGAATCTCTTGGGACCAGGCCCTTGACATCATAGCTAGCGAGATGAATCGCATCAAGGAGAAGTACGGATCCACTGCTCTTCTTTATGAAAGCGACCAGCACGGAGAGAACAAAGTCGTGCAGGCCTGCCACGGCGCCGGCCGCAAGCTATTACGCCTTTGGGGTGGTTTTACTCAGCAGAACCGTCAGCCCGATAGTTGGGAAGGCTGGTGGTGGGGTAGTAAACATTTCTGGGGTTGTGAACCGGTTGGTCAGGGGATGCAAAGTAACCTGCTATATGATATCTCGAAGAACACCGAACTGCTTATTTTCTGGGGTTGCGATCAAGAAACCACGCCGTGGGGTTGGCAAGGCCAGCTTCCAAGCCGTCTCAGCTACTGGTGGACAGAAATTGGCATCAAGCAAATCTATGTATGCCCTGATCTCAATTATGCCGCCGCTGTGCACGCCGACCGGTGGATCCCTGTTCTGCCAAATACTGACGCGGCGTTGTATCTCGCAATTACTTATCACTGGTTCAAGAACGGAACGTACGATAAGGAATACCTTGCGACTCACGCCGTTGGCGTCGAGAAGTACGAGGCCTATGTCATGGGCGAAGAGGACGGAGTGCCCAAGACGCCCGAGTGGGCGGAACTGATAACCGGCGTATCAGCCGGCGTAATTAAAGCATTAGCCGAGGAGTGGGCGAGCAAGCGCACCACTGTGGTTATTGGCAACGGTGGCCCTGGCATTCGCGGCCCATACGCCACCGAGCCGGCTCGTTTGCAGTGCATCTGCCTGGCCATGCAGGGTCTGGGCAAGCCAGGAGTCAACCAGGCCAAGATGATTGAGTGGGGACTGTTCAACATGCCGGACCAGTGGGCTCAGCCCAAGCCGCTGCGCATATCCAACATGCGTAAGGCTTACACCGGCGGTCACCCATCAGACACCAATCATCCCTCGTTTATCCCGAAGACGTACATACCCAAAGCTATTCTCGAGGGTGAGTGTGACTGGTGGGGTTGCGAATCCGAGACAGCCAACCGCAAAGACCAGTTCGTGCACTATAAGTATCCAGCTGACGGCTGCTCCAAGATCCACATGGTCTGGACCGACTCACCATCCTGGATCACCTGCTGGAACTCGGGCAACGATTATGTCAGAGCTATGCGCCATCCCGACATCGAGTTCATGTTCGCCCAGCACCCCTGGCTGGAGAACGACTGTCTGCTGGCTGATATCATTCTACCCGTTAACACCAAGCTAGAAGAGGAAGACATCGCTGCCGATGTCTTCAGCGGCCAGTACAACCTGCTGTTCCCGGAGCACAAGTGTATAGAGCCTCTCGGCGAGTCGTACTCTGACTACGAGATCGCATGCAAGCTCGCTGAGCGCCTGGGGTTATTGGAGGAGTATACCGGTGGCAAGTCCATACCCGAGCTTATCAAATACGGATGGGAGGGAGCTTCCGATTGCGCCGATCTCATTACCTGGGAGGAGCTTAACGAGAAGGGATACTACGTAGTGCCCACAGCCGATGATTGGGAGGACGTGCCCGCTGGCTTCTATAATTTCTACAAGGACCCGGAGAAGTATCCACTTTCGACACCGACCGGTAAGCTTGAGTTCGAGGCCACCGGTCTTCTCAAGCACTTCCCGTCTGATCTCGAGCGGCCACCGGTGCCGAAGTGGATCGCCAAAGGCATCAGCCACGAGGAGACCATCGGCACCGAGCGAGCCAAAAAGTATCCGCTGCTTGTGTGCTCCAACCATCCGCGCTGGGGCGTACACTCACAGCACGACGACATTACTTGGCTGCGCGAGATTGGTACGTGCAAGGTTAAAGGCCCCGACGGCTATCAGTATCAACCGGTGTGGCTGCACCCCTCCGAGGCGGAGAAGCGCGGCATCAAGCAAGGGGACGTCGTCTCTCTATATAACGACCGTGGCACGGTGCTAGGAGGTGTTTACATCACCGAGCGCATCATGCCCGGTGTGGTATATATCGACCACGGGGCGAAATGGGACCCCATCGTTCCCGGGGAGATCGATCGTGGCGGTGCCATTAACACCATCGTGCCCCGCAATACCACTTCAAAGAACGCGGTAGGCCATGCGGTCAGCGGCTTTCTGGCTGAAGTCGAAAAAACCGATATAGAAGCACTTAAGCATAAATATCCAGAAGCATTCAAGCGCCCTTTCCACCCATACGCGGGCCCCGGCATAGAGGCATTCATGATAGGAGGTAAATAATGGGTAAGGTCCTGATTATTAACTACGACCTCTGCAATGGTTGTTACAATTGCCAGGTGGCATGCAAGGACGAACATGTGGCCAACGATTGGTCTCCTATCGCGAAGCCGCAACCCGACACCGGACAGTTCTGGAACAAAGTCTACGATAATGTCCGCGGCCAAGTGCCTAAAGTCAAGGTCACCTACGAGCACAGTATCTGCCAGCACTGTGATGATGCCCCGTGTATACCGGCATGTAAAGCCGGGGCTATTTACAAGCGAGACGATGGAGCGGTTATCATCGACCCCACAAAGTGCCGCGGCAACAAGATATGCATCGAAGCGTGCCCATATGAGAACATCATCTACTTCAACGATGCGCTCAACATCGCTCAAAAGTGCACTTTTTGCGCGCACCTACTGGACAGTGGCTGGAAGGAGCCGCGGTGTGTCGATGCTTGCCCGACCGGCGCTCTTGTATTTGGCGACGAGACAGAGCCAGAGATAAAGTCATTGATAGAAAAAGCACAACCGCTGAAGCCTGAACTGGAAGTAAAACCTAGGGTCTATTATATAGGTTTGCCTAAAAAATTCATCGCCGGGGCTGTGTATGATTCTCAAGAAAAAGAATGTATCGGAGAAGCCACGGTAACACTGACCAATATCGAGAGCGATGAGAAGTTTACCACAAAAACGGATAGCTATGGTGATTTTTGGTTCAGAGAATTGAATGATGGTATATACTCGCTGTTGATAGACAAAAAAGGATACCATAGCCATATGATAAGGCCCGTCGACGCGACAGAAAAAGACATTAATGTAGGTACTGTGAATTTATTTAAAAAAGAGTGACCTTCCATCACGAAAATCTGTTTGGTTTGGCTTTACGTATCTAGCGCTTTTACAAAACCGGGAATATAGTGTGCTAGGTGGGGTTCGACTCTCCCCCCTCTACTATAATTCTATATTCTTAATAGAGCATATCCCTTCCCCTCGACATAGCTATACCTACAGCGGAACAGTGATGCCGATGTTTGTTTTAACGTAACAATAAAGTTTTTTGTTGGACAACAAAAGCTTGTATTGTTTAATACAAAAATTTCATCGGCTACTATATATGAGCTTTAACTACGAATTCACTTCTTCATAGGTCGTAATTTATACTCTTTTTTCACCCAATCAGCAACTTGCTTCTGTTCTCTAAGTTGTTTCTGCAGTTGCTGTATCGAAGTAACCAGTTTATTAACAGCGTGGTCAACCGCATTCATAACTATCCTAATCTTCGTCTCAATCACAGCCTTGGCCTCATCTATATTCCTATTTATTAACTCCTCCTTGTTTTCTATTTCCTCTTCTAAAACGCTTAACCTGTTCTCCAAAGCTTTAACACATGTGTTTTGAGCCTTGTTTCTCAGTTCTTTCTCAAATAGATCAACAGTGTCTGCAACTGGACTCACATGTTCAACTCGTTTACTCAAATTACTGAGTTGCAGACCTAATTGAGTGCTCTCTCTTTTCATTTCTCTAAACTCAGTAATACTGGGAGTGTTGTTCGAGAGGGATGCTATCTGCTGCGTAAGACTGTCCAGTTGCTCAGTAATCTCAGCTAGCTGGAGAGAAAGAGATTTTTCCTCAAAGAGATATTTATCTAGTATGCTGGGTGGTCTTAATCCAGTAATGTACTCCAGTTTGTAGATTCTGTCTTCCAGATCATTATATTGGTCGGTGATATCATGTTCTTGTACTGGAGTATTACTAGAAGACCGCATATTATGGTAGAAAGTTTTGTGTCCTCTTAGTCCCTGGGTATTCTTAAATTCTCTACCGCATAGTTCACAAGTAACACTCATTAGATTCCTCCTATTTTGTGGATTTTGGATAGGTCAGCAACTGGTCAGTAGCTAGTCAGTATTACTGCGATGGTAGACAGAAAAGCTCTTTGACTGCTGACTCGACTTCAACTTGAGGTTATCCATAGGAGAACAGCGGAGGTGGGCTTCCTGAAGGTCGGCATGGGCTAAAGTGACGTAATTTCTTACCATATCAAGTGTTTCATGTCCCAAGATCCTCTGGAGAGTGAAAACGTCACCACCGTTACGGAGATATGAAATGGCGAAGGTATGTCTAAAGGTATGCGGTGATGCCCTGACTCCTTGTATTTCGGCTTTGTTCGCATATATTTCAATTATTGTCTGGAGCCGATTCGGTGTAAGAGGCATTCCGTCTCTGGTCAGAAAAAGATTGTTGGAGAGTGGGTACATTGGTTGAGGTCTGTATTTGTTGATGTATTTTGCTATAGCCTTCTGAACGGTAACTCCTATTGGTACAATACGTTCCTTATCACCTTTCCCATGAACTTTCAGATAGCGTTGCGCCAGATTTAAATCTGCTATTTCTAAACTGGTTAGTTCAGTGACTCGCGTGCCCGTATCCAGGAGGGTCTGGGCCATCACTAAGTCTCTGAAACCGATAGGCGATTTCGCATCTATCACTCCGAAAAAGGCACGTAGTTGTTCTTCAGAGAAAGGTACAATTACTTTTTTCGGTGCTTTGGGAACCTTTACCCTGTCAAAGGGGTTAACCTCAATAAACTCTTCGGCCAAGAGCCAACCCCAGAATGCTCGCAAGGCACGTAAGTATCCATTGATTGTGTGACCGCTTAATCCTTTCTTTTGTGGGCCGGTGAACGGGTGATCCATGAAGGCTCTGGTATTCTGCAGGTAGCCGGAGAACTCTCTAAGTTCTTCGTGGCTAATTCTGGTAGCGTCGGTCGAGTATCCTTTGCGTTCGAGGTATCTCTGGAGGACAGTTATAGCTGTTGTATATATACGTATGGTATTCTCAGATTTACCTTCTGTCCTAGCCTGAATCTGGTAGGTCTCCAGAAGGGTATTCAAGCTGGTGAAGCATTGAATTTGAAAAACCATGTGCCACCTCTATTACTACCATAGCAGCAAAAAGGTGGCTTATAAATCGGTTAAAAACAGGATAGATAGTTTACGTCCGGTGTTTTTTCTTTAATTCCCGGCCTCTTTTAATATATCGTCTTGCTGCGCGACACTGGCTCAATTTCCCATAATTGTCTTCCTGAAGAGCCCATCCGTACTTGTTGCCTATTTTAGATTCTGTCCAATCATCTTCATCGGCTAACCGGGCACATTCAAGTGCAATCTCCTCATCGATAGGTGGTCTCCCTCCCCCAAGCCACTGTGTTATAGGATGTGGTTCTAAGCTTCTCCAAAATAACTCGCCTTTTAGAGTTTTAAAATCATATCTTGAAGCATAATTAAAAAGTTCCTTTGTTGCAAATCGTGAGTGTATGAAAATCTCTACTCGTATCCAGGGACTGTGGATATCTTCATCCTCATACCAGACAATGCGCTGCTCGCAGGGTAATTCAGGTTTAGACTTACTATTGGAAAGGCAGCTTGTTATCATCTTCAGATTAATATTACCATCATTGTCCCGGTAATTACTGTAGAAACAGTCCGCCCAGTATTGCAACAATACCGGCGGCAGTTCAAGCCGGTTTAGCTCACTCTCCCCCTGTGTTCTTATTGCTTTAACATTATCCTCTATCCAGAGTAAACACTTGTCCTTTGGCCAATTTGGATCGTAGCCAAGTAGATTGCGGCTTTGTTCTATAGAATCATGCCAATCAGGCCAGTTATGAAGTGCTCTTTCAAAGGTCTTCCTCTCCATATTCGCCTCCCAGAGCCATTATAGGCTTATTAATAGGTATATAAATATTATTAGGGAACCATGCAAATAAATCCAGTACGTTATTAATGTTCTTTTGAAGCTAAATTATCAGCTGGACTGAACCGGCGATGGCATTCTTTGACGTCTGCCCCGCTCATGTTTACATAAATCCTGACGACTTCTAGACTGGAGTGCCCAAGTATCTTTTGCAATGAGAAGACATCACCACCATTACGCAGGTAGCTGATTGCGAAGGTATGCCGGAACGTATGTGGGGAGCACCGCACACCTTCAATACCTGCCCTCTGCGTATATTTCTCGATTATCGTTCTCAGACGGTCAGTAGTTAAGGGATTGCCGGAAGCAGTCAGAAGCAGGGTAGGGCAGAGAGGGTTGGCCGGTTGGGGCCGGTATTTCTGTATGTACTTCCACAGTGTTCTCTGCACCCGAGAGCCAATGGGTACAAACCTTTCCTTGCTTCCCTTACCGAATACTCTAACCATACCGTCTTCAAGGTTGACGTTATCAAGAGTAAGTCCGACAAGCTCGCTGGCCCGCATTCCGGTGTCCAGTAGCATCAGGATGATTGTATAGTCTCTGAAACCGGAATTGGTTGCTGTATTGACTGACTTGAAAACGACATTGAGCTGCTTATCCGAAAAAGTGGCGATTACCTTTTTGGGTGGTTTGGGGACTTTAATCCTGGTGAAAGGGTTGGTGCTGATAATCTCCTCGCGCACTAGCCATGACCAGAAGGCAAGGATTGCCCGAAGATAGGTACTGATTGCATGGCCGGAAAGCCCTCTGGTCTGGGGTTCGGTATAGGGGTGGTGCTCGAAGGCCTTTACCCGCTGAAGGTGGAGAACGAACTCTCTGAGCTCATTGATACCGATTTCGGTAACATCATCGGTGTATCCCTTGGATTCTAGAAATCCCTTTAAAGCGTTGAGTGCTGTACAGGTTATACGGATCGTATTCTCGCTCTTGCCCTCAGTGCGGGCGCAGAGCCTATATCCTTGGAAAACAGTATCAAGCCTTGTTGTTTGGCTTCGTCTCTCTACTATGTGTTCAAGCTCTCGCTGAAGATTGGCTGCCATTTTAACCCTCCAACCGCTGCCCGAAAGGCAACGGGTCTTTTTTTCATCGTGAAATTTTGACGAAGCAGCGGGTCTTTTTGCATTTTTCGGGGGATTTTGCCCGCTTTTTGTAGGGTAAATTTAGCCTCAGCCTTAGCCTGAGATGGCGTCCCTGGAGGGATTCGAACCCACGACCCGCTGCTTAGAAGGCAGCCGCTCTATCCAACTGAGCTACAGGGACGCACAGATCACACTAAAATTTAACATGAAAAAATCATAAGGTCAATACGATTATTATACCGGTTATTCCCCCTGATTATTATCCGCCGCATGCTTTCTGAAATGTTTTACATGCCGGTAAATATAATAAACAACAAGTAAAATGACTATTGCGATGATTACCGGGTCGAAGGGGCGCATGGCGTTCCTCAGTTGTTCCCAGTGTTCTCCCATTAGATAGCCGCCGTAAGCCAGACCGGTACTCCAGATGAAAGAACCGAAAAACGTATATATAAGGAATTTTATCATGTTCATCCTGGCGATGCCGGCCGGCAGGCTGATATAGGTTCGGACTACCGGCAGTAGACGGGAGACAAAAACAGTCCAGCTGCCACTGCGGGAGAACCAGCGGTCGGCCACATCAAGGTCATGCCGGGATATCAGGATATAGCGACCGTACTTATTCAGCAGAGGGCGGCCTGCCAGCATACCAACGTAATAAGCGATGACCGAGCCAATTGTGTTTCCTAAAGCTCCATAGGCACCCGCCATCAGGGAATATATCGCGGTGAGGGCCTTTTCCTTGATGAGCATCCAGCCGGACAGAGGCATGATAAGCTCGCTGGGGAAGGGAATACAGGCGCTCTCCACTGCCATGAGGGCCACCACTCCCGGCCACTGGAGAAAGTCATAAGTAGCTGTAATGATATCGAGAATCCACTGCTCGAGGCCTGTCACTAAGGAAGTGTAACAAATGGGTGCTTAGAACGTCAAGCTGATTGTCAAAAACAGACTCCCGCAGTGTGTCAGCTTGACAATCCATTATCTACATTGTTAGTATTGAAATTGGTGTCCGTGTTTGATAAATAAGACGACCATGCCGAGATTGCTGGATAAAATCGATAGCCCCGCCGATTTAAAAGGATTATCGTTACCGGCGCTGCAGAAGCTGGCCGCAGAATTCAGACATGAAATCGTCACCACAGTGACCAGTACCGGTGGTCATCTAGCTTCTAACCTCGGTGTTGTTGAACTTACCATAGCTCTCCATTGTGTCTTTAACAGTCCCGTGGATAAAATTATCTGGGACGTGGGGCATCAGTGCTACGTACACAAACTTCTAACAGGCCGTAGACAGCGTTTTAAATCTCTACGTCAATACGGAGGATTATCCGGATTTACCTGCCGTGACGAGAGCCAGCATGACCCTTTTGGTGCCGGACACGCCAGCACCTCCGTTTCAGCCGCCCTGGGCATGGTCACCGCTCGTGACCTCGCCGGCGATGATTACCAGGTAGTGGCTGTTATTGGTGATGGTGCCATTACCGCCGGCATGGCTTTCGAGGCGTTGAACCAGGCAGGTCATCTTGGTTCCAAGCTCATTGTTGTACTCAATGATAATGGCATGTCGATTTCGCCTACTGTCGGCGCTCTAGCCAAACTGTTGAGAAATGTGCGGTTTGACGAGCATTACCGTGAAGCCAAGAAAAAAGGCAGGCAACTGATCACCGCATTACCCATGGGCGATAATCTATGGCACTTCAGTACGGAGGTCAGAGACAGGCTCAAAGGGCTCGTCCTGCCGACAATGTTGTGGGAAGAACTCGGCTTCACGTATATTGGACCGATTGACGGACATAACATTCATGAGCTTGAGACCGCTCTTACCCAGGTAAGAGATAGTTCCAGCAGTCCCACTCTGGTCCATGTTATCACTACCAAAGGTAAAGGATACCTTCCTGCCGAGAGCAACGCTATGTATTTCCACGGCTTACCGGCAAAAGGTGGCAACGATGAGAACATTCCGACCTATAGCGAGATATTTGCTCAGACAATGCTCAGGTTGGCTCGTAATGAGCCAAGACTGGTGGTGGTTACGCCGGCCATGCCTGAAGGGAATTGTCTGAGCATTGTTGAGGCGGAGTTCCCGAACCGAGTGTTTGATGTTGGTATCTGTGAACAGCATGCTGTCACTTTCGCCGCGGGACTGGCAACCCAGGGTTATATACCAGTGGTAGCAATATATTCAACGTTTCTACAGCGCGCCTTTGACCAGATAATACATGACGTTTGCATTCAGAAACTGCCCGTTGTCTTTGCTATTGACAGGGGAGGTATTGTCGGTGATGACGGCAAGACACATCAGGGTACATTTGATATCGCCTATCTCGCGTTGATACCCGACCTGATTGTAGCGGCCCCGAAAGACGAGAACGAGCTTCAACACCTGTTGTATACAGCGATAAAATCGGGGCGCCCTATGGCGGTGCGGTATCCTCGCAGTGCTGGGCTGGGAGTGAAACTGGACACGGTACTCCATGAAATCCCTATAGGCGAGTATGAAACCCTGCGGCATGGAGGGGACGTAGCCATCTTGGCTATCGGTGCTATGGTAGCTCCGGCCCTGGAGGCAGCGGGTGAGTTAGCCTTGAGAGGGATAGAGGCCAACGTAGTAAATGCTCGTTTTGCCAAGCCGCTGGATAAGACGCTTATCGTTGACCTAGCCGGTCGTATTAAACGCATGGTCACTATTGAGGAAAATGTGCTGAGTGGCGGCTTCGGCAGTGGGGTACTCGCTTTGCTTCAAGAGTCAGGATTATATGATGTACGGGTGAAAAATATAGGTATCCCTGACGAATTTGTAGAGCATGGAACTCAGGCTATTCTACGCTCGAAATACGGTCTGGATGCTGAAGGCATCATACGGCAGGTCTTGGAACTCTTTCCTGATCGCAGCATTGATTGGACAGGTGTCAGTGGTAAAGCTAGGACTGCCTGATTATTTCTTCAACAATGCCGGTATTCGGGAGTGAAATATGAACAAGATGACCCTCAGGGATATTGAGGTCACTGACAAAAGGGTTCTGGTTCGGGTTGACTTTAATGTTCCCATTGATATACATACAGGGGCCATCACCGACGATAGCCGTATCCGGGCGACCCTGCCTACGATTCAATACCTCATCGAACGTAATGCCAGGGTTATTCTTATTTCTCATCTAGGTAGGCCCAAGGGAAAAGTTGTTGATGAGTTACGGTTGACACCGGTTGCACAACGTCTGTCGCAGATACTTGGGCAGCAGGTCGGTGTTGCCGTAAACTGCATTGGTCCTGAGGTGGAAAAGTCCGTGGAAACGTTACGGGATGGTGATGTTTTACTTCTGGAGAATCTTCGCTTTCATTCCGATGAAGAAACCGGCAGTGCCGATTTTGCCAAGGCTTTAGCTCGGCTTGGAGATGTCTTTGTTAATGATGCCTTCGGCACCTCTCATCGTGCCCATGCTTCAATAGCCGGTATTGCTCAGTACCTACCAGCAGTAGCCGGCTTATTACTAGAGAAGGAGATAAACACACTGGGTGGCATTCTGGAGAAACCGGTTCCTCCCTTTATCTCAGTTTTTGGTGGTGCCAAGGTAAGCGATAAGGTTAATATGCTGAAGAATATCATGGGTAAAGTGGATTGTCTTCTAATCGGCGGCGGTATGGCAGCCACGTTTCTTAAAGCCAAGTCATATGAGGTCGGTAGGTCACTGATTGAGGAAGAGAGCGTCGGCATAGCGGCCAAGATAATGGAGGAAGCCAGCAAGAGTCGCGTTCGCATCATACTGCCGGTGGACGTTGTTATTGCTGATGAAATTACTACTGAGGCAAAGGGAGAAGTAATATCTGTAGAAAATATACCACCAGATAAGAGAATTGTTGATATAGGTCCGGAGACTCTTGAGAAATTCCGTATAGCGTTGCTGGGCGGCAGGACGGTATTCTGGAATGGACCCATGGGCGTAGAAGAGATACCACAGTTTGCCGAAGGCACCAAATGCCTGGTGAGGTTATTAACTGACCTTAACGCGACTACCATCATTGGTGGTGGCTCTACCGCTGAGGTTATTAATGCCATGGGGATGGCTGATAAAGTTACCTTTGTTTCCACCGGTGGTGGCGCTTCGCTGAAATTCCTGGGTGGTGAAGAATTGCCGGGCGTGGTAGCACTGCTTGATAAAGGTTCATGATATGGATTATCTGGCGTTAATGAAGGAAATTTCCAGGTCTTCGCCCACGAAGATTGTACTGATAGTAATTGATGGTCTTGGTGGCCTGCCAAATCCAGAGATAGGTAGAACCGAATTGGAATCAGCCCATATCCCCAATCTGGATACTCTGACTGCAACTGGAGTATGTGGTCTGGCAGACCCTATAGCCCCAGGGATAACACCTGGTAGTGCCCCGGGCCATCTGGCGCTTTTCGGTTATGACCCCATCAGTTGTAATATAGGTCGCGGCGTGCTGGAAGCTATCGGTATTGATATTGAGCTACAGCCGGGAGATGTGGCTGCCCGTGGGAATTTCTGCACTGTAGATAAGAAAGGGATGGTTACCGACCGGCGGGCAGGGCGCATCTCAACTGAGAAATGTACCGAGTTGTGTAAACTACTCGATGGAATATCGGTTAATGGCGTAAATATATCCGTCTACCCTGTTAGGGAACACCGCTTTGTGGCTGTGTTTCATGGCAGTGATCTGGCTCCTGAAGTTACCGAGTCCGACCCCCAGCAGACTGGCTTTGCTCCACTTTTGATTACTGCCGTGAATCCGGAAGCTGCTAAATTAGCTGACACCGCCAACCGGTTCATAGCTCGGGCGAAGGAAATCCTGGCAGAACAACATCCAGCCAACATGGTTTTACTCCGTGGTTTCTCCCGGCAACCTGACCTCCCCACGATGAGAGAAATCTATAAATTGAAGCCGCTGGCTATTGCTGTTTATCCCATGTACCGGGGTCTTGCCAGGTTGGTCGGCATGGATATCGCTCGCACGGGGACAACCCTCGCAGATGAGTTCACGGCACTTAAGCAAAACTATAAAAACTACGACTTTTTCTTCCTGCATATAAAATGGACGGACAGTGCCGGTGAAGACGGCGACTTCGGTCGCAAGGTAGATGTTCTGGAACAGATTGATAAAGCTCTGCCTAGTGTGGTGAATATGGAACCGGATGTACTAGTGATTACTGGAGACCACTCGACTCCAGCCATGCTTAGCGGCCATAGTTGGCATCCGGTACCGGTCCTTATTTGTGCGAAATATTGCCGACCTGACGATGTTAGTGAGTTTTCGGAGCCTGCTTTTTTACGGGGGGGCCTAGGCAGGCTTAACGCTACACAAATTATGCCTCTGGCTATGGCTAATGCCTTGAAGCTCAATAAATTTGGTGCTTAGGAGAACAGGTATGCGTATACCCATGATTGCTGGTAACTGGAAGATGAACACCACGGTAGGGGAAGCTGTCAAGCTGGTCAGGTCAATGCTGTCCGGTCTGGAAAAAATAAATGGTGTAGACAAGGTAGTCTGCCCGCCCTTTACTTCTCTGTCGGCAGTTAAGGATTTACTTAAAGGAAGCTCTGTAAAGCTGGGGGCGCAGAATATCTTCTATGAAGAAAAGGGTGCTTATACCGGGGAAATTTCGCCGTTAATGCTTGCTGAACTGTGCGAATATGTAATCATCGGTCACTCGGAGCGCCGACAGTATTTCGGCGAGACTGGTGATATGATTGATAAAAAAATAAAAGCTGCCCTTAATGTAGAGCTGAAACCCATCCTCTGTATTGGTGAGAAGCTGGATGAGAATGAGCAGGGGAAGACGCAAGAAGTCTTAACCCGTCAGCTTACGGCATCGTCAGACCGGGGATACTATGTCGGTGGGCTGGTCATTGCCTATGAGCCTGTCTGGGCTATTGGCACCGGAAGGTCGGCCAGTGGCTCTGAGGCGAATGAGACTATTGGTTTTATCCGGCAACTTGTTTCCCACCAGCACGGCAGTGACATTGCCGATAACGTACGTATTCTGTATGGTGGCAGTGTTACCGCGGAAAATATAGCCGAGTTTATCCGACAGCCTGAGATTGATGGCGCTCTTGTCGGTGGAGCCAGTCTGAAAGCGGAAGATTTTCTGAGTATCACCAAACAGACTGCGGAGATCAGGGGTCTTAGCTGATGGCATGAAGCGCCTTGTCGCTATAGTTGGTCCCACCGGTGTCGGTAAAAGCCGACTGGCCCTGCATTTGGCGTCCCTTTATCACGGTGAGATAGTAAGTGCCGATAGCCGGCAGGTGTACCGTTACCTGGATATCGGTACGGCCAAACCAGGTCCACAGGAGCAAGCACAGATACCACACCATATGATTGATATCGTTAATACTGACGATGATTTCAGTCTGGCTCAGTATCAGGAACTGGCTTATCAGGCCATCGAAAATATTCAAAGGCGTCATAAATTACCATTTCTGGTTGGGGGCAGCGGGCTGTATGTGAGGGCGGTACTGGAAGGATGGCGTATTCCGAGGGTTTCACCCGACTCTGAATTCAGGTATAATGTAGAAAAGAGGGCGACCGGAAGCGGTATCGACGAAATTTATCAAGCGCTTATCAGAGTTGACCCTGAAGCAGCCCGGAAGATAGACCGCCGTAATGTACGCCGGGTGATAAGGGCGCTCGAAGTACATACGAAGACGAAGCGGCCGTTTTCCCAGCTAAGACATATAGAAGCCCCCGAGTTCAATTCATTTATAATTGGCTTAACTGCTGACAGGGATGAATTGTACCGTATAGTTGATAAGAGGGTCGATAGGATGATAGAACAGGGTCTCGTTGCTGAGGTGGAAAATTTGCTGAAAATGGGGTATGATTTAAATTTACCGTCCATGTCTGGTATCGGTTATAGGCAGATTGGACAATATCTTGCGGGAGAACTGACACTGGAAGATGCCAGGCGGAAAATGAAGGCGGAGACCCACAGGTTTATCCGACACCAGTATTCCTGGTTCCGACTGAAAGACGAAAAGATACACTGGTTTGATGCCGTACGTCCGGACGATACGGAGATTGAGAGAGTACTTACCGAATTTATGAAGGGTTAATCGACTGTAAAGAGAGATAGCAGATGGATTTTACCAAGATGCAGGGTGCTGCTAATGACTTCGTGCTGGTTGAAGCTGGCGGTATGCAGCGTGACTTGTCTAGGCTGGCTGTGGCTGTATGTGACCGTCATCTGGGTATTGGTGCCGACAGCTTACTTTTACTGCTGCCTTCGGATAAGGCTCATTTTTGTATGCGTATCTTCGATGCAGACGGTTCTGAAGCTGAAACCTGCGGTAATGGTATAAGGTGCCTGGCCAGATATGTTCTGGAAAAAGGACTGGTAAGCCCCGGGACTGACGAAGTAACGGTGGAGACCGTAGCTGGTATCAGCAAAGTCAGGTACGAGGAAAAGGCCGGTAAGGTGATCAAATTTTGGGCTAATATGGGGAAGCCAGAATTCAGGGCCGACCGAATCCCTGTGGCCATAAAGCCGGGTGATAGTGCAGTAGTTGACATAAAATCAATGCTAAGCTACCATATAACTGTAGATGGCCTAGACTTGACACTTAACTGTATCTCTATGGGGAACCCACATGCCGTTTTCTTTTACGAAGACCAAGTTTCTGATTTCCCTTTATCCAGGATCGGGCCGCTGGTGGAGCATTTGTCTGTATTCCCCAAGCGTGTAAATTTCGAAGTGGCCCGGGTGTTGAGTAAGAAGCACTTGGAAGCGCGCGTTTGGGAGCGTGGGGTAGGGGAGACACTCGCCTGCGGCAGTGGTGCCTGTGCCATAGCCGTTGCCTCCAAATTGCTCGATTATACCGGACACAAAGTGGATATTAGACTCCCCGGCGGTACACTGGATGCCGAATGGAACGGTGAGGGTGAGGTAATACTTGGTGGACCTGCGGAGATAGTATTTGAAGGAAGATGGCCAGATTGAGGTGTAATTTATGAGAGTATCAAGAAGAATTGAAAAACTGAGACCTTACCTGTTTGTTGAAATTAATAAGAAAATCGCCGAGAAAAAGGCTAAGGGTGAAGAGATAATAAGCTTTGCAATTGGTGACCCTGATATACCGACACCAGCCCACATCATTGAAAGGCTATGTACGGAAGCTCATGACCCGGCTAATCACCGCTATCCGGAGACGGCTGGACTACCTGAATTGAGCCAGGCTATAGCTCGGTGGTACCAGAGGAGATTCAATGTTTCACTTGACCCGGAAGCCGAGGTATTACCTCTTATTGGATGTAAAGAAGGGATTGGCCATATGGCCTTTTGTTATATCGATCCGGGAGATACAGCGCTGGTGCCGGACCCGGCTTACCCGGTCTATTCAATTGGCACCATGTTAGCCGGCGGGAATCCTTACTATATGACACTAAAAGAGCAGAATGGATTTCTACCGGACCTAAACAGCATCAACGAAAATATTCTGCACAGAGCCAAGCTGCTGTGGATAAACTATCCAAATAATCCTACGGCAGCCGTCGCCGACCTTGATTTCTTCAACAGGGTAGTTGAGTTTGCTAATAAATATGACATCGCTGTCTGTCACGATGGAGCATATTCGGAGGTGGCCTTTGATGACTATCAGCCGGTGAGCTTTATGCAGGCAGAGGATGCCAGAGATGTAGGCGTGGAGTTTCACTCACTTTCCAAGAGCTATAACATGACTGGTTGGCGAATAGGTATGGTAGTTGGCAATGCCAAGATGGTAGACGCCCTGAGAAGATTTAAGTCCAATCTGGATTCAGGGATTCCCCAGGCCATTCAATATGCGGCCATCGAGGCATTAAACGGTCCTCAGGATTGTATCGCTGAACATAATGCCATTTACCAGAGACGCCGTGACCTTGTTGTTGAACTACTGATCAGTATTGGCCTGGAAGTCACGGTTCCCAAAGCCAGCCTGTATGTCTGGGCGAAGGTCCCTGAAGGCTACAACTCCGTGGACTTTACAGCTGATTTACTGGAGCAGGTGGGAGTAGCGGTTACCCCTGGTATAGGCTACGGCAGAAGCGGTGAAGGCTATGTAAGATTGTCTCTGACTGTCCCGGATGCGGCGATGGTGAAGGGTCTATCGAAGCTTTCGGGATGGCGTAATACCCGGCGCCTGACACTCAAGAAGTAGCTTGACATAATCAGGCTAAGAGGAGACAGTTATCACTAGAAGCACAATTGTCACCAGAGCCGCACCGGAACTGGCCCTTTTATTGGCCGTAACCACGAAAGGAAAAAGGGAGAAGCAATCAGCTGAAGACTCAATAGGAGAGCTGGAACGATTAGCTGATGCTGCCGGGGCAGATGTGGTGGGGAAGATGGTCCAGCAGCTACCAGTACCATCGAGTGCTTATTATGTAGGCAAAGGAAAATTACAGGAATTAATAGACCTTAGGGACAGCACCGGTTACAGTGTTCTCATACTTGACGATGAGGTTTCGCCAGCACAGCAGCGGAATCTTGAGGAATCTCTAAAGGTTAAGGTAATTGACCGCGCCGCACTAATCCTTGATATTTTCGCCAGGCGTGCGCGTACCCATGAGGGCCGTTTGCAGGTGGAGCTGGCCCAGTATCAATATCTCCTGCCTCGACTAGCCGGGCAATGGCAGCATCTTGAAAGGCTGGGTGGTGGCATTGGCACAAGGGGACCCGGCGAAACACAGATTGAGACGGACCGTCGCCTGATTCGCCGTAAGATACAGCATTTAAAAAGACAGACCGAAGAGATAAGAAAGCACCGCGCTCTGTACCGCCAGAAAAGAAAAAAGAGCGGTATGCAGGTTATAGCTATCGTTGGTTATACCAACGCGGGTAAAAGCACCCTGCTAAATATACTCTGCAAAGCGGAAGTCATGACGGATAACAGGCTCTTCGCCACCCTTGACCCGACCACCCGCAGATTGACCCTTCCCGATAGGAGGGTGGTACTTATTACCGACACGGTTGGCTTTATACGGAAGCTGCCGCCAACTATAATCGATGCTTTCAGGGCAACCCTGGAGGAGTTAGCCGAGGCAAGCTTGCTGTTACATGTGGTTGACATGGCTTCGCCAGATGCGCCGGAGCAATGCCAGGCCGTTGAGGATATTCTTCGTGACCTGGAGCTTGCGGATAAACCGCGGATAACGGTGCTTAATAAAATCGACTTGCTACTGGATAAAGATAAGAACTGGGATGAGGGAACTGCCATAGATTATCTTTCTAACAAGGTTGAGGCCGTAGAAAATAATACCATGCTTATCTCAGCCTCTGGAGGGTGGGGCTTAAAGGGCCTGCTAGAATTAATAGTTAAGAGCCTGAGCGGGGATAACGTTATTTAGATTTACATAATAATAGAATGCAAATTGGCCCTATTTTCGCCATACTCACGGCAGCTTCCTTCGCTGTAACCCAGATACTGGTTAGAAGAGCCACATATCTGTCTGAAGAATCCTTCACGCCGCTTGCGGTTTCCATGCTGGTAGGTACACCCATTTTTGTAGTTATCGTGACTTTATTTGGAGAATGGGGAGAATTCTTATCATTCACCTGGCAGCAATACGTTTTACTCATTGCGGCCGGGTTGATTCACCTGATTATTGCCAGGTATCTTTTCTTTAATAGTACCCGCATTATCGGGGCCAATCCTACGGTCGCTATTACCAGGACAAGCGTTATATTCTCTGTTATTATGGGATTTGCTTTTTTGGGGGAATCGGTTACAGTACAGAAAATAATCGCGGCTTTACTTATCATGCTGGGGGCGATAATGACTACCACCGAAATAACCCGTACCACTTTTCGGATATCGACAAAGGGTCTTCTAATGGGAATTGGCACTGCCCTTTGTGCCTCGGGTTCGGCCACTTTAATCAGGCCGGTGATGGAAGTAACTGACGCCATCTACGCAGCCACCTTTATTATGTATCTGACTGCCTTTATAATAATTATGTTTTTACTCCTGTTACGCCGGCAGCAAAGAAGCTATGTCCTCCAGCAGAGCCGACATACTTTCCTCATATTATCGATCGGGGCTGTCTTTCTGGTTGTTGGTCATCTACTTCGCTTTTCCGCTTTACATTATAGTCCGGTTAGTGTGGCGCAACCCATTATGGCAAGTATTGTCATTTTCGTTCTATTGTTTTCATGGATAGTTAACCGCCGCATAGATGTTTTTAACTGGAGGGTTATTGCGGGAATAGTGCTGGTGCTGGGGGGAGTTTTCTTAATGTCCATCTGATTTGTACTACTCTCTGGAAATGAAGTGCTGAAATCAAAATCTGGGCGCTTTCTAATGCTTATGAATGATTTTCTATCTATTGGATATATTCTCAGTTATTTGAATCGCTCAATATCTTTTGTTTTGGGTTATATTATTAGTCTATAATGTAATTCAATTAAGTCTTTTTTAATAGGAGGTTTTTAATGACATCAGAGCAAATGGAAAAGAGACTCAAGGTTCTGGAAGACATAGAGTTGATTAAAGTTCTGCACAGGGAATATGTCTATGCGTTGGCCAGCCAGCAGTGGGAAGACATGCTGGACTGTTTCGCCGAAGATGGTAGTGCTGATATCTGGACGCACGGACTGTGCAAGGGTAAGAAGGAAATCGGGGACCTGTTTAAAAGCTTTGCCGGGAAAATACTACCGAGTCATGGACACATGGTAGCCCAGCCGGTAATCACCGTGGACGGCGATAAAGCCGAGGGCTACTGGATACTATATCTGTTTCTACCGGCGCCAGATTCAATGTGGGTACAGGGCAGGTACGACTGTGAATATGTCAGGGTAGACGGGAAGTGGAAATTCAGCTATCTGAAGTATACGCGACCCTGGCCGGCGCCTGAGACTATAACGAGGAAATCTTAATAAAGAGGGTGTTCTCATGACATTGGAAGAAATGGAAAAGAGACTTCGGGTTCTGGAAGATATTGATGAGATAAAAAAGCTGCATGAAACCTATGTATATTGTCTCTCCAGCCGCCAGTGGGACGTCTGGCTGGACTGTTTTGCGGAAGATGCCGTGGCCGATATCCAGATGCATTCTCTGCGCCGTGGTAAAAAGGAGATAGAAAAGCTGATATACGAGGATTTTGATAAGTTGCCGAAGACGCCGGGGCATCTTGTGGAGCAGCCGGTCATCACGGTTGATGGCGACAGGGCTAAGGGCTACTGGATTTTATATCTCTTTCATGATGGCGATCCGTTCTGGATACAGGGAATGCATGACTGCGAATACGTTAAGGTAGACGGAAAGTGGAAATTCAGCCTGGTGAAGTTCAAGCGACCCTGGCCGCCGGC
>CAZPQB010000020.1:4954-21333 GCA_964588605.1 uncultured Dehalococcoidaceae bacterium | reverse complement strand
GCCAGGTTGGCCCCGGAAAGGGAGGAGACAACCGGGCAGCCAATCCCCGGCGGCCCGTCACTGATAACGTAATCGAGTCCATCCTTTTCGGCAATCTGCTTGGCCTGTTGCTTTACCAGTGCTACCAGCTTGCCTGAGTTCTCCTGGGCGATTCCCAGCCTGGCATGGACCAGAGGCCCGTACTTGGTATCGGAAGCGAACCAGTGCCCGGCCATGTTTTCCATCATGGTGATGGCATCCGCGGGGCATACATGTGAGCAGAAGCCGCAGCCCTCGCACGAGATAGGGTCAACCTCGAAGTTATTAATAGCATCGAAATGGCATATGTCCTGGCAAAGCCCGCACTGGGTGCATTTTTCGGCATTGATGAAGGCGACCTGCCCGCTCCAGAACTCGGTTTCTTGTTTAACTGATGGGCTGAGCAATAGATAAAGGTCGGCGGCGTCCACATCGCAGTCAGCCAGCACCTTACTTTCCGCCAGGGCAGCGAAGGAGCCGACGATACTGGTCTTGCCTGTCCCGCCTTTACCGCTCAGTATCACTATTTCTTTCATCTACCAGCTCCACAATCTTGTTAAAAAGCCCGACAAAATCCTCGCGCCACTGCGGCATGCCCTCGACTAACGCCACGCCCTTCGAGTACAGGTGAGCAATTTCTATATCCAGAGGGATAGTGAGTAGTATCGGCAGGTTCTCTTTTCGGCAGTACTCTAATGTTTTACCGTTGCCGGCACCGGCGCGGTTGAGTACGATACCGCAGGGTATGTCGAGTTGTCTTACCGTTTCTACCGCCAGGGCCAGGTCATTCAGGCCGAAGGGCGTCGGTTCGGTGACCAGCAGGCAGAAATCGCTTTCTTTTATCGCCTCTACCACCGGGCACGATGTCCCCGGTGAAGCATCAATAATAGCCACTTTATTTTTATCAGCCAGTTCTTTGACCTTTCTGATAACAGGCGGTGCCATAGCCTGGCCGATGGTAAGCTTGCCGTGAACAAAGTCTATAGCGCCAGCGTTCCCCGTTTCTATTATCCCGATGTCGTTGGCGACCTCAGAAATCGCCTGTTCCGGGCAGAGATAGCTGCAGGCGCCGCAGCCATGGCAGAGTTCAGGAAAGGTGAGCACGTATTCTTTTACGACGGCGATGGCGTTGTAAGCGCAGACCTCGGCGCATTTGCCGCAGTGGGTACACTTTTCCTCGTCCACCTTCGGCACGGGGATGCTGACCGCATTCTGGTGGCGGATATCGGGTTTAATAAAGATATGGTCGTTCGGTTCTTCTACGTCGCAATCCAGAAGCTGTACTTCGTGCTTATCCTTCAGGGCAAGGGCAAGGCTGGTCGCCACCAGGGTCTTACCCGTCCCGCCTTTACCGCTGGCAACAGATATTATCATCCTATGCTTTTACCATCTTTGTTCCGCACTTGGGGCAGGTCAGGTTATAGCAGGGTGTCCCTGCCTGGTGTGGAAGCTTGGTTCCGCAGCTGGGGCAAACACATTCGCCACCGGGTCCGGTTCCGGGGCGGTTGCCCCCCATCCTGCCGGCGCCCTTGCCTCCTCGGCCTATACCTCTCCCCGTACCTGGACCACCACCACGAGGTCCCGTTCCATCTCCTCTAGGCATAGTTACACCTCCTTTAGTAATTTCACGTTATCATCCTGCTACCAGGGGTACTGGTAGGGTGTAAACTGGCGCCAGCCGAAACCGCGGCCTCTGCCGCGTCCCCAGCTGCCTCTCCGACCACCATACCATGTTCTGAAGCCCGGGCCAAATCCACCTCTTGCTGAGCCAGGTATTAGGTTGGCAAAGCCAGGCCACCTGAAACTGGTGCAGTAACCGGCGCCTCTTCCCGTCATGGGTCCCATTCCCCTGGGTCCCGTTCTATCTCCAAATGGCATCCTGCTCACCTCCTCCCTTAAATTACTCCGTATAAAGGTATTAAGGGCCTATGTTCAAAAATTTTATTGTTGTAGCTATGTTATAATGAACATATGACCATAATAATTATAACTTGCTAACCTAAACTTGTCAAGTCGTGTATGGATTCTGCTCCGGTGGCGTAAAGGCATGACTCAGATTGAGTTTTACCTGGCCTGCAATTGATTGCAGAAATAATAAAGGGCTCCCGGGGGAATCGGGAACCCTTTATTTTGCTCTGGTCTGGTAGAAGGAGATTATAGGCTCGCTCTGCGGCGTTGGATGAAGAACCAGGTACCGGTGCCGATGATGATGACCGCGGCGATGATTCCGCCGATGAGCAACCAGTTGGTTGGCGTCGGTTCTGGCTCCGGTATAGGTGTTGGTTCCGGTTCCGGTACAGGTGACGGTGTCGGTTTCTCAGGTGCCGGTGTTGGTTTCTCAGGTGCCGGTGCCGGTTTTTCAGGTGTCGGTGCGGGCTTGCCTACGCCCAGGCCGCCCAGTAAGCGGTCAACCCTTACTTCGTAGCTGCCTTCAGGCGGTTCCAAGGTGAATGAAACGGATTTTGTAGTGCCGGCATTTATCAGGACATCCGTACCGGCTTCGACGGTGCTGTTCAGCCACAGGGTGGCGATATAGACTCCGGCACTGTCTGAGGTGTTGGTAATGTCAGCGCTGACGGTTATTATATCGCCTACCTCGACCTCGGCAGGACTGATTTCAAGGTTGGTAGCCTCGAAGACCGGCGCCGGTATTGTTGGAGAGCCGGCTATGGCAAAGGCGGAGAATTGAGTGATGGTTGCCGAATAGTAGATGTATTTATCATCCTCGTTCACCCGCTTGGTGGGCAGGCCAATCCACTTGTTAAGCTCTGGGTCATATCGGTGCAGCGTCACGGACCACTTATGTATTGAGTTCTGCTCCAGCCATTCCTTCTCTACGTAGAAGGTCATGTAGCCAAGCTCGATATCTTCAGGTGCAGCGTTCTCGAAGTCGATGGTGAAGTAGGTCATGACAACCTGGTCAGACGGCAGCGTAACCGGCACGTCACTCGGCAGCTCGTTGTATATATCCAGGATAGTACTGACGTCCCTCAGCGACCTGCTGGTCTTAATCATCAGCTGGTCAATGGGCGACGGGGTAGCCATCGCCAGTACCCATTCCCCGGCAAGCGTCCTGGCCGCCAGGTACTTGGCTCCGGCAGGTGTGCTGTAAATTATTACTGGCTTATCCAGCTCTATGGAAGGCTGAGGTGGCTCCTCGCTTACCAGTTGCTCGACGGGAACGCTGGTGAGCTTGTTGAAGAGCACCTCTTTATTGATGGAGTAGAACTTCTCTATTGACAGGTAAGGCAGTACTTCAATCAAGGTAGCCTCGCTCATATCTGGTATTATCCTGTTCAGCTCTTCCGCAGGTAGCTGCTCCATAATAGCAATCAGGTTGTCGGTCTCTATTGCCTCAAGAACGGCCGCAGCTTTCTCGGACGTCATGCTGGCTATAATCTGAATTGTCTTCTGGATACTGAGCCCTGCAACAATGTCGGCCGCCTTCTGGATGTCAAGTTTCTCGATGATATCAGCCGCCCTGTCGGCAGCCATCGCTTCGATGATATCGACTGCCTTGTCGGTAGCTACCTTTCCGATGATATCCGCCGCTTTCTGTATGCTGAGCTTTTGGATAATATCGGCTGCCTTCTGGGTGGTGAGTTCTTCGATGATTTCAGCCGCCTTATCGGTGCTTATCTCCTCCATGATGTCGGCTGCCATGTCGGTGTCAAGCGCCTCAATAATCTTAGCCGCATCTCTGGCATCCATTTCCTCAAGCGTACTAGCTGCCTCTTCAGATGTCATTTCTTCAATTTCTTCGATGGTGACTTCCTCTTTGGGTGCACCACCGCCGCCACCTCCGCCGCCTCCTGAAGACCTGGTAAGCGTGAAGGCGCTGCTGGTCTTGGTAAAGGTCTTGGTAAGCGAGGGACCGCTTGCGGTAATTATGGTATCAATTTTATAGCTGCCGGAAGGCCAGCTTGATGGTGATGTCCACTTAATGGTATATGTGATATTTGTGGGGCTGCCCCCATAGCCGTATCCGTAGGTAGTGCCGAAAGAGTAACCCCCGTTTATCCAGTAGGCATAGCCGGAACCGTATGCGTAACCACCTTCCCAGCCGCCCGAGGCGCTGGCGGCAACCAGTGCCGAGCCGCTTGATGAACCCTCCTTTATTGTGTGTGCCTGCGAGGTGCTATCTGCCAGGGGTAGATTTTCCAGAGTTGCCTTCTTGGTGGGGTCACTTACGTTGTAAATTTCTACACTCACGCTTTGTATCGGCACAAGGTCGTTTTCGTTAATAGTCACGGTTACGGTAAAAGTATGCTGGTTACCCAGTATACCGCCCGAGGGTTCCTGAATATCTATCTCCAGGGCCTGAGTCGGTGAAGCGTACCAGAGTGAGGCGGCTATGGCTATTACGAGGATAACAGGTAACGCCAGCCGGTACAGGCCTTTGAAAGGAAGTGACATCGCGGGAATACTGATAGCCGGGGTTGCCAACCCGGGTATAGAAAAACGCTTCTTTTCGTGCTTGCTTGCCTCTTTCTTATTGCTCCTCGAACGGAGAAGCTGTAGCGTTTTCCGGTCTTTCAGTTTTTCGGCTATATCAGAGGGTATAATACCGGCTAAGGTAAATAATTCATCTTTGTCGGCGTTCAGGGCTTCCGCCAGCTGGAGTATAACCTTTTCACTGGGGGGCGGCAGGACCCCGTTTTCTATCTTGCTCAGGTAGGTATAGTTGACACTGACCTTATTGGCAAGCTCCCTCAGTGTCATGCCGGTCTGGGTGCGTAACTCTCTCAGTCTTGTCCCGAATACCTGAGTTTTTTGCCCCGTGAATTTCTGGACGCGTCCCGAGCGTAAAAGCTGTAACGCCTCCTGACTTTTCAATATCTCGGCGATGTCGGAGGGAACCTTCCCGGCTAAAGTAAGCAGTTCATCTTTATCAGTATCCAGAATTTCGGCCAGCTGGAGGATAACCTTTTCGCTGGGGGGCGGCAGGACCCCGTTTTCTATCTTGCTCAGGTAGGTGAAATCTATATTACACTTGCCGGCCACTTCTGTTAAGGTCATGCCGGCCTGGTAACGCAGCTCCCTTAACCTTTCCCCAAACTTCTTAGCTTCTTCCATTTTAATACCTCTGACAGAGTACCGCGAAGAATAGTCGTGCGATACTATTATAGGCAATATTGAGTAAAAAGTCAAGCCTTTTTAGCCAAAATATGGACATTATGGCACATTATTTAGAAAATACTTATTTGCCATGGCAGCGTTGATATTCCAGTCAAATAATGTAGGTAACCGAAAAATACGCATAATTTATCGGAAATTATACAAATTTCTCTAAAGAAATAAATGACCGAAAGGCAAAAAAGCTAATATGTGTTCAAGACCATAAAATGGTAGAAAAAAGACAAATGGATATATCTAACGACTATATATTAACCGTTTTACCGATGCCTCTAAAGATAAAACCAGGGGACCATTACATAGCTATAGGAGCTTATAAGTTATTTTTAATAGACAGGTTGTTTTACTGGAGCTTCCTCGACTTTACGGCGCTAAAATCTGTGCCTATAAATATCTCAATCAGTACTTATCCCGGACTCTTTAAAAAGCCGGGTAAGCTCTCTACGGGCAAGGTAGGTGGGTCTTCCACCCCTTTTTTCCCAGCGTTGCACTGTGGACAGACTGACGCCAATCTCCCGTGCGAGATACTCTTGTGCCCAGCCTTTTTTCGATCTCAGTTCCCTTACCTTATCACATAGATGTTGCATTTTATGACTTCACATAGCCGCTGAAATAAATATTCATTGACTGTAATACATAACATTATAAATGATGTGGATACAAATGTCAAGTATTGTGACAAATAGTGACAATAGACATATTTTTTTCTAATTACGTTTCTAGCCAGAGCCAATTAGCCTGTATGTACAAGCCGTTTAGTGTGACCATTGGCATATTGCCGGTAATGATATAGAAAAATATCTTTTAGTGGACTATAATGGAGTAAATCAGGCAGAGAGCCTTCGTAAAGGCAAGTGGAATAGGGGTCGGGAGGGGGATACTATGAATGAAAAGAGTCCGGGAAAGATAATTGTAGGCACGCCTGCTTATAATGAAGAGAAATATATCGGTAGCATTGTTTTACAGGCGCGGCAGTATGCCGACGAGGTCGTTGTTGTCGACGACGGTAGTACCGACCGCACGCATCTGGTCGCCCAGCTTGCCGGAGCAACGGTCGTGCGGCATGAGGAAAACAAGGGTTACGGCAGTGCCATCCAGAGCCTAATGGCTGAGGCGCTGGCGCGGGATGCCGACATCCTTATCATCCTTGATGCTGACTCCCAGCATAACCCCGATGAGATACCGTCTCTGATTGAAGCCATCCAGCAGGATTGTGACGTGGTCATAGGCTCGCGGAAATTGCAGAGTAACGTAATTCCTCGCTATCGGCGGGTGGGGCAGAGAGTCTTATCAGGTTTAACGCGTATTCTGTCCCGTGAAAAACTAACAGACACAGAATCAGGCTTTAGAGCTTATTCCAGGAAAGCAATTAGCACATTGGACTTGAAAGAAAATGGGATGGCAATATCATCGGAGATAGTCACTTCAGCCGCCCGGAAAGGACTTAGAATCAAGGAGATTCCTATCTCTGTTACCTATACCAAGGATGGCTCCAGCCTGAATCCAGTCAGGCACGGAGTTAGCGTTTTTAGAAGGATAATGGTAATGATCTCGGAGAAAAGGCCCCTTTTGTTCTTTGGCACCTTTGGCACCATACTGATTCTTTTAGGTATCGCCATGGGGGTCATGGTGGTTCAGACATTTTATTCCATTGAGGTATTACAGATAGGCTCGGCCCTGGTATCAATGCTGTTGATTTCTGTCGGCGTGCTGGTTATCTCTACCGGGGTAATATTGAATGTACTGTCAAAACGAATAGCTGACCAGTTATAACGCACCGGATGGTTATTCGGTCTCCAAATAGAGGATGAAGACAGTAACCTTAGCATAAATGGGGTTCTTTTACAGGACGGCGTGTCACCTCTTGCCACCTAGGTCTCTTTTCAGTATGTATCTGGCGAACATTCAGGTGTATAATCGGCTAATGGTCTGTTTGAGTGGTGTTGTATCGCTGTGAATAAACATGAATCCAGAAGAAAATCCATAGTGGCACTCATAAAATGTGATGCCTATGATGAAGAACAGGTGTACCAGGCTGTTAGGGCAGGGATTGACCTTATTGGAGGGATAACACATTTCGTCAAACATGGTGAGAAAATCGTTATCAAGCCGAATGTTCTAATAGGTTCAAGCCCTGAAAAGTGCGTGTGTACGCATCCCTCGGTACTTAAGGCGGTGGGTAAAATACTCATGGAGGCTGGTGCCATTGTGTCCTGCGGCGACTCTTCAGCTTTCGGTAGAAGTGAGGCTAATATGAAGAGGGCCGGCTTGAAACAGGTAGCCGATGAGCTGGGAATAAGGATGGCTGATTTCGATAGGGGTAAAGCGGTCACTCATAAAGAAGCAATCTTAAACAAGCAGTTCGTTATCGCCAACGGGGTATTGGAGGCAGATGGCCTGGTGAGTCTATCTAAGCTGAAAACCCATGGGCTGACAAGGATGACCGGGGCTGTTAAAAATCAATTCGGGTGTATTCCCGGTATTTTGAAAAGCCAGTACCATGCCAAGATGCCTGACCCATATTATTTTGCTACCATGCTGGTTGATTTGAATACATATATTCAGCCGCGACTGTACATCATGGATGCCATTATGGCCATGGAAGGGAATGGACCCAGAAGCGGGACTCCCCGAAAACTGGGTATTTTGCTATTTTCGGATGACCCTGTAGCTATGGATGCTATAGCCTGTAAAATAATTAATCTTAATCCTTCTTTCGTACCGACATGCGAGGCAGGGGAGAAAGCAGGACTGGGAACACATGATTACGGTCAGATTGAAGTGGTGGGCGAGAATATAGAAGAGTTTATTTTTAAGGACTTCCAGGTAGTCCGCAGGCCTCCTGTTCCGGCGACCGGCGGTCGCATAAGGACATTTATCAAGAATCAAATATGCCCCAGGCCGGTTATCGACATAACCAAATGTACCAGTTGCGGCACCTGCGTTAGGCATTGTCCCGCTAAGCCCAAAGCCGTGGACTGGCAGGGAGGCGATGAATCAAAGCCGCCTGTTCACAAATACAATCTTTGCATTCGCTGTTTCTGCTGTCAGGAGTTTTGTCCCGAAGGGGCAATCTCCACCAAGGAAACTCTATTAGGCAGGCTCTTTTTCCGCTGACATAACGGTAATAAATCAATAATTACAAGTGCTTTTCAGATGATGGCCTCATGTTAAGGTGGTGATGAATTTCTCTACCAGAGTAAGTGTCGTATCCTTAACGCCATCAGGCATCTCTATACCAAGAAAGTGCATATTAAACTCCATTATATCCAGGCCGGCTATCTTGAACTTGCCCTGGCGGCACTCGTCGGCAATAATTCCGGTAACATCCAGCAGGTTATGTTCACTGATTCCCGGCCTGTCCATGTAGCGCGCTGCATAGGTGCTTGAGTATGAACCGACGTCCAGGTCGAGGCTTACATATACACTGGGAGTCCTGATTTTTTCCTGGAGGAATCGGCTGAGGGTATCAAAGTATTGTCCTTCAAACTGCTGCCGGGTAAAGAAACTGCACCCGCGCTCTTCAAAGCTCAGATAACTCTGGCGGTAGCTGTTTCGCCGGGAGTCTATTTCATGGCCGGGATAATCGGCCACCCCTATGAAGATAAGGTTTTCGGGAAGGATGATGTCATTGTCCATGAGGTAAGCCCAGAAATTGCCGCAGCAGAAACTGTCGGAGAACCCCACCGGCGTTGACGGCACGCCGCCAGGAGTGCTGGCTGCATAATCCGGGCTAGCCTGTGTTATGCCCTCCAGTCTTACCGATAAAGGAATAGCATCGAAGTGCTGGTCGAGTACCACCACGCTGAGCTTCTCAGGTCTGTATGTCTCGGCAAGGGCTAAGACAACCCCCGCCGTGGCCGAGTGGTCAACGCCCAGCATGATGGGTATCTCCGGCAATATTGTCTCCGTGACAAATGATTGCAGCCGCTTGATGGTTTCAAGGAGATCGCCGCTATCGAAGAAGTTCTCCATATTTTTAACGTTTACCAGAGGCAGGTCTGATAGATTTGGCTTTGGCCAGAGCCAGGTGGGAACCGGGAATTTACCGGCTGGCTCGATATGATGCTTCTCCAGAATATCCGCTAGGCTCCCTGTTACGGCATCGTACGGGTCCAGACACGCTGAAAGCCAATCCAGGCTGGCATGGTCGGCCGTCATCCAGGCATGCTTGAGCCGCAGGGTCCACGGGTCATCGGCCGGGTCAAGCGCCACGCCGAACAGCTTCTTGGGATGTTCTGATATACACATAGAGGATTTAATGCGAATAATTTTACATTCTATCTCTTTATCAATGGAACTATAAATACATTTCAGGCTCTTTTCGCTCGGGTGATTTCTTGCTTGTAAATTCTACTACCTTTTGATATTGCGGACTATCCATAACTCTTGCCTGATTTGGACAGTTTTTAACACACGCGCAACATAAGATACAGGCATCCAGGTCGGTTATCACCGTATCGTTTATCGTAATCGCTGCGGTTGGACATACTTCGGCGCATGTTCCACACTTTGTGCATAGCGTTTCCATGGTTGCGGGATATACCTGTAAAGCTTCCTTTGGGGTCGGCTGCATGGTATGGTAGGGAAAGCTGCCGGGTACCTGTAACGGGGATATATCACCAATCGCCTTGATGACTTTTAATTTATCCTCTATCTTTTTTCCGAATTCTCTTGCTTTCTTCAGGTCTTCTTCATCAGGACGTCCGTGTGCGATTGGCATCAGTGAATGTTCGCCGATAAAAACCCCGGCAGCAACAGGTTTACAGCCTATTTCTACAGCAATATCATTTAACTCTAAAAGGGCATCCTTATAGTCAACGTTGCCGTATACGACGACGATTACCGCTGGCGTATTATTAGCCTTAAGTCTTCGTAACCTGTGAATCGCGTCATCTGGAACTCGGCAGGAATACACCGGAGTTCCTATAATGACTAATTCATCCTGTAGTTCCTCAAACCCACGCGTTCTTGCCTCAGGCGGTGTTAAATCCAGATGGTTTACCACGTTAACACGAATTGCCCCGGCAATGCCTTCAACGACTTTTTTTGTTGTTTTGTTAGGTGAAAAATAGATGAGTTTTACCGAATTGATATTCATAATCCTTCGCTTTTTTACCGGGATTTCTTTCCGGGATAGGCTTTACCGTCACGGAGTTCAACATAATCTACTTCGGCCAGCTCGTCCAGCATCAGCCCCACGTTAACCGGATTAAGCGGGGGATATACTTCCTCTCGTTCCCAGTCGTTAAATTCACTCAATATTTCTTCTACGGTCATTCCGGGTTGTTCTTTGACTTTTTCCAGAACGCTAATTTCCTTTTTGTAATAGGGAAGGGTATAACCGCCGCTGGCCAGGTCAACAGGCTCCACCGAGAAATAGGCGGAGGTACGGCAGTCCGCGCAGGCAAAGCTCCCTCCCCCCTTGAGACTTGTCGGTATCTCGGGCGTTACGACGATACCCGCCTTTTCGCCGGAGCCTGCGGGTGCTTCCTTCAGGGGACGGAAGCCGATACCGTCGTACTTCTTCATACTCTCGTCTTTGAGGCTGAGGCCGGAGTATTTGAAGATTATCCGTTCATGAGCCCTTTTCCCGGAGAAAAAGGTGTACCATATTGACGGCACCATGGTAAGCAGTACACCCGGACAGATTCTGCCCTCGACTCTCTCCCCATCATAGGTAAATTCTTCCCCGATTTTGTAGTCGAAGTGGCAGGGGAATTTCTCTACATCGTTCATAAATCCAATCAGCTTGCATTTCACCTTGAATGGCATATTAACTCCTTCCTTTTATTTCTTGGGAATAGCGCCAAGCTGCTGCAAAAGTCCGAGCGTATCAGTAAGTAACCAGCCTTCCACGGCCTTACCATCGGCGAATCGGCCAATGCTGACGCCGCCTACTTCTATCTTCTTTCCCGTCGGCGGCATACCGCGGTATGGTCCAAGGTGAGTGCCACGCATGGTAAGACGTGTCACCACTTTATCTCCTTCAGCGATTTGGTCTTCAACAGTGCAGTTAAAATCGGGAAAAGAGTTCATAACCTCAACGTTGTGCTGTATAAAGGCCTCATAAGGCATATCGCCTTGTGGAGAATGCGCTATCCAATCGGTGGCGAAAATCTCGGCGACGACTTTTCTGAGCGTTTTCTCCATTTCATCTTTCTTTATTCCCTTGAAGTCATCCATTTCATACCAGCGTCGCATCAAATCTTTGTTCTCTTCTATTGACATTTGAGTACCTCCTTTTTTATATCTGCTTAGACGTGATTATATTACTTCGCGTCACCATCCTCAAAAGGCTCCGTAATCACTCCGTAAAGCTCCGGCCGGCGGTCTTGGATGAAGTCCACCTCGTGCTGGCCGGGTATAATGATATCACGTTTCTGCCGCGCCGCCTCCAGGTCGACCTCGCCGTAGATTATTTCTTCCTTATCCGGGCTGGCTAAGGCCAGGGTGTCCCAGGAAGCGCTCACGATTTTACTGCGCCCGGAGAAAGCATGGCCTCTCTCCGTGCCGATTCGGTTGGCGGCGACCATGTGCACTCTGTTCTCGATAGCCCTGGCGGTGACCACGTGGTCTGTAATCATCTCGCCCCGGGCCTGGGGGAAATTGGTGGGCAGGGCCAGGATATCGGCTCCCTTCAGCGTCATGACCCTTGAACTTTCCGGGAAGATAACATCATAACAAATCTCGATGCCGATGTTGCCAATCGGAGTCCGATATACTTCGAATGGCTTATCGCCGCGGTCAACGAAGCGGTCAATTCCCAGGAAGGGCAGGTGGTTCTTTCTGTATTTACCGATAAGCCCGTCAGGGCCGGTGAACACCGCCGTATTAAAAAGTCTATCGCTCTCTTTTTCCAGAAGCCCGACGACAGCATAAACACCAAGTTCTTTACATAAAGTCGTCAGCTTCCCGGTGCTGGGACCGGGTATGGTCTCGGCAAAAGGAAGGGCTTCCTCACGACTTTGAAAGATATAGCCTGTAATTGAACATTCGGGGCAGACAATCAGGTTGGCATGGCCGGCCGCGGCCTCTCTTATTCTGCCGATAATGCCTTCCAGATTTTCCTCATTCTTCATGAGTCTTGGATTTGTCTGGACGGCGGCGATTTTTACTATCTTCGTCATGCCGCTCTTATTCTACACTTTTAGCCGCATCCCATCAAAGGCGAAGATATATATGTCAGCTAACAGCCTTCTCTATGTCGTGGAAGAAAGCTGGCCTGAAAGGGTCCCACCACTCCACCAGCCGGTCGTGGGCAGGCTGGGAGAATGTCTTTTAAAGATACGGCTGATAAACGTAAGAAACCCCTGTAGTATCAGAGAAATATTTTCGCAAAATTCGGATATAGTACGGCTTTTATGGTAATTCAGTCTCCTGCCAGCATTCCCGGCATCTTACCGTCCACCAGAGGTACGACACAAATCAAACGAAAGATTTCTTCACCGGTGTTGGCGAAGCTGTGCGGTTCACCGGGCAGCACCACGACGGCATCTCCCTCCGCCAGTGGCCTCTCGGCATCGGTACTCCTGAGGGCGCCCTTTCCAGAGACCACGAAGACCTCATGCTCCCAGGGGTGGTTGTGGTATGGGGTGGCGCTTTCCGGTTGTATCTCGAAGATACGCATAACGAAGGTAGGCGCGCCCTCGGCAGGTCCGGCAACAACGTGCATTATCACTCCCGGCGCCGCCTCCGCTCCTGACACCTGGCGGTAGTTCTGTATTTTCATGATGTCTCCTTGTAGCAGTGAATGAATACCTGCCAATTATCAATGACAGCTATTCTCTTGTCAAGACATTGACCGATGTGTACGTGTTTGTTATCCTGTTAGTGAGCGATAGTACAAAAAAGGTGGGTATAGATAAAGTGGATTCGTTTAGCAAGGACTGGCAGCGCTGGTTTCCTGAAGATAAAGGAAAGGAATCGGCACCAGCGGTAAAGCGCCGATGGACGGTCGGCAGGGTAATCCTGATACTGGTCGGTCTGGTAATTCTCTATATCATCCTCAATACCGCCAAGGGTTTCTATACGGAGTGGCTCTGGTTCAGCAGCCTCGGTTACGGCAGTGTTTACACAACCATCCTTAAGACAAGAATTCTCGTCTTCTTCTTGGCGGCTATCGTCTTCTGCCTCTTGTTCCTGGGTAACCTGGTGCTGGCTACTCGCCTGGCCCCCCAGACTGAGCAGCATTTCTGGCCGTGGGCCATCGTGAGCCGACTGCAAAGGATAATCAAGTGGAATGTTATTCTGGTCACAGCCTTTTTTAGCCTGATATTCGGATTGGTTGCCCAGGGAAACTGGCAGGTTATCCTGCGGTTCTTTAACTGGCAGCCCTTTGGCATCACCGACCCGGTTTTCCATAATGAGATTGGCTTCTATGTTTTTTCCCTGCCTTACCTGCATTTTCTGAGAGGCTGGTTCCTTTGGGCTTTGATTGTTATCCTTATTGGTACGGTGGGTACCTATCTTCTCACCCACGGGGTACAGCGGCTCAAGTTCGACTTTACCCGGCCGGTGTTGGGCCACATCGGCGGACTGGTTATGGCTATTCTGGCACTTTTCGCCTGGGGTTACTGGCTTGGTATCTGGGAGCTGGTTTTCTCCGAACATGGGGTAGTCTTCGGAGCCAGCTACGCTGATATGCATGCCAGGCTGCCAGCCCAGTGGATTCTCCTGGCGGTGGTGGTTATCCTTATGGTGGTCATTCTATTTGCCGTGCTGCGGCGTAACTACCGCTGGCCATTATATGGTATTGGGGGGTGGATAGTGGCGGCCATTATTATCGGGGCAATTTTCCCTGGTCTTGTGCAGCGTTTTCAGGTGCAGCCCAGCGAACTCGCCCGGGAAATGCCATATATCGATTATAATATCGACTTCACGCGGGAAGCCTTCGGCCTGAAACGAATTGATGAGCAGTCTTTTCCTGCCGAACTAACACCAACCAGTCAGGATATCGCCCGGAACGAAGTAACCATCAACAACATCAGGCTGTGGGACCACCGCCCGCTAAAGGATACCTATAACCAGATACAGTCCATTCGCCTTTACTATGACTTCTATGATATAGATGTCGACCGCTACACCATTGATGGCGAATATCGCCAGGTCATGCTTTCAGCCCGTGAACTGTCCGCCGAGAAATTGTCCGGGGAGGCGCAGACCTGGGTCAACCGCAAGCTGCAGTTTACCCATGGCTATGGTATCGCTCTCAGTCCGGTTAATGAAATCAGCCCTGAAGGGCTGCCCAATCTGCTGGTAAAGGATATACCCCCCGTTGGCGATTTTGAAATAACGCGGCCCCAGATATACTACGGCGAAAAGACGAATGAATATGTAATTGTAAACACCAAAACACAGGAGTTCGACTATCCCAGCGGCGATGAGAATGTCTTTGGCCACTACGAGGGTAAGAGTGGCGTCAGACTGGGCGGTTTCTTCCGCCGGTTCGCCTATGCCTGGCAATTCGGTGACCTCAATATCCTTATCAGCAGCGAGCTAGATTCTGAGAGTCAGGTGCTGTATTATCGGAATATCAGGGAAAGGGTAAATCATCTGGCACCCTTTTTAGAGATGGACGATGACCCCTATCTGGTGATAGTTGACGGCAGGCTGTTCTGGATACAGGATGCCTATACCACCACTGACCGCTATCCCTATTCCGAACCGCAAAATGCCTTTGGAGTCAGTCTGAACTATATCCGGAACAGCGTCAAGGCGGTTATTGATGCCTACGATGGCAGCATAACCTTATATGTCACCGAACCCGGCGACGCTCTGATTCAGACCTATCAGGCCATTTTCCCCGATTTATTCGTCCCGATGGAGCAGATGCCCGAGTCATTACGTGTCCACCTGCGTTATCCTGAAGGCATGTTCAATATTCAGGCGGAGGTGTACCGGAGCTACCATATGCGTGACGCCCGCGTCTTCTATAATAAAGAAGACCTCTGGGCTATACCCAAGGAGGTCTATGCCGGTGAAGGACTGCTTGTCGAACCCTACTATGTTATCATGCGCCTGCCCGATGGCGATAGAGAGGAGTTCCTCCTGATACTGCCCTTCACCCCGGTGAACAAGAATAATACCATCGGCTGGCTGGCGGCCCGCTGTGATGGTGATAACTATGGCAAGCTGCTCGCTTACCATTTCCCCAAGGAACGCCTGGTATACGGTCCCAGCCAGATTGAGAACCGAATCCAGCAGGACACGGTTATCACCGAGCAGCTTGCCCTGTGGGGTCGGGGTGGGTCCAACGTTATCCGGGGCAACCTGCTGATGATTCCCATAGGCAGGTCAAATATATATGTGGAGCCGGTCTTTCTCCAGGCGGAGGGCGGGGGATTGCCGGAACTGAAGCGGGTTATTGTGGCGGCCGGTGAGCAGATAGCTATGGAGTCGACGTTAATGAGCAGCATCGAGGCTATCTTCGGCACGGCAGAGCCGATACCCGTACCCATACCTGAGCCACCTGTGCCGCCAGAGCCGCCGCCACCGGTAGAGCCGACCAAGCCGGAAAAACCCCTATCGGCTGAAGTAGCCGACCTTATTGAACACGCCCGCCAGCACTATGAGCAGGCACAGGAAAATCTTAAAGCGGGCGACTGGTCTGGCTTCGGCAGCGAATGGGATGCCCTTCAGGAGGTCCTGGACAGGCTGGCGGAGCTTATAGCCGCAGAGGAATAAAGCCTGCCTGCCAAGGTGAGGAATTATCATGAAGCCTGAAATGAAAGTTCTTGTAGAAGGCCTGGTCTTTGGAGAAGGCCCCCGCTGGCACGATGGTAAACTCTGGCTCTCTGATATGCCTGCCCATCGGGTGATGACTGTCAGCCTTGATGGTAAGGCTGAGATAATTGTGGAAGTGCCGGGCTGGCCTTCAGGATTGGGTTGGCTTCCCGACGGGCGTTTGCTGGTGGTTTCCATGACTGACAGGCGGCTGCTGAGACTTGACCCCGGAGGGCTTACCGAAGTCGCCGACCTGAGTGGGCTTACACAATATTGCTGTAATGATATGGTCGTCGACAAACACGGGCGCGCTTATATCGGGCACTTTGGCTTCGATTTTCTCGGTAAACAACCATTCGCACCAGCTGAGATAATAATGGTCACGCCAGATGGTGATGCACGCATTGTCGCTGATGAAATGTTGTTCCCGAACGGGACCGTTATCACCCCTGACGGGCGCACACTGATAGTAGCCGAGACGTTTGGCGCACGGCTCACGG
>CAZPQB010000020.1:0-4854 GCA_964588605.1 uncultured Dehalococcoidaceae bacterium | reverse complement strand
GCCTGTATGCTTGGCGGCCCGGACCGCCGCACGCTTTTCGTGCTCACCTCGGCAGCAAATCAACCTGGCGCAGCCAGAGACAGTGGCCGCGTGGAGATAGTGGAAGTGGATGTCCCCGGCGCGGGTCTACCCTGATTTCTATCTTCCTCAGGCCACTTTGGCGGCTATTTTGCCGCCCTTCCTGATTTTCACCGCGCATACCTTGTATTCAGGTATTTTCGACACCGGGTCGAGGGCCGGGTTGGTCAGCTCGTTGGTCGGGCTCTCGGCAAAGTGGAAGGTCATGGCGACGGTGCCCGGCGGTGAGGACTCGGTAACTCTGGCTCTGGCGCTTATCTCACCCCGGCGCGAGATTATCTGGACTATCTCGCCGTCTTCAATGTCCAGGGCTTCGGCGTCCTGGGGATTCATCTCCACCAGTTCTTCGCCCCGTAGAACGTTGAGGCCTTTTACCTTTCGGGTCATCGTGCCCGTATGGAACTGGAACAGGCTGCGGTCGGTGGTGAGCACCAGCGGGTATTCTTCATCGGGGAGCTCTGCGGACGGCTTATATACCAGCGGTACGAAGTGCCCCTTGCCCCGGGAGAAAAGGTCGGTATGGAGAATGGGTGTACCCGGGTGGTCTTCGGTGGGGCAGGGCCACTGTAGACTCCCTGTCTCCAGACGACCGTAGTTAATGCCGCCGTAGCTGGGGGTAACATCGGCAATCTCATCCATAATCTGCGAAGGATGGTTAAAGTCAAAACCTGTGGCTCCCATATGCTGCGCAATCTGGCAGGTTATCCACCAGTCGGGACGGCTGTTGCCCACGGGTTCGATAGCCTTTCTCACCCTCTGCACCCGGCGCTCGGTATTGGTGAAGGTGCCGTCCTTTTCGGCAAAAGTCGTCGCTGGCAGGACCACGTCAGCCATCCCGGCAGTCTCCGAAAGGAAGATGTCCTGGACAACGAAGAAGTCCAGTCTCTGGAATGCCTCGCGGGCGTGAGTGGCGTCAGGGTCGCTCAGGTAAGGATTCTCGCCCATGAGGTAAATAGCCTTAATCTGTCCCTCATGTGCGGCGGGGACAATCTCGGTAAGTGTCTTCCCCGGTTCTGGATTCAGCTTGCATCCCCAGGCTACCTCGAACTTCTCCCTCAGAACCTCATTGCTGACGGACTGGTAGCCAGTGTAGACATTGGGGAGGGCACCCAGGTCGCAGGCACCCTGGACATTGTTCTGACCACGCAGCGGGTTTACCCCGGCGCCGGGCATACCGATATTGCCGGTGAGCATGGCCAGATTGGCGACCGCCATGACGTTATCCGTACCGTGGGTGTGCTGCGTGATACCCATGGTATAGATAATGCTGCCCGGACTGCTGGTGGCATACATGCGGGCGGCCTTGGCTATCTTTTCGCCGGGCACGCCGGTGACGCTCTCGACGAAGTCCAGAGGGTAATTCTTAAGAGAATCCTTGAAGAAATCGTAGTTCTCGCACCGCTCCTCGATGAATTCGGCGTCCATCAGCCCTTCGTCGACGATTATTTTCATCATCCCCATCAGCAATACGACATCGGTGCCGGCGCGGTGCTGAAGCCACAGGTCGGCATCACGCACGAGGTCAATCTCCAGAGGATTGGCGACGATAAGCTGGGTAGTGCCCTGGCGGACGGACTTCCGGATGTTCATGCCGATTATCGGGTGGGCCTCGGTAGTATTGGTGCCGATAGCCAGGATGCACCTGGCGTAGTTCATATCTTTTATGGAGTTGGTCGAGGCTCCGCTGCCGAAGGTTGTGACCAGACCGGCCACGGTGGGGGCGTGTCAGAGGCGGGCACAGTGGTCTATGTTATTGGTGCCCAGCACCGCCCTGGCGAACTTTTGCATAACGTAGTTGTCTTCGTTGGTGCATTTGGCTGAGGAAATTACCCCTACTTCATCTCCGCTGTAATTTCCCAGTTTCTCCGCGACTATGGCGAGGGCTTCCTCCCATGACACCTCTTCAAGTTGTCCGTTCTTCCTGACCAGTGGGGTGGTCAGGCGTTCGGGGTGGTTGACAAACCCGGCGATACCGAAGCGGCCCTTTACACAGAGGCGTCCCTGGTTGGCCGGTCCGTCTTCATCGCCGCGGACGCAGACTATCTTTTCGTCCTTGATGCCCAGGTACATCTGGCAGCCGATACCGCAGTATGGGCAGATGGTTTTAACTTCCCGTTCCGGGCGGACGGTTTCCTTTGGCGTCAGGGCACCCACCGGGCAGCGTACCATACACTCGCCGCAGGAGCGGCAGATTGAGTCTATCAGGGGAGTGTCGCCAAAAGTAGCTACCTTCATGGAGTAGCCGCGGTAGGCCATATCTATGGCGCCGACACCGGTTATCTCCTTGCAGGCACGCACGCAGCGGGCGCAGAGAATACACCGGTTGCGGTCAATGTCGAAGAAAGGATTGGAAGTATCAATAGGGACTGTCCTGGTATCCTTGCTGACATGCACTTCATGGACACCCAGGTAGTCGACTACTTTCTGTAACTCGCAGTTTCCGTTGGATGGACAGACAACACAGCGGTCAGTTACCGCGACATGGCGGAGGCATATATCATAGGGTCCGCAGCGCTCCCGGCGGTGGCACTCGAGGCAGTCGCAGGGGTGGGTGCTCAATATCAGTTCCAGCGCCATACGGCGCACTTTATTGATAGCTGGCGATTCTGTGGTCACCACCATCCCGTCGGTGACGGGCGTGGTACAGGCGGTGGGAAGTCCACGCATCTTTTCTATTTCAACGACACAGAGGCGGCAGCCTCCGTATGATTCCAGGTCGGGGTGGTAGCAGAGGGTGGGGATGTAAATATCGGCCGACCGTGCAGCCTCGAGCACGGTCATCCCTCTGGTGGCCTTAATCTCCTGGCCATTGATGGTTACAGTTATCTTTTCCATGCCAGGTTCACTTATTCCGGGAGTTGGCTATAACCATTTACTGTTTTTCAGCCATTACCGGGACCGGCTCGCTGGGAACCTCTATCTCCTCCCCGGAGACCTTGACTACGGCGTTGAAACGTGGCGGGCAGACCTCAAGGCAGGTGCCGCATTTCACGCATTTCTCCTGGTCGATGATGTGTACCATTCGCTTACCGCCCCGTATAGCCTCGGTCGGGCATTCGCGGGCGCAGATACCGCAGCCCTGGCACTTGTCGGGCATAATATAGAATGAAATCAAACGGGCGCAGGAAAGGGCGGGGCACCGCTTCTCGTTGATGTGGGCCTCATATTCGTCCCGGAAGTAGCGGAGTGTCGTCAGGACAGGGTTGGGCGCTGTCTGACCAAGCTGGCATAGAGCCCCGGCTTTAATCTGTTCACCCAGTTCCTGGAGCAGGTCGATATCGTTGGGTCGGCCTTCGCCGGCGCAGATTCTCTCCAGTATATCCAGCATCTGCTTGGTGCCCACGCGGCAGGGGACGCATTTGCCGCACGACTCAGCCTGGGTGAAGGAGAGGAAATAGCGGGCGATATCCACCATGCAGGTCTCTTCGTCCATGACCACCATGCCGCCTGAGCCCATCATCGAACCGGCCGCCGTCAGCGACTCGTAGTCGACTGACTGGTCGAGGTAGTCGGCAGGCAGGCAGCCGCCCGAAGGCCCGCCGGTCTGGACGGCTTTGAACTTCTTGCCCCCGGGGATACCGCCCCCGATTTCGTAGATAATCTCGCGAAGCGGTATACCCATGGGTACTTCAATCAGGCCACTGTTGGCGATTTTTCCTGTAAGGGCGAAGACACACGTCCCTTTGCTTTTCTCGGTGCCCGTTGAAGCATACCAGTCGGCGCCCATGGTTATGATTACCGGCACGGTGGCCAGCGACTTTACATTATTGATGTTGCTCGGTTTTCCCCATAATCCCGAGGTTGCCGGAAACGGGGGACGGGAGCGGGGCATACCCCGTTTCCCCTCGATGGACGCCATCAGCGCCGTTTCTTCGCCGCAGACAAAGGCGCCGGCGCCTTCTTTCACGTGGATGTGAAAGCTGAAACCGGAGCCCAGTATGTTCTGGCCGAGAAACCCCTTTTCTTCAGCCTGCTTGAGGGCGAGCCTGACGCGCTTTACGGCCAGTGGGTATTCCGCCCTGATGTATATATAGCCTTCGGAGGCGCCTATAGCGTAGGCGGCGATGGTCATCCCTTCGATTACCGTGTGGGGGTCGCCCTCCATGGTACTACGGTCCATAAAAGCGCCGGGGTCGCCCTCATCGGCGTTGCATATCATGTATTTCTGGTCGCCGGGGGCATTGCGGCAGAACTCCCACTTCATGCCGGTAGGAAAGCCGGCCCCGCCGCGTCCCCGCAGGCCGGAACGCTTAAGCTCGTCAATGACCTGCTCGGGAGTCATTTCTTCCAGGACCTTGGGCAGCGCCTGGTAGCCTCCCGTAGTCATGTAATCTTCGATTTTCTCCGGGTTGATGCGCCCGCAGTTGCGGAGTATAATACGCTGTTGCTTGCTGTAAAATTTAATGTCCTTAAAATGCGGCACGGCCTCACCGGTTACGGGGTCTTTATAAAAGAGGCGCTCTACCGGCTGCCCGTCCCGGAAATGAGATTCCACAATCTCCTGGACATCGTCAACGCTGACATGCGTGTAGAAGATATCTTCCGGCTCAACAAAGGCAACAGGCCCCTGTTCGCAGAAGCCATGACAGCCCGTATAGTCCACCTTAATTCCTTGTAAACCAAACTCTGCCACGGCTTTTTCCAGAGCCTCGGTTATTTCAACTGACTTACCCGATACGCAGCCTGTTCCCTGGCAAACAAAGATTGTGTGCTGATTATTGCTGCTCGGCTTTGCTTCTGTCACCTAAAACCTCCGCAACTTTCTTAGTCGTCATC
>CAZPQB010000019.1:0-21838 GCA_964588605.1 uncultured Dehalococcoidaceae bacterium | reverse complement strand
TACCGGAAAGCCGCCGAGCGCCTCGTGGCGCAGGGAGACGCCTATTATTGCTACTGCTCCTCCGAACGCCTTGAGGAGATGCGGAAGGAGCAGGCGCAGCGCAAGCAGTCATTAGGCTACGACCGTCACTGCCGCGACCTTAACTCCAAGGAAAGGGCAAAGAAGGAATCTGAAGGTATCATTCCAGTGGTACGCTTCAAGGTGCCGCTTGAGGGGAAAACGCAGTTTAATGACCTGATATACGGCGATATCGTCTTTGAACATGAAACAATTGATGACTTTGTTCTGCTGAAATCGGACGGCTACCCGACCTATCACCTGGCCAATGTTGTCGATGATAATGCCATGGCCATCAGCCATGTTATCCGGGCTGAGGAGTGGATATCCAGTACGCCCCGCCATTTGCTGCTGTATCAAGCTTTGGGACTAAACCCACCGAACTACGTCCACCATCCAATGATTCTCGGGCCTGACCGCGCCAAGCTGAGCAAGCGGCATGGCTCCGTCTCCATACTGGACTACCGTGAGCAGGGTTACCTGCCGGAGACGATGCTCAACTTCCTCGCTCTAATCGGCTGGTCGCTGGACGACAGGACGGAAATTATGTCCCGTCAGGAGCTTATCGATTACTTCTCGCTGGAGAGAATCGGCAGTTCCGGCGCTGTTTTCAACCGTGAGAAACTCGACTGGATGAACGGAGTATATATCCGTGACCTCAATATAGAAGACCTGACAGAGAGGGCTCTCCCTTTTCTTGAGAAAGGTTTGCCACCTGAAGTGAAGCGGCCGCTGGATAGAGACTATGTAAGGCGGGTAATGCCCTTGATACGGGAGCGGATAAATACTCTGGCAGAAGCGGCTACCTATGCCGATTTCTTCTTTATAAATACGCCGGAATATGAAGCTTCAATACTAATAGGCAAGAAGATGATTGTAGAAACCACACTGGAAGCATTGAAAGCCGCCGAAGAAAGACTATCTACTCTAAAGAGCTTTGACCATGATTTATTGGAAGATGCGCTTCGGCATCTCGCCGGGGATTTAGGACTCAAGGCCGGGCAACTTTTCGGCCTGCTTCGAGCAGCTACTACCGGTCGTAGTGCTACCCCTCCACTATTTGATACAATGGAAGTGCTGGGTAAAGAAAGATGTTTGAATAGGATTACGGTTGCGATAGCCAAATTGGGCAGCAACTGATATTCGTAAGACAGAAGGGGAGATCATCAGGAGACTATATGACCTCAGACAATTCTAAACCTGCACATGATTTTATCCGGGACATTATCCATCAAGACCTCCGGACAAATAAGTACGGCGGCCGGGTACATACCCGGTTTCCACCGGAACCTAACGGCTATCTACACATCGGGCATGCTAAAGCCATCTATATAAATTTCAGCATCGCCAGAGAATTCAATGGCCTCTGCAATTTACGCTTCGATGACACCAACCCTATCAAGGAAGAACAGGAGTATATCGACTCAATCATACGGGATATACGCTGGCTGGGATTCGACTGGGAGGACCGGTTGTACTACGCCTCGGACTACTTTGAGCAAATGTATGAATACGCTATGCAACTTATAAAGGCTGGCAAAGCTTATGTCGATGAGCTGAGTGCGGGGGAAATCAGAGATTATCGTGGTACCTTAATTGATCTGGGCAAACATAGCCCCTATCGAGAGCGTCCAATAGAGGAAAACACTGATTTATTTAAACGCATGCGGGCCGGGGAATTCCCGGATGGCTCACGTGTTCTTCGGGCGAAGATTGATATGGCCTCTCCCAACTTGAATATGCGTGACCCGGTCATGTATCGCATTCTGCACGCTGCGCACCCGCGCACGGGTGATAAATGGTGCATCTATCCGATGTACGACTGGGCACACGGCCTTGAGGACTCCATCGAAGGGATTACCCATTCTATCTGTACACTGGAATTTGAAGACCACCGTGTCCTGTATGACTGGTTTTTGGATGAGCTGGACGTCTATCATCCTCAGCAGATCGAGTTCGCTAGACTCAATCTGAATTATACTGTGATGAGCAAGCGGATGCTGCTGAAACTGGTACAGGAAGGGTTCGTACGTGGATGGGACGACCCGCGTATGCCGACCCTATCAGGTTTACGCCGACGTGGCTACACACCGGAGGCTATTAGAAACTTCTGCCGGCGTACGGGCGTGGCCAAGACAAACAGTACTGTTGATATTGCCTTTCTAGAGCACTGCCTTCGCGAGGATTTAAACAAAGGGGCGCCACGTGTTATGGGAGTGCTGCATCCACTGCGTCTGGTAATTGATAACTACCCGGAAGGCCAAGTGGAAGAACTCGATGCGGTAAATAACCCCGAGGACCCCACCGCTGGGACACGAAAGGTGCCTTTTTCACGTGTTCTTTATATTGAACAGGAGGATTTTCGCGAAGAAGCCCCGGAGAAGTACTTCCGTCTGGTGCTGGGCCGTGAGGTAAGGCTAAGGTACGCGTATTTCATTACCTGCGTGAATGCGGTTAAAGATGAAAAGAGTGGAGAGGTGGTTGAGGTCCACTGCACTTATGATCCAGCCACGCGGGGTGGTGATTCCTTGGATGGACGCAAGGTCAAATCAACGTTACACTGGGTTTCGGCCGAACATGCACTGGAAGCTGAAGTGCGTTTGTATGAACACCTGTTCAGCAAGGAAGACCCTACGGACGTAGAAGATGGGACTGATTTTATGACTTATTTAAATCCAAATTCGCTTGAGGTATTGACATCGTGCTGGGTTGAACCCAGCCTTGCCGGTGCCTCACCCGAGAGTCGGTACCAGTTCGAAAGGCTGGGCTATTTTTGCGTAGACCCCGATTCGTCTCAAGAGAAATTGGTATTCAATCGGGTAGTATCTTTACGGGACACCTGGTCCAAAATACAGAAGCAGCAGAAATAACGACTTTCGTTAACAGGCTTTTAATGTGGATAAGCAAACCAGAGGCACTATCCTCTCCAGTTATCGTATTCTCGACCTGACCGATTTAAAGTTCATGTTCTGTATCAGTCTGCTACCTGAGCTGGATTGACGTCACACTTGATAAACTGCACAAGTCATCCTAATAGCTTGAAGGGTATTTGCTTAAGTCGCCATATTAATATACATAGAGTTGATGGACGGTGGAGAAGAAGTCTGAACAGGCAGCGATGAAAACTTGGCTGATTGTCCTTATAGCACTCCTGGATGATGTGGCCGCACTGGCACTGGTCTTTCTGGTGCTGTGGTTACTTAATGTGAAAATTCCCGTATTGGTTATGATAGTCATCGGTCTCGTTATCGGTAGCTCGAGTTTTATAGTACACCGCGCGGTGGTACCCAGTTTACGCCAGAGGAAGCTAACTGGTTCGGAGGGTATGATAGGTATGGTTGGTGAGGTCGTGGAATCACCTACGTCAGATCTCATCATCAAGGTAAGCGGTGAGTACTGGCAGGCGGAATGCCCCGATGGCGATGTAGATACTGGTGAAGAAGTGGATATTGTTGGAGTCAACAGGTTGAAACTTGAGGTTAAGCGCCGAGCGTCATGAGAACAGTAGAGCCGGGATACATTGCTTTATATCATTCGGGGGAGCTTGAACGCCGTGCCGAGAAGCTCGAAGCACGGTTGGCTGAGTGTGATATCTGTCCAAGGGAATGTGGTGCTCAACGACTCAAGGGGAAGGTGGGTTCCTGTAATTCCGGCTACCTCCCGATTGTTTCGTCGGTCTGCGCTCATCACGGCGAGGAACCAGTGCTTTCAGGGAGCCGCGGGTCGGGCACTATTTTCTTCGGCAACTGCAATATGCGGTGTGTCTACTGCCAGAACCACCAGATAAGCCAGGACCCGGAAAACCAACACCGCTATGAAGTAAGCACTTATGTGCTGGCGGAGCGTATGCTCTATCTTCAGGATGAACTTAAGTGCCACAATATCAATCTAGTGACACCGTCGCACTTCGTGCCCCAGATTGTACGTGCTGTTCTGGAGGCGGTACCGATGGGACTCCGGCTGCCGCTGGTCTATAACACTAGCAGCTACGATTCCTTGAAAACTCTACGTGAGCTCGATGGTATTATGAGCGTTTACTTGGCCGATTTACGCTATGCCTCGAACGAGATGGGAAGGAAGTACTCGCGGGTGCGTCATTATGCGGATAGCTCCCGTACAGCTATTAAGGAGATGTACCGGCAGGTGGGCAACCTTGGGGTGGATGAAAACGGCATTGCGCAAAAAGGACTGATCATAAGGCATCTGATACTCCCCAGCGGGATTGCTGGCAGCGAGGACTCGCTTAGATGGCTGGTAAGCAAAGTTTCGCCTGAGGTTGCGGTTAGCATCACGTCGCAGTATTATCCAGCGCATCGGGCTCATAAGTACAGAGAACTAAACAGGAAAATATTGCCTGAGGAGTATGATGAGGTAGTCAAGCTGGTGGAAAGACTGGGTATCGTTAACGGCTGGTTGCAGGGGATGGCTTCACCGAGAATTTACTTACCCGATTTTTCTGATAAGAATCCATTTGGGGTGAAGAGGAAAGATATCAAATGAGGTCGTATTCGCCTAGTTCTTTCTCTTACGCTTTATAAAGGCAAATCGAATCCTTCTACCGTTGGGTTTGTCTTTTTTATTGACGTTCTCAATAAAGGTCTGGAGGTCTTTGAGGGGTTTATCAGGTTTGTCAGCCATTATGGTATCCTTCTTACTTGTTCAGAATTGATTATAGCATATATTCAAGTATAGGACCAATTATGATATTGGGAGGGAAGAGGGGCTCAGCTAGTTTTGGATACCAACTGATAAGACGAGATAAAAGCGATATAAAATATACGGGAAACAATTTCTTCGTGGTTAGCTTTGAATTGTTTTTCGAGTTATGGTAAGTGAGGGATCTGTGGTGGGTGGTGGGGGAGAGAGGGGTCAGGCGTGAAATTGTGACATAAAGGGGTTGACTTTTTGTGGTTTGATTTGTTTGGGGGAAACAATTATGGAGAAAGTGGGGCTTTTGTCATATTTTAAGAGTGAAGGGGGAATGGTTTCTACCTCACCCCCTTGGTCCCCCTCTCCTGACGAGGTTTCACAGGAGAGGGGGAATTAAAGAAAGAGAGGTGAAGCCTCTCTTGAACTCTCCATTTACAATATATCCTGACGAGGTTTCACAGGAGAGGGGGAATCAAATAAAGAGAGGCGAAGCCTCTCTTGAACTCTTCATTTACAATATATACTGACAAGATCCTTCAAAGAAGGACAGGAGAGGGGGAATTAAATAAAGAGAGGCGAAGCCTCTCTTAAACTCTCCATTTACAATATATCCTGACGAGGTTTCACAGGAGAGAGGTAGGATTAATGAGAAAATGGGGGTTTTGTGGCGGGGGCTGGGAATTTAGGTAGAGGTGACCCTATCCCCTGTGTCCCCTTCCCCTTTGGCAAGGGTGTAAGGGAGTATTTTAAGGGGAAGGGGAATTAATAAAAGAGGGGCTTCGCCCCTCTTAAGCGCCCCGTATGGGGTGTCAGGTGAGAGAAGATAAAAAAGGCGGGAGGCAATTATTATGGCACCAGATTTAAACAACCTTGTCCGTTTAGCCAGAGACCGGGCAAAACCGGCGGCGGAGATGCTTGCCAGGGCATTTCGGGACTATCCGCTAATGGTTTATTTCTATCCTGATGCGTCCGAAAGGATGAAAAAGGGAGTTCACTCCTTTCAATCGCTGCTCCGTTATGGTGTTCTGTATGGTGAGGTCTACGCGACCTCGACGAATCTGGAGGGGGTAGCTATGTGGCTTACTTCCAAGAGAACCCGCAGGACGCTTTGGGCAAATATAAGAAGCGGGGATCTGTCTGCTTTGCTTAGAGTTAGAAGAAAGAATCTATCTCCACAGAGGTCATACATTAATTATTCTAACTCGGTGCACGAACGCTGTGCGCCTTTCCCACACCTGTATTTACAGTTACTCGGCATCGACCCCGTTCATCAGGGTAAAGGATATTCCAGCATGTTGTTGAGAGCTATGTTTGCGAGAATCGATAAAGAGGGGCTGCCCTGCTATCTGGAGACTCAGGCGGAAAAGAACGTAGGGATTTATGAACATCTTGGATTTAAGGTGGTTGAGGAGGGCATCGTGCCTGGCAGCAACGTAACATCCTGGGCGATGCTGAGGGAGGCTGAATAACAATGTTGACGGCGGTACCTTTTGCCGCTTAAAATAGCACCGGCAGGGAGAATAAATATGAAGCATATCTGGGCGCCGTGGCGCATTCAGTATATCCTAGAAGAGAAACCCGGCGGGTGCATTCTGTGCGAGAAACCCAGTGAAGATAAGGATGTGCAGAATTACATACTCTACCGGGGGGAAAAGAACTTTATCATGCTGAACAGCTATCCCTATAATCCCGGTCACCTGCTAGTAGCTCCCTATCGGCATACAGGGAATCTGGCAGAGCTGACAGTGGAGGAACGGAATGAGCATTTTGAACTGATTAACCGGAGCCTGGTGGTTCTGAAAAAGGAATTTGACCCCGGCGGCTTCAATATAGGAGCGAATATAGGCAAGGTGGCCGGGGCGGGCATAGAAGACCATTTCCACAGCCATATCGTGCCGCGCTGGCAGGGGGATACCAATTATGTACCGGTGATTTCTGATTTGCGGGTGGTACCGCAAGCCCTGGCTGATACCTATAAAATGTTAGAGGGGAAATTCTGAATTCTGGACCGTTATTTCTTTTTGCTCAGGGCACGGGCGACGGCATCCCTCAGGGCAGCCGCACTTAATGGCTTGACCAGGTAGTCGGCAGCGCCCATGTTAAGGGCGCGTTCTCTCTGGGGTTCCCCAAAGGAGGCGGTACATATAATTACCGGAATCGCTGAGGTCTCCGGGTTACTTTTTATCTGTTCCATTATCGACCAGCCATCATTTTCGGCCAGTCTCAGGTCCAGCACCACGAGGTCAACCTCATGATTTTTTATGGCTCTGAAGGCCTCATCACCTGTTGCCGCCTGGAGACAGCGGTATCCCTCAAGCTCAAAAACACGGCAGGCAAATACTAGGATATCAGTCTCATCATCAACACATAAAACCGTTTTAGCCTCATCCTTTTTTGCCATGGTCGTTACCTGGCCTTTGATATATCGGCAAGGTGAAGAAACATGTGGTTCCCCTGCCTTCTTCGCTTTCTATCCAGATTCTGCCGCCGTGCGCCTCGACCAGTCCTTTGCAAATGGATAATCCCAGTCCGGCGCCTGACGTTCCCGATATATGCCTTTTCCTGGAGAAAAAGAGACGTTCAAATACTCGCGGCAGGTCCTTTTTAGGTATACCAACCCCCTGGTCAGTGACGGTAACCAGTATCTCGTCTCCCTTTTTACGGGCGGATATTGTTACTTCAGTGCCAGCCCTGGAGTGTTTAATGGCGTTATTAAGGAGGTTGTCCAGAACCTGGCGGATGCGTCTGGCGTCAATATGCGCCATGGGCAATTTCGCCGGCAGGTCTGATGTAAACCGGTGGGCAGGCGCCCTGACCTGGACCTCGGCAATCACCTCCTGAAACAGTTTGCTGATGCTGGTGGGGACCTTCTCTATCGACAGCATGCCGACTCCCAGGCGGGACATGTCAAGTAACTGCTCTATGAGCTCGACAAGACGGTCGGTATTCTTGTCAATTGTCTCCAGGTACTCTCTTTTCTCGGCGCGCTTCAATTTATCTTCATACTCCAGCAGTACCGTGGCAAAACCCTTGATGCTGGCCAGCGGCGTACGCAGTTCATGGGAGATGTTAGCCAGCAGTTCCGTTCTCAGCCTGTCCAGCTCCCTCAGGTTCTCCGACTCGCGTTGTCTTTCTTCGGCCCGCTTGCGCTCGGTAATATCGGTAGACACCGAGATTATGCAGGGTTCACCACCAATATCAATTATCTCGGCTGAGATCGACATTGTATGTATCTTCCCCGGCTTTGACCGTGTAACAAACTCTTCATTACGGAACCTGCCATTTTCCAATAACATCCGTATCATTCGGTCACGTTCCCCTGCCCGCGCCCAGGTGTTGAGTTCCTTTGTGGTTCGGCCAATTACCTCTTGGCGATTGTAGCCGGTGATTTCGGTGAAGCTGTCATTGACTTCAATATACCTGCCTTCTTTTAATGTGGTGATAGAGATTATATCAGGGCTGGAACGGAAGGCTTTGGAGAATTTCTCCTCCGACTCCCGCAGTGCCTCCTCCGCCTGCCTGCGCTCGGTGATGTCTTTGGTAAAAACAGAGAGGCCATCTTTGGAAGGATAGGCGCTGATTTCAAAGAAATACTCTTTACCGTTAAGCTCATAATGACTAATAAAGTGCTGGGATTTTTTTGTCCTTAAGGCCCGGCGGTATGCCTTTTCGGTTTTTTTTGTTGCTTCATCATCCTTAAAAACATCATAAAGGTGTTTTCCAAGGGCATCTTGGGCGGAAACACCGGTAAGCTCTTCAGAAGCCCTGTTCCAATAGGTATATCTCAGGTCTTTATCAAAGGCAAAGAAGACGTCTGAGATGCTCTCCGCTAGGTCCCGATATTTACGCTCACTTTCACTTAGCGCTTCCTCCGCCTGCTTGCGCTCGGTGATGTCCGTCGCCACAGATATCATGCACGGTTTCTCACCAATATATATTGGCTCGGCCGAGAAGAGCGATGTGCGTATTTCGCCTGACTTAATTCGTAAATGGACTTCCTCGTTGGAAACCCGGCCTTCTTTTTTCAGTTTCCTGACTATCCTTTCGCGGTACTCTGGATTAGGCCAGGAACCCAACTCGCGCGTGGTGTGCCCGATGACTTCTTCGCGGGAATAACCGGTATAGCGGATGTAGCTGTCATTAACATCAACGAATCTGCCATCGTCAAGTGTGGTGATGATAATTCTATCGGGGCTGGAACGGAAGGCTTTGGAGAATTTTTCCTCCGACTCCCGCAAAGCCTCCTCCGCATGCTTGCGCTCGGTGATGTCCACCCAGTTTGACATGTAGTATTTGAACTTGCCATCGCTTATTACTGGTGCCGAAGTTATCTCAACCCAGAAGCGCTCCCCACTCTTTTTCTGAAATAGTTCCTTAAGTCCTTTCGCCCCCTTATGCATAGCCCCCTTCAGGTCTCTGGTTGTTTTCTTCAGTGTTTCCTCGGTCCACCAGGGGTATGGGGATTTTTTGCCAATGATCTCAGCGAGAGAGAAACCGGTCAGGTTTACAAATGCCGGATTTATATATCTTATTGACGTATCCGGGTTAATAACGACGATCGGGTCTGGTGAGTTTTCCAGCAGGCTGGTACTGAATTCCTCCGACTCCCGCAAAGCTTCCTCTGCCTTCTTGCGTTCGGTGATGTCCCGGAAGAAGACGAATATTTGCCCTTCATCCAAATCGAGATAATTGGCACCTGCCTCAATATCGATTACCGTGCCGTCTTTACATCTGTGCCGTGTCTCAAAGAGCTCATGGCCTTGCTTCATGACTTTTTGGATGTGAGGAGCTATATCTTCGGGTTTTTCAGCGGCTTCAATGTCCCATAGAGACATGCTGAGCAGTTCTTCCCGCGTATAGCCCACCATCCGGCAATACGAATTGTTTACTTCGAGGAATTTGCCCTTTAGGTTTACGATGCAGAAACCGTCCAGGGCTCTTTCCAATATCACCCTGTTTTTTTCCTCCGATTTTTTGCTTTCCTCTTCCAGTTCCATGTCATGCAGGGCAAAGGCGATATCATTGGCGACTTCCTGGAATAGTGTTAACTCGTCACTGTCAGATATGACATGCAGGGGAACGGCGGCGCATAAGATACCATAGGTCTTTCCCTCATGTTCCAGTCGTACGGATAATCTTGCACGGCTATTGGTTTTACCGGCGAGGGGGCATTCACGGCAGTTAGAATGCGTGTCTTTGATGACTACTACTTTTGATTGCGCCAGCGCTTTCTGAGCGCACACCGGCAGTACCCCTCCCTGTAACTGTTCAAGTATGCGCAAGAAGTCTTCGCCTATATTGGATTCGGCATACTCAAGTAGCTTCAATGATTCGTCAAATAAAGCAACCCAGGCATAAAAGCAACTCTGCGTATCGACAAGGTTTTTACAGACGTTTCTGAGCAGCTTGCTGCGGTCTTTTTCCCTTGTAATCGACTGGTTGATATTGCGGATGGACTTTAGTGTGAGGTTCAGGTGGCTGACTCTTTCCTCCGCCTGCTTGCGCTCGGTGATATCTGTATGGACAGCAAGCAGGACTTCTCCATACTCGGGATGAGTAAAGGTGGAGACGCTGGCGTGGCACCAGAACGGTGTCCCGTCTTTCTTGATGTTATTAACCTCCCCATGCCATTCCCCCGTTCTGCGTATGACTTCCATGATTTGGTCGGCTCTTTGCTTGGGAGTCAGGTCGGTAGGTGCGTTAACAATAGAGGCATGCCTCCCAATCATTTCGCCGGGTTCATAGCCAAACATAGCTTCAAATCTGGGACTGGTCCATCGAATTATGACATCATGGAGCCCGACAATATAAGCACCCTCTGCCATATTCTTAGCGACCTCGACCTGAGTACGTATTAACTCCTCGGCTAGCTTGCGCTCGGTGATTTCCTCTCCGATTATCTGTATACCGACCGGGATATTATGCTTCCGGATAACCTTGCCTCTTATCTGTAGCCATATCCATCTGCCGTCCTTACATTTGAACTGCAACTGCAAAAGGCCCGGAGGTTGTCCTGTCAGTTTTTCCTTCATCCGCTTTCTCAGGACCTTTATCATTTCACTGGTAAACAGGCCAAGCCGGAAAGCATTCTTGCCAATCAGTTCCTCCCGTGAATAACCAGTATCATGTATAATGGTGTTATTAACATAGGTGATTTTACCGCTAAGATCCACATTTATGATGCCAATGAGAGCGTCTTCAACCAGCGTTCTGTATTTTTCTTCACTCTCTAAAAGTGCCTCCTCCGCCTGCTTACGCTCGGTGATGTCGAGCCAGTATGCCAGATGGTACTTGAATGTTCCCTTTTCAACTACCCGTACCATGTTTAACTGAACCAGAAAGCGTTCCCCGTTCTTGTTCTGGATAGTCTGATCTATTGTTTTGTTAGCGCCTGCCATGAGTTTTTTCAGGTCGGGGAGTCTTTTAGCCCAAGTTTCTTCCGGCCACCATGGATATGGAGCCTGCCTGCCGACAATCTCAGGCAGAGAGAAACCAGTCAGCCTTTCAAAGGCCGGGTTGGCGTATTTCAGGGAAGTATCCGGGTTGATAGCAGTTATCGGACATGGTGCGTTTTCCAGCAGGCTTCGGCTGAGTTCATCAACCTTCATAATGAGCTGTTTGTTGGTTCTTTTTATGTTCTTCATACCTAAAATCTCGATAAAGCGGGATAGACATTAGCGTATTCCTGTTTTACAAGCTTTTTCTACCACTTGTTTTGCCAGATGTCAAGTTTAATCCCTGGTTATAGGGTGCAAATAAGAGGGTATAAAATAAAGCAAAATAATTATTTTGGTAATTCCGATTCTGTACTCACTGTGGCCTTATTAATCTATCCCCCTAACCCCCTTCCTTTGGGAAAGGAAGGGGGAATTTTTACAATGGGAATCCTGCTCATTGCAATATTGTACATAAAGGCCAGTACCATGGATATTTGAGTGAGGACGCCACCTCCTTTAACCCTGGGCTTAGAGAGGGAATTTTTTTGAAGAGGGGCTGGCACTGCTCTACGCAGGCTAATCACCTTTTTCTTTTGCCCACCCCAAGCCCCCAAATCGCCTGTTTTGCTTTCCCACCCAGGCCTGCTTGCGCTAAAGCTTCAGCGAAGGCAAGCCCACCCTCGTGTCTTCCGCGGCTTAGTCCGTAAAGGTTACGCCCCACTCCCTTCTTCCCCGTTAAAAATCCCCCTTAATCCCCCTTTTTCAAAGGGGGAGACTGGTGGGGAATATTTATGGGATTAGCCATGGATGATGCGAGGGCGGCGGGTGGGAATAGATATCAAAGATGGGGCGGGGGGTGTGGTGAGGCAAGCCACTGATCGGACCAAAATAGGGGATATTTAAATGAAGTGAACCAATCAGCTTGAACTTTAGCCTGCCTGATGCCATAATTCACCAGGATAAATCTGAATTATGGAGTAGCTGCCCGTGCAGAGTGTCGCTCAGGCAATCGCTTTTGTTGGCATACTGGTGTTTCTGGCACATTTGTTTACGGGGATATTCAGCCGTACCAGGATTCCCGATGTCATCCTGCTGATTGTCATAGGAATCTGCGTCGGTCCTGTATTTGGTCTGGCATCGCCGCCGGTCTTCGGGGTTGTCGGCCCCGTTTTTACCACCATTACCCTGATTATCATACTTTTTGAGAGCGGCATTGCTTTAAGACTGTCGATGCTGCGTTCAGCGATTCGTGGCGCCATGATTCTCGCTCCCCTCAGCTTCTTTTCGACTATGGTAGTGGTGGCCGGGTTTGCCATCTGGCTCACCGACCTGGAGGTTCTGCCCGCCTTCATCTTGGGTGCCATTGTAGGTTCCACTTCAGAGACGGTCGTTATTCCTCTGGTACGGCAGCTTAGAATACGGGAAGAGACCCAGACGCTGCTTTCGGTGGAGTCATCGGTGAATGACGTCCTGAGCATCGTGATTACCATAGCGCTGGTGCAGGCGTATACGCTTGGAGAGTTTGAAATTGCCAGGGTATCCGGCGACCTTATTGCTTCTTTTCTCGTCGCCCTGGTGTTTGGCGTAATTGGCGCGCTCATCTGGTCGGTCCTGCTGAACAGGATACATGCCATTAAAAACGCCATATTCACCACACCGGCTTTTGTGTTCGTTATCTTCGGCATTGTTGAGTCGATGGGTTTTAGCGGCGCTATTGCTGCCCTTGCCTTCGGGGTGACGATTGGTAATATCGAGACAATCCGGTTCCCGTTTTTTAAAACGCTGACGGTAAAGGAGCCAGTCGGTCTTAATCAGACAGAGAGGATATTTTTCAGCGAAGTAGCCTTTCTCCTGAAAACATTCTTCTTCGTTTATCTCGGCATATCCCTGGAACTGATAAGCGGGTGGTTAATTACCGTCGGCGTTGTGCTTACGGCTGTGGCCTTTATCCTCCGGCTGCCGGCGGTAAAATTATCTGTCAAGGGGGCAATTGCACCGAAAGATGTTTCGGTTATGGCCGTCATGGTGCCCAAGGGTCTGGCGGCGGTGGTTTTAGCCAGTATACCGCTTCAACAGGAAGTCATGGGCGGCGAAACGATTAAGAACATCACCTACGGCGTTGTCCTGTTCAGTATAGTGTTCACTTCTTTTCTGGTGCTGCTGCTGGAAAAAACGAAACTGCCACATCTGTATGCCTGGATTCTTTCGCCGGGACGGCCGGCATTTGGGCCGAAATCCATGCGTCGTGCCATGGAAATCGAAGGTAGAGCCGATAATATTATTCCCGATGGCCCCAAGCTATTCGGGGGTAGGGTGGATAGTAAAAAGAAATCATCTAAGGAGGACATGGACCCTTAAGTCTATGTCCCCGCAGATTGATTGGACAATAGAATAAAGACAGATGGATGCTAGTCAGCGGGAGGGAAAGCCTCTTTAGCTCTGGTGAGCACTGCCTTCACGACAGCGGATACAGGTTGTTTCCTGTCTCCCGTTTCTTCAAAGTATCTGGTTAAGGCGTCCAGGGCCTGGCTCTGCGGTTGACTTATAGCGATGTAGTCGATAGAAAGGCCATCCGGATATTTGGAGATAATGGCACACTTATTGGCACCATTCTTTTTATGGTACTCTTTGGTCACCTTTTCTGTCTTATCGATTAGCTGTGAAGGAACGCTAATCACCGCCAGGTCGCCATCACTATCAAGAACCAGTAGTTTCTGAAGTTTATCCGTGGCGCTGTCATCTGATATGAGGTGCTTGAGGACAATAAGCGGATAGCTGTACTCGGCTTTATATATGGGCACGGAGATTTCAATGTCGTTTTCGGGGTAATACGACAGTCTATCCAGTATCCGCGGTGTCGTTTTGGGGTGGGGCTGACGGCGGCGCTTTTTATATTCCTGTATGACGGCTTCACGTCTGACTTCATCGAGTTCTATTATTGGTTTTAGATATCTTTTAAGTATATCCGGGAGCCTACCTTTATTTAGGGCATGCTCCAGAATATGCTCCAGCGCCCAGAGTTCCTCAGGGCTAATCTCGACGGGCGTAGGTACGAATGCGCCCGGCCCGATTTCCAGGCCGACTGTGGCATAAGATTTGTGACTGCGCTCTACTGTCTCGGCGCTCTGCCTGGCGAGTTCATACGTGGACTTGTTTATCATCGATGAATATACCTTACCGGTGGCGTCGCAGTAAAGCATTCTCACCTTGTTCCGGGGTGTTTTTTCGTCAGCCAGACGCACCGGCATCAGAAATAAAACGTCATTTGGTTTGCTTCGGTGGAACATAATTAAATGCCTGTTACTTTTATATGCTTTGATTTGTGTGTTTATGGTAAGCTCATCAGTATGGTTTTGTCAATAGACAGATAGTAATGGTCGGTGGTTATAGACATCAACGGTAAGTAATGTCGAAATATCTAGTCTATTGTATCCAGTCCCCACTTTTTAAACATCTTTTTATAAAGGTCAGGCTGAGGGAAGTCAGGCCTCATCATGAAATTAGAACGGGTATAACCCCACATTCCGTCCTGAGCCTTTTTAAAGTCCGACATAAACCCTTGGAGCTTAGCTCTCGGCACGGAGAACATCATCTCATCTTCTCCACCCAGTGCCCGCTCGTATTCGCCGGGGTCAGGCAGGACAATCCAGTACTGGCCGGTCAGCATCGGGTTTACCACGGAGTAAGCACAGGAAAAGGGGAAGAAATAAGAGTTTACCAGGCGTCTTTCTTCGTTTTTTAACGATAGCAGCATATTCCTCAGTTGACCGGTGTTGGAATAGATAATTACCAGGTCCGGCTCGAAGGTAGCCGTTATCAGGGGAGCGGTGACAATGCCGATGTATTTTCCATAATCGAAATTGTCATAAGGCGTCATTTGCCGGGCATGAGACTCCTCATCCGGCGATAATTTCACAATGCCATAGGCCATCATAGGGCCCGGACACCAGTTATCTTCTTTCAGCATGGCTATGGTATCTTTCTCACGCCGCGACATGGCGAAGGCCTGGCACTGGGCAAGATGATAGCCGCGGTCTTTTTTGGGTCTGACGGCCTCTTTGGGGATATCCCCTTCCTTCTCCAGCATTTTTACGGCTATGGGCGACGTCCGCAATCGCAATACCCTCTCAAGCTCTTCCCCATAACGGTTGTATTCGGCCAGTGTTGTCATGCAGTTTACCTCCCGGAATAAAGAATTCTGTGAACAGCTACAATTATGTAGTAAATGGGGCATTTTTACAAGATTTGACCCCGGTGGCGGGCGATACCGTACAGCAGTGTAATCGAGTTTTATAGAAAAGTGGTAAAATGTAATGTAATCTACTTAGGTCATTATTATCACCCCTTGAGACTGTACCGGATTATCAAAAATTATCATATCCATGATTGTCAGAGAAATATACACGAAAAGCATCCTTTCTAAATCAAAGGTTTTTGACTACGTAATCAACCCATACATCGGTTGTGAGCACGCCTGTACCTATTGCTACGCTCGCTTTATGAAGAGGTTCACAGGACATAACGAACCGTGGGGTGAATTTGTTGACGTCAAAATCAATGCCCCGGATCTGCTGCAACGCGAGATATACAGGAAGCCGCCCGGCAGGGTGTGGGTAAGCGGGGTGTGCGACCCCTATCAACCACTGGAAAGAACTTACGAACTGACAAAAAAGTGCCTTGAAATACTGGTTCGATACGACTGGCCGGTTACCGTCCAGACGAAATCTGAACTTGTGTTACGTGATGTGGAGCTTTTTACGGAATCCGACAAAATTGAAGTGGGGCTGACAGTTACCACCGGAGATGAAGGGGTGAGACAACTGTTTGAACCCAAGGCGCCACCGATTAGAGAGAGAATCAGGGCGCTGCAAGAGCTACATAGTGCCGGCATCAGGACCTATGCGATGATTGCGCCGGTACTTCCCAAAGCCGAGGAGCTTGCCATGGCGCTCAGGGGAAAGGCGGACTACGTACTAATCGACAGAATGAACTACCATTATGGCGACTGGGTGTACAGGAAGCATAATTTTAAGAGCGCGATGAGCGATGACTTCTTAGCTTCTCAGGTTAACGAACTTGTCTCCGCCTTCCAAAAATATGGCATCGAATGGCAGGTGTTGTTTTAGGGTTACGCAGTTTATGGCTTCAGCTTCATGCCTTTGTATTCCTGCCCAGGTATTCCAAGGCGTTTTTTCCGGCAATACGGCCGGAATTTAGGGCAAAGGCCGATGAGAGCCCCGAGGAGTCTTTGATAGAGTAACTATCGCCATACATGCCGCCGGCGTCATAACCAGCAGCATAAAGGCCGGGAATAACCGTGCCTTTTTTATCGAGCACCTCCGTTCGGTGATTTATCCTTATGCCGCCGAGCGTTCCCAGGAAGACAGTGCGTGCCTTTATGGCATAGAATTTGGGGCCTTTTATCGGCCGGAGGAATTTCTGGTCTTTGGCGAAGAGCTCGTCATGCCCCTTTTCGCAGAAACCGTTATACTCGTCGATGGTGGCCTGCAATACCACGGGGTCGACTCCGATTTTCTCAGCCAGTTCCGGTACGGAATCCGCTTCGTAGACCTCCGTGCTCTGGCTTTTCAGAGCGGCATCCAGTTCCCGGGCCAGGTCGGTAGTCCGCGAGCCCGGAGGGAAATCCATCACCAATGCCTTCTCAACGCCGTTCTCGGCAAGGTGCTGTACTATGGAATTATCAAATATACTGAATGAATAGCACTCCTTTTGCCGGGCGTTAACATTACCTACGGAAGTGTCATAGAATGCGACACTCTCGTCGCAGAACCGCTCTCCCTGATTATTAACCCAGAGGTCAGGCTGGGCGGTGGCATGCTCAAGGTGCGACCCCATGACGAATTCAGGCCCGAGCGGGCCGGTGCGAAATAGCTCCAGGATACCAAGTCCTTCCTCGGCGGCACCGACCTCGAAGGCCATGCGGATGCCGTCCCCCATCTTATCAACGTTGCCGATGGGAATCAGGTTTACATCCAGGTCAAACCCCGTATATTTCTTAATCCATTCCTGGTTGTTCGCATACCCCCCGCTGGCTATAATGACGGCTTTCGCCTTCACGGTCACATCCTCTTCGTCCTCCTCAACGATGACACCGCTGATGCGGTCACCCGCCTTTATGATTTGCTTGACCGGAGTTGCCGGTGCGATATTTGCCCCTAATTCCCTGGCTTTGCCGGTGAGAGCCTTCACCAGAGCCTCTCCTTTCCCCTTTAAAAGGTGATATGTCCGAGGCGAACCGGGCATATTAATGGTGGCGTCGGTGAATTCAACCCCTGCCTGCTGGAGCCAGGCGATGGTGGGGCCGGACTCGTTAACGATAGCCCTTACCAGACGCGGGTCGGCCCGCCAGTGGCTGTATTCCATGATATTTTTAAATGCCTGGTCACGACTGTAATCAATATATCTCTGGCGTTGCATATTGCTTTCCGCGGCAAAAGTTCCGTGAAAGAAGTTGGAGGTGCCCCCCAGGGTGCGCTCTTTTTCAAAAACAATGACGCTGGCACCGCCTTCCGCCGCGGTCACCGCCGCCGCCAGGCCGGAAGCACCGGAACCTATGACGACAACATCGGTTTCTGCAGGTATTCGATTCATTGTTACCTCTCCTTTCGCCTTTTTAGTCCGATTCTTTCATATGATATTATTGATATTTTAATAGTTTCCCCAGAATTTGACTGGTGTAATCTTAAGCCTCAAATCGCATTGCAGACAGCGCCTGGCTTCATTCTCGGCTTCTTTTTCATCCATGTCCCGCACTACGCGGCAGAAACTCTTCAATCGTTCTTCCGTGGCAGCATATTCATCCCGGCATCGCGCCAGCGAAGCGAAACCTTCCCAGGGACCGAGGTATGGCTTTACCTCTGACGGGGGAGCCAGTTTTTCGTCAATATTGCCGCTGCCCCCCAGAAATCTGTCCAGGGCTATCGCCGCTTTTCTCCCGGAGGCGATGGCTTTGATTACAGAAGATGGGCCGGTTACAGCATCACCGGCGGCAAAAACCCCTTCCCGGCTGGTGATATACGTATATGGGTCCGTCTCAATAAGATTACTGGCCGAAGTTTCAAGTCCGAAGCCCTCGGGTATCTCCGGCTGCTGGCCTATGGCGAAGATAACAGTATCGGCTTCAAGGATATGGCCGGAGCTTTCACGTGCCTCTATCAGTGGGGTATTATCTTCATCGAAAAAGAAAGATTCGACCTCAAGGCATGCCACGCCGGTGACCCCTTCATCTTCGCATAAAATCCGGGTAAAAGTACGGGCGGGGTAAATGGAAATACCTTCCTCTTCGCCCTGTTCAATTTCATCGCCGGCGGCCGGCATAGCCTCTCTGGATTCAAGACAGGCTATCTTCACCGGCTCAGCCCCCAATCTCCGCGCCGCGCGAGCGCAATCAAAGGCCACGTTCCCTCCGCCCAGCACCAGGACACTTTTACCGATGCCGACCTCTATCCCCAGATTAATGTCCCTCAAGAAATCAACACCTATCAACACGCCGGCATTATCAGCCCCGGGAATCGGGAGCTTCTGACCTCGATGAGTCCCTATGGCCACGATAATGCCATTATAGTCCTCTTCAAGGAGCTTTTCTATTGATTCAACACGGACGTCGGTTTTAATGTCTACACCCGCATCTTCTATGTATTTTATCTCGCTATCGAGCACCTCTCTGGGAAGGCGGTATTCGGGGATTCCAAAACGCAGCATCCCTCCGGCGAGAGGCAGCGACTCGAACACGGTAACCTCATGCCCCTGTTTTGAGAGGTAGTAGGCTGCCGTCAGACCGGCCGGGCCAGCACCAATTATGGCCACCCTTTTACCGGTGGAAGGTTTGCTGATGGGATTCTTCTCCCACAATCTTTCTTCATCCTGTTCAGCAGCGAAACGTTTGAGTTCTCTGATTGAAATCGGCTGGTTAATCTCTCCCCGGCGGCAGGCATCTTCACAGGGATGGTCACAGACATAACCCAGCACCCCGGGGAAGGGGACATTTTCTCTTATCACCGCGGTGGCGGCAGAGTAATTCTTTTCGCCGATAAACCGCAGATACCTGGGGACATCTATTTCAGCCGGACAGCTGTAGGTGCAGGGGACGAGTGCAGCCTTTCGTTTTTTACCTTTTACAAGCTCTTTTCTGTCCTGAATGGCGCCGGTAGGACAGACTTCAGCACAGGCGCCGCAAAACCGGCAGCCGGCATCGGCGAGAGGTAAATCCGCAGCCGTACCGGTGAGCGTTTCCTGGCCTTTCTTGACATAAAACAGGATGCCGACGCCGCGGAGTTCCTGGCATGCCCGCACGCACCGTCCGCAGGCCACACATTTATTGGGGTCATGTACGAAGAGCGGATTGCCGAAGTCTATCGGTAATAATTTTGAACGCCTTCTTAAGCTTAACTCTTCAACGCCGAGATACTGCTTGAGGGATTGAAGCTCACAGTTCAGATACTTATCGCACGAGCCGCAATCGGCCGGATGGCCGGCAAGCATCAGTTCCATGGCGAGGCGGCGCATACGTTCGATAACCCCGGTTTTTGTCCTTATCGCCATGCCGTTTTCAGCGGGTGTCACACACGAGGGTTGAATTCCTGCAACGCCTTTAATCTCAACAATACACAACCGGCAGGCGCCGATGGGCGGCAGGTCAGGATGATGGCAGAGATGAGGGATATAAATCCCGGCATCCAGGGCTGCTTCCAGGACGCTCTTCCCCGCTTCCGTTTCAACATCGCATCCATCTATATTGAGCTTAATGGTTGCCAAAACGCGCTCCAGGCTTTAACTTATTTGTTGGCCGGACATCTTTTTTCTTTTATATGAGCATCATAATCGCTGCGGAAAAGCTTGATGCTGCTTAAAACCGGGGCCGGGGCCGTCTGGCCAAGACCGCATATACTGCCGGTTTTCATGCCTTCGCCCAACTCGGTTAACAGGTCCAGGTCCCGGGGACTGCCCCTGTTATCAGCGATATCCGCCAGGATTTGGGACATTTGAAGACTTCCCTCGCGGCAGAAGACACATTTTCCGCAGGACTGGGTCTGGATATAGGAGATGGCGTCCCTGGCCAATTCTACGGCGCAGGTATCATCACCAAAGACTTCAACCGTCCCCGAACCAATAATGGAGTCGGCTTCTTCCATAGCCTCGTAGCTGACAGGAATATCCAGAGAACTGCCGGTAAAATAGGCTCCGGTCGGGCCGCCGAACTGCACGGCCTTAATATCTTTGCCGTCCGGGACGCCGCCCCCGATATCCTGCACCAGACTACGAAGAGTCGTTCCAAAGGGTACTTCAACGGTATATTTACGGGCAATCCGGCCGGAGAGGGTGATAACTTTAGTCCCCCGGCTTTTTACTGTGCCGATGCCGGAGGCCCATTCCGGATTATTTTGAAAAATAGCGGATACACTGGACAGGGTCTCGATATTGTTGACTAAAGTAGGCCTGTTTTTATAGCCACTGGTGGCCGGATGGGTCATGCGCAGATAGGGAATCGCCTGTCTTTCTTCCAGAACACGGAGGAGCGCCGTCTCTTCACCGGCGACCAGGCAGGCGGATAACTCCTTTACCTCTATCTCCGTACTGAAATTCGAACCCAGGATATCTTTGCCCAGCAGGCCATATTGTCTCATCTGCTCTATGGCCTTCCTGAGCGTTTTAACCGCATGAGTATGTCCGCCGTTAACACAAATAAAGCAGTGAGAAGCTCCCACGGCGTAAGCCCCGATTAAGAAGCCTTCCAGAACGGAATGGGGGTCACTCTCTATTAACAATCGGGCTGTACGTGCCTGGGGGTCGGCATCGATGGCGTTGCAGACCGCATACTTTTCGTCGCCTTCGGCGTCGTGGCAGGCCTGCCATTTATCCGCCGAAAAATAACCGGCACCGCCCCGGCCCCTCAGGCCGGACTTTTTTAAAGCCTGGATGACATCAGTCTGTTTCATCTGCAAAGCCCGGGAGAGTCCGGCGTAACCTTTGCCGAGTACGATATAGTGTTCGATGCTCCCGGGGTCGAGATGCCCGCAGTTTCGCAGGGCTATCCTGTTTTGCAGGTTGAATAAAGGCAGTTCAGAGATATGCGGAATACCGCTTATTTTATGGCTGCCGGTGCTACAAAAGGCCATGTCAGGTCTTGGGTTGTCGTTTGTCAAATAGTCGTTGAAAAGCTCCGTAGCCATTTCCTGAGTTACATTATGGTACAGAACCGTAATATCCGGTTCGCCTGGCTTTTCGATTGATACAACCGGTTCGAGCTCGTAATATCCGAGGGAACCAGTGGTGATAACCCTTGCCTTGATACCGCGTTTTGCCATCTCTTTTTGAAAGCTCCTGAAAACACTGTCAGCGGTAGAGTTATCGGCTGATGAAGAGACGTAGATTTTGATGCCATGCCTGTCGAGGAGATAATCGCATTCCGATTTAGCCCTGTTATAAATTTGCTCAAAATGCATTGATTTTACCTTAACTGGACATTCTTCACCGGCTATGTAGCTGGTTTATAAGCGGAGCCGCGAGTTCTACCGGCTACTGGAATATCTTAGCATCTTTTGGCATCTGGTATCTATTTTATGGTGACTAATCACCCCGTAATGTATTATGCCAGGATTTCTTGACAGCAGGGTTGGTCTTGGGCTACCATTTGGGGAAATCTGTATCAGGAGGGAAAAGGCATGGCTAAAACG
>CAZPQB010000018.1:0-22817 GCA_964588605.1 uncultured Dehalococcoidaceae bacterium | reverse complement strand
GCTTTAGATTTAAAGCAGGAAGAGGGACGGCAGATACTTTATAAGCTGGTGGAGAAGTCCGATGTTTTCGTCTGCAACTTCCGGCCTCACGCCCTGAAAAGCCTGGGACTGGAATACGAGACTATCTCCAGAATCAACCCTCGCATCATTTATGCCCACCTCTCCGGCTACGGACTGCACGGCCCGGAGAAAGACGTCGGCGCTTACGACTTTGTCGGCTACTGGGCCAGGAGCGGCGTTATGGCGTCTCTGGGAGAACCGGGTACGCCGCTTTCATATCAGTTGCCGGGATTCGGCGATAATACTACCGGCATGTACGCGGCGTGTTCCATTGTCCTTGCCCTTTTTCACCGGGAACGGACCGGGGAAGGCCAGGAAGTCCTTACGTCTCTCATCGGGGGCGGTATCTGGTCAATGGGTATCGTCATGTCATCGGTTCTGGCTACCGGCTTGGATTATCCCAGGGTATCCCGACTGGCGACGAGTAATCCCATTTTCAACAGCTATGAATGCGGCGACGGTAAATGGATACAGCTTGCCTGCATTCAGGGGGATAGATACTGGTCGGGCGTCTGCAAGGCGTTAGGGATAGAGGAGCTGGAGAATGACCCCAGGTTCGCTACGCACGAGAAGCGGATGGAAAATCACGATGATTTGATTCCTATTCTTGATAAGGTCTTCCTCTCCAGGCCCAGGGACGAATGGGCGGAGCGACTCGGCAAGGAGGACGTCATCTGGACGCTGGTTAAGACGCCGGCTGAGCTGGCCACCGACCCCACCCCTTGGGCCAATGGTTATTTCCGGGAAATCGACCACCCCGCCGGGAAAAAGCTCAAGGTAATCATGCCGCCGTGGCAGTTCAGCAAGACCCCGCCCACTATAAGGTCCACCGCCCCGGAGCTTGGACAGCACACCGAGGAAGTGCTCATCGACCTGCTGGGCTATACCTGGGACGATTTAACGGCTTTAAAGGATAAAGGGGTCATAATATAACACTTAAGGAGGCATTCATGGGTGAGCTACTGAAAGGTAGGGTCGCCGTGGTTACGGGCGCTGGTAAGGGTCTGGGTCGCGCTGAGGCTATCGGCCTGGCGGCTCAGGGGGCCAGCGTGGTGGTCAATGACCTGGGTGCGGCTGTAGACGGTAGTGGGACCTCTCGTAGTCCGGCGGATGCAGTGGTCGAGGAGATAAAGAGTGCCGGCGGCACCGCCGTTCCCAGCTATGATAGTGTGGCTGCGAAGGACGGGGCGGAGAGTATCATTAAGGCGGCTATTGATAACTTCGGTCGACTTGATGTGCTCGTAAATAACGCCGGCTTCACGCGCGACCGCATGGTGTACAACGTCACCGATGAGGAATGGGATGCGGTGATTAAGGTCAATCTCTACGGCACCTTCTTCTGTACAAGGTCTGCCTGCAAGGTGATGAGGGAGCAGGGTTACGGAAGGATTATCAATACCTCTTCTCACGCCGGACTGGGTAATATGGGTCAGGCGAGCTACTCCGCCGCCAAGGAAGGTGTTGTCGGCTTTACCCGGACGGTAGCCCGGGACATGGGACGGTATGGCGTTACCTGCAATGCCGTCCGGCCGGTGGCCGGCACCAGAGGCTTCAGGGAGATGGTCGAAGAAAAGGGACTCAAGGAGGCCTGGGCCAAAATGTGGGGCGAAGAGTCCGCTGAGAGCAAGATAAAGCAGATGCTGGAACTTAACCTCCCGGAAGACGTCGCCAGCCTGGTAGTCTACCTTGCCAGCGAAGCGGCTGACCATATCAACGGCTGTGTCTTCGAGGTGTGGCACGGGCATATCGGCATATACCATGACCCGCCGCCGGTGGCGGACGTTCTCTCTAAAGACGGCCGCTGGACGCCGGAAGAGCTCGCCGCGACCATGCCCTCGACATTAACCAGAGGCAAAGTGCGCGAACTGCCGCCCATCTTCCCGTTCTAAGTAACGTCACCTCAATTGAGGAGTATTTAAGAGGACAGCCTGAGGTGTATTCGGGGGTGTTTCAGAGGGACGCTAACCTGAGATATACTTGGGGTGCTTAAGAGGGGCGAAGCCCCTCTTCTATCAATTCCCCCTCCCTTAATTCGAAGGGAGGGGGATACAGGGGGTGGGTTACCTTAACTTAAGATTGAGCCATATAACTCAAACCGTTAAAAAGGAGGAAAAAATGGTAAGGAAAATCGACCATGTTGCCATTGTTGTCAAAGATGCCGAGGAAGCCCTGAAACTGTACTCCGACATGTTCGGGTTTGAGGTCGTGGAAACTCTTGAAGGCCCCGGCGGTGAGTTTAAAGCTGTACTGGTAAGGGTAGGTGATATTGCTCTGGAATTTCTCCAGCCTTTAACTGATGAAAGCAGCTATGCCAGATTCCTGAAGGAGCGGGGCGGCGGACTGCACCATGTATCATTTGAAACCGGTGACATAGAGCAGGAGATAAAGACCCTGAAAGCGCAGGGCCGTAGGCTCATTAACGAAGAGCCGATATCCCTCCCCTCGGCCAGGATAGCCTTTATTCATCCCGGCGCCGCCCAAAACGTGCTGATAGAGTTGGTACAGAGGGGATAGCGTAATACTGTTTACCGTGAAGATACCAGGTCTCTAAGCGACTAACAGTGGTATCAGCCTGCGGACGCTGTCAAGCTCCTCCAGGTTTTCCACCAGGTTCAGGAAATCCTGCGCCTTCTTCGTGCTTATCCTCCCGCAGAACTCGACATTCGTCCAGAATTTCGCCAGGATATCATCCTTGGATATCGGATTTTCTGGGTCGCCCCTGGCAAGTTTTATCGATTCGGTAAGCTCTCGGCCGTCTTTCATGATTACCGTGACCCGGGCTCCATATAGATTCGTTCCCTTCAGTTCCAGCATCTTTATCTTGTGGATAAAGTCGCCGATGTAAGGGTCGCGTATAGCCCGCTCGGTGAAATGCTCGGGCTTAACGCCCTTTTTCACCAGGGCGGTCGCCACGGTGTACTGATAGCTGAAGGCGGCGTTACCGTGCGGAAAAGTCCCTATTCTGAAGGGATGCCCGCAGATATGGTTAAGGCCTTCCGCAGATACATAGAGGTTGACCTCTTTGATATCGTCTGCGTCGATTCTATGCTTGTTAACCAGCGCCAGCGAGCCGTCGATAACGGCGTGTGTGATGCGGCAGGCGGGATAGGGTTTGAAGGTGCCGTCAGAGTAGTATGCCTTCCCCAGTTTATCGGTCAGAAATTCTGGTTTCTGGCAGCCCTCGGTGAACATCTGGTAATAGCCGAACTGGCTGAAAAGGGCGTCCTCCGGGCCTGTCCAGCCCGCTTTGGCAAGCTGTGCCGAGAAAATCCCGTTCCGGGCGGAGAGTCCCTGCGGCAGTTTAAAGGCGACCGTACCGTCCCAGATTATTTGAAAGGTGCTGCCTATCTGATTGAGAATGATGCCAAAAGCGTTCCTCATCTGCAGTTTATTCAGACCCAGCAGCCGGCCGGCAATAGCCGTTGCCCCGAAGGCGTTTACCGTGCCGGTGCCGTCCCAGCCCAGGGTAAAACCAAAGCCGGAGGCAGCCAGCAATCGCGCCGCTATATCGTCGCCGACCAGCAGCGCGGTAATCAGTTCTTTGCCATTTATATCCGTTACTTCGCCCATGGTGACGGCTGTAGGCACTGTGGTGCCGCTGACGTGTCCCGGCGTATTTATGCCCTCCACCCGGGGACTCACCGGCTCAAAATCGAAAGAGCGGGACATGACGCTGTTTATCATGGCCGCATTACCGGCGGGCACTTTCCCCCCGTGGACCAGGATGGTAGCCTCTTCCTTGCCGCCGTAGTCCCGTAGCAGGCTGGCAAGCTCCAGGTTGCCCGTGTCGTTGGCGCCGCCTATCAGGCATCCCAGCGTGTCGATGATGCGGTTCCTGGCGTTCTCCACGGTTGCCCGGTCGAAGTTCTCGAAGCGTGTTTCCACCGCGTTTGCTGCCAGCTTTTCTATAGGCGTATTGTCCGTGGCGTTCATGTAAGACCTCTCGTTCGATGCTTTGTCACTTCCCCATCATTGTGCCTGGCAGCCATAGACTTAGCGGGGGAAAGATAATAAGAATAGCCAGAAATACTATCTCTACAAGTAAAAAGGGTGTCACGCCGCGTAGGATTTCACCCGTGGGTATGTTGAAAATCGTCTTTATGGCAAACAGGTCTATTCCCATCGGCGGCGTTATCATGCCTATCTGCGCGTTCACCACGAATATTATCCCGAACCAGAGTGGGTCAAATCCGACCTGCGTAATCAACGGAACGAAGATTGGTACCGTCAGCAGCGTGATTGTCATCGGGTCCAGGATGCAGCCGAGTATCAGGAGTATAACGTTGATACTTATGATCACCTGCCACGGTGCCAGGCCGAAGACCTCGATGACGTCTTGTAGGTAATTGGCTATGTTAGCACTGCCTATGACGTATGTAAAGAATGAGCCCCCTATAAGGATGAGCATGATCATGGAATTTACCACTACGGCTTCTATCATGGCTTCGCGCATGCCGTCCCAGCGGAGGCGGAAAAAGACGACGGCGATGACGATAACGATGACGCACCCGACACCGCCAGCCTCTGTAGGGGTCGCTATGCCCAGATAGATAGATCCAAGTATGAAGAGCATCACGATTAATACAGGCCAGACTTTCTTCAGGGAGGAAAATCTTTCTCCCCAGCTGACTCTTCCTGCGGCAGGGCCAAGAGACGGTTTTAACCAGCAGACCACCAGTACCGGGATCGAGAGCATAATGGCAAGGAGGATGCCTGGAAATATTCCGGCTATAAATAGCTGTCCCAGGGATAGCTCGGCTAGGACGGAGTAAACGATCATGGTGGCGCTTGGGGGGATAAGGGGACCTAATACTCCCCCGGCTAATAGCGCGCCGAGGCCGAGCTGTCGGCTGTAGCCATATCTCTCAAACTCCGGCACGGCCACCTTACCGACTACGATTACCGTGGCGGCACTGGTGCCTATTACGGACGCCATGGCGGCTTCGCCGAAGACGCCGGCCACTATTAGGCCACCACGAATACGGGACAACCAGTTCCGCAGAGCCTTGAAAAGGTCCTGCCCTATTCCGGTTTCACCGACGATGCATCCCAGTAAAACGAACAGCGGGAGCGGCGTCCATGATATATTGTAGCAGAAGTGAAACGGTGTCCATCCGAGTTTGGGGAGAACGATGCCCCCGTAGGCAAGAAGGGCGGCAACAAAGCCGACACATCCCAGCGAATAGGCGATGGGTATCCCGAGCATCATAAAGAAAAGGAGCGCGATGACGGTCAGAAAGCCTATTGTCGTTACATCCATAATAACCTACATTCCACTGGGAGGGGCCATAACAGCGTACCACCAGCTTGTTACTGCTGCCCGTTCTTTACTATCCTTTCTTTCAGTAGATATATACCGCGGCAAAGCTGAGCAAATAGGACAAGGCAAAGCACGCCTACCCCTATAGGTATCCATACCTTTATCGGGAAATAGGGTGGTGCCCAGGCCGAAAAGCTCCTTTCGCCAACTATTAATGAGTAATGAGCATCTACCCAGCTCTGCCAGGTCATCGGGACGAGATAAAATAGGGCCATAACCGGCCCCAATATATTCAACAGAATATACCCTATATTTGTCGGGAAACGATTTGCCAGGATATCAACCCGGAGATGTCGCCCTCTCCTCTGGATGTAAGGTAGGGCTAAGACAATGCCGACCATTAAAAAAATGGTGCTGAGTTCGTATGAGTACGGCTCCGGTCTATTAAATGCATACCGTCTTAAGACGCCGTAGGTTGCCAGGAAGCACATGATAACGGCCATCACTCCGCTAGCGTATACTCCAAAGTAGCTGATCCGTTCAATTATGCGATCCAGAGTCTGCATCGCTTTCTTAAACAATTACGCACCTTCCATCGTGTATGTTATAACTGCGTCATTCAGGCTAAGGATCGGTAACAAGGGAACCTCCTGGGCGGCATCGCCGCCCAGGAAGGAATCTGCTAAAGACTTTGTACCGCTTACGGGTTATATGTCTGGTAAGGATACTTGGCGTTCACTTCATCGGCAACCTCCCTTACCCTCACGCCGAAGTCTCCCACGGCATTCAAGGCCTCTTCAGTATAGGGCATGAGAATATCACGCCACTTGTTGCGCTCCTCTAAAGGCGGGGTTATGACCTCTACACCGTGAGCTTCCAGTGTGCCCAGATGTTCGCGGGTCAGCGGTATGAATATGTCGTTGAGTATTTTCCCCGTCTTCATGTGTTCCTCCAGCAGGATTTCCTGGACGTCTTTCGGCAGGTCGTTCCACACATCCATGTTGACGGCGAAGGTCATGGCAGTCGGAATAATATAAACAGGTATGACATAGTCAGCTACTTCCCAGAACTTGTAAACTACCATCTGGTTGGTGGAGCACATGACAGCATCGACCACGCCCTTGTCCAGCGAGGAATAGGCATCGGGCCATGGTATTGATACGGGCGAACCGCCCAGTTTCTCTACCGCGACAGAGCTTGGGGGATTGAGGGTTTCTACCAGCAGCCCTTTCCAGTCCTCTAACGTCCTTATGGGTTTTCTGCTCAACGGGTCCAGAGAAGTGGCAGTGTAGACACCAAGGAGCTTCTGGTTGAAATTCTCCTCGCAAATAGCGCTGAAATCAGGAAGCAATATGTCTATGCCGGCAACGTTGGCCTCAACATTATTAAAAAGGAATGGCAAACCCATGGTATTGAACCGGGCATCGAGATTGCCGAACATGTCTATCGGCCACTGGGCGAGCTCGACTGTACCCGTTCGTACCGCGTCAAGGCTTTCGGCGAATTTTACCAGGGACTCACTATGGTGTATTTCCAGAACGTACCCCTCAACCCGGGCATTGAACCTTTCCGCCATTTTTAGAGACTCATCGCCTATCTGGTCCTGTGGAGTGTGGGCTATTGCCTCTCTCAAAATCATCGGTTTTTCGGCGGTCGGTCCGCTTTCGCAGGACACAATGAAGCTGAAAGACATTGCGATGACAACCGCAGCAACCATTATCAGCAAGATTTTTTTCATTTTTCTGTGGACCTCCTTAACGTACTCCATTTGTTATATTCTCATTCCGTTGTCTTGCTATAGGCGACCACCCCCTTTACTGAAAATCCTGAAAATATTATTTATGAGACGCACGCTCGTTGATAAATCTATACTAAACACACGCGCACTATATCCTGCATCAGGTTTTATATTCCATAGAATGGAACTATAATTACTTTTTAATATGTTTTCATTATACCATCGCCCCATATCTTGTCAACTGTAAGTCATGCCTGTAAAAGCCTGAACATAGCCTCCGGGATTTTGCAGACCACTTCACTCTTATGGGATAAAAGCAAATGTCTCTACAGATAACCTCGTATACTGCTTATTTGCCTACTACCGTCGGTTTCTTGTCAGGACTCGCATATTTGGCAACATTGGCCTCGTTCAGTTCCACGCCGAGGCCCGGGCCATCCGGCGGATATACGAAACCGCCCTCGTATCTGGGGACTTTCACCGCAAGGTCATTCTTTATCGGTGGTTTTACCGTATCCGGTCGGTTATGGAGGTTCAGGGGGCCGATTGCCTCCTGTTCGATTTTTCCCATCCACTCGGTGGCCGCCAGAAAATGTATATTAGCCGCCGCCCCGATTCCGGAATCAATCATGCAGCCGCACATCACCATCAGGCCCACCGACTGGGCGATGGCTACCCACTTCTGGGACTTATGTATCCCGCCCGCCTTGGGCACCTTGAGGAAAAAGCCGTCCACGGCATCCCTCTGTATAAGTTTCATCAGGTCGTTAAGCTCCTTGGCGGATTCGTCGGCAAACACCGGCACATCCACCTTTCTCCGCAGGCGTGCCAGCCCGTCCATATCCCAGTAAGGCACGGGTTGCTCGGCGAGGAATAAATCGTATTTCGTCGCCCCCCTCAGGAAACGGAGGGCCTGCAGGTAGTCCCAGCCGCCATTGGTGTCGGTCATTATCTTGACATTGTTACCCACGGCTTTTCTCAGCGCGCCAAGCATCTCTAGGTCCTCTTCGATAGATTTGGCACCCACTTTCAATTTCATGGCTTTATAACCGGCCTTGACCAGGCTTTGGCCTTCGGCGACCACTTCTTCGGGCGTTCCTGAGGACATGACGAATGCCAGCGGTATCCTTTCATTGGACAGGCCGCCCAGCAGTTTGTACACCGGCACGCCCAATGCCTTGCCCATGATATCGTGGAGGGCGTAATCCACCACAGCCTTGGCTTGGTTATTAAGCTTGGCTGCCTTGTCCATCCTGGCTATGATCCTCTCGATATTAAAAGGGTCTTCGCCCAGAAGGATATTGGGTGCGAAGACCTTGTTGATGTTATACATAATGGAGTCCTGGCTCTCGCCCATGTACCAGGGTGATGTATCTCCCGTCTCACATATACCGGTAATACCCTCGTCAGTATGTATCTTAATGATTACGGCATCGGAGACGGAAGCCGTGCCTAGGCCCATCTTCATCGGCTTGGCAAAAGGAATGGATACGGGTATGCATTCTATTTTCGTAATTTTCATTGGCTATCCTCCATATGGTTATTTATTCTGTGTATCTCTGGGAGTAAACAGTCCTTGACGGTACTCGGCTACCGTTCAGACGATTACTGTTCCTATCTTATATAGCACGTTACGCTACTGTAAGTCAAACTGTGGCATAATTAGATCCTTATCCAGACCCGATGTGATAAAAGTCATGGTGTGAGAAGGTGCCGGAGTGTATTATAATCATATAAGGCAGGGCAGTATATAATGCCCGAGGAGGTGACCGGTATGAATGGCAGGTGTCCCGGACAGGATAACAGAAACCTGCGGGCAGCCCTGTATAAATGCCCGAACTGCGGTAATGAAGTCGAGATGTTCTCCGATGAGCTCAGGATTAAGTGCGGGAAGTGCGGTAAATACGTCTACAAAGAGCAGGTGCCTTCCTGTATTGAGTGGTGCGCCTCGGCGCGGCAGTGCCTGGGGGAGGAGCGGTGGAAAGCCCTGAGGGGTGAGAGCTAGGCAACCGCGGTCAATCGACTTTGCCCGGGCTGGCCGTGACCAGCCTTTTACCGAGTTCCAAAGCATCGGTAAGGGCGGTGGGGTGGTCTTTAATCTCGCCCTTTTTGTCCACGCCGCGGATGAGAAGCTCATCCGTATATTCGGTGTTAATCGCCTCGAAGAAATAGTGTATCGTCAGTTTCGGCCCGTCGAACAGTCTCTTGCCCCTGGTAGCCCCGACCGCCATAAACGCCCCCTTTCTCAGGGGGATATCCAGGTTTTTAAGCACGTATTTCCTCGACCAGAGCGCCTGGCAGCGGCTGATGAACGCCAGAAGCTGGGCGCTGACTGTATAGAAAAATATGGGGGTGGCCATGATAATAGCGTCGGCACTGAGCAGCCTGGGGTATATGTCGTCCATATCGTCCCTGATGACGCAGTTGCCATCCCTGAGGCAACCGTAGTATTCCCGGCATGCGCTTATCTTGAGCTTGTCCACGACGATTTTCTCAATATCCGCCCCCTCGCCCTGCGCCCCCTTGAGAGCCTCATCAAGCAGCAGGTCCGTGTTGCCTTTAATCCTCGGGCTTCCCATGATGCCCAGAACTCTCAAAACTGCCTCCGTACCGGAATTAGTCGTCGATAAATAATTTCCCGCCTTGAGCGAGGTCTTCCCGGCTGTAGTCAACGATGTCAATCATGACTTTCTCAGGAGCAACCTTGAAGTTCTTGACGACGGCCTCGGTAATATCTTTGACCAGGCCTCGTTTCTGCTCCACGGTCCTTCCTTCTATTGCTTTTACGGTTACTAGCGGCATACGTTTTCCTCCTGACAATTACTTTAGGGAGTCTGATGCTTAATGTATAAAAGGTGGAATTACCCGGACCATTTCTCAGCCAGATTACCGCTCCATGGTAGCTTGTACATCTTTTCCTGGGATGCCAGGACCATCAACGCTATCCACAGGATAAAGCCAACTACCCATATAATTACTCCGAAGACAACACCTATAACCGGTATCCATGTAAGTATCACGTAGGCAACTGTAATTGCCGCGAAAACGAGGATTGACTGAAAAGCGTGAAATCGGACAAACTTGTTCTTGGGCTCAATTATGAGAAAAACGATTCCGGTAATCCAGCCAAGAACGTAACATAGAACCCCGGCAACATTTTCTTTTAGTCCGCTAGAAGTTTCCGCCATAAAACGAGCCCTCCTGTTGAATTGAATTTAGTATCAGAATATACCAGCCATCGGATGATGTCAATCTATCTTCATTGCTCAGATTGAGAGGCAGTTAGCTCTCAAAAAGGATTAGCAGACATTGGGGACGGTGCACCACGGCGTGTGCTGGACCCTTGCCCTAAAAGTACTTTTTAAATGTCACCCTGAGCGTAGCGAAGGGTCTCGTTTCCTTTCCCGGTAGCGAGATTCTTCGTAGCTTCGCTCCTCAGAATGACTTTGGGGGCAAAGCCGCGTTCTAGAGTCGCCTTGTCTTTAACACCAGTGTCAGGATGATGGCCAGTGAAAATATGATTGCCAGGAGCAGGGCTCCGATCAGGTAAATGACCCAGTTCGGTATGCTGGTGGCACCGGCGATATCTGCTGCCCATAGAGAGTCCTGCGGCGCCGGTTCGGAGGGAGAAGGTGGTGTGAGATGCATGGGTGATACCGCCGATGGCAGGGGCTCCGCGGCATTTGTTTGTGGTTCCGCCCCTTTATCCGCGGGCTGTAGTGGAATCGGTGCCGTAACCTCGGCGACCTTTCCCTCGACTTCCTCTGTCGGCGATGGCTCCGTTACAAAGACGCCGGTGGCGCTCCAGGCGCTGTGTGTGCTGGCGCTGATAGCCCTGACTTTCCAGTAATAGGTGGTGTCATGGTCGAGGTTGGCGTCGCACTGCCAGGCATTGGTGGGGAGGGCATCGTCGTCTTCCTTGATGATAACCGGACTGGCGAAATCAGGGCTGGTAGACACGAGCAGTTCGTAGGCGTCTGCCCCGGCTACGGCTGTCCATTGAAAAATCGGTTTCACCGGCACGCTGCTGGAACTGGCCGCAGGGCTTTCCAGCTTTAAGGCGACGGCTTCGGTATCCAGGCTGGTGGTAAAGCGCCGCTTCTCTGACCAGGGACTGAGCACCGGTGCGCTGCCTCTCACTCGCCAGTAGTAGGTCGTAGCTGGCTCCAGGGGCGGCAGGGGGGTGGAACTGGCCTGTGTACTGTCCTCAAACCCGCTGAGAACAGAGGACAGGTCGGTATCCTGGTCGCACTGCCACTGGTAGCTGCTGGCACCGTCCATTGTTTCCCAGTCGAGGCTGATATTTCTGACGCTGTGGTCAATCAGGTTGCCGGCGCCCGGCGCCTCGTCAGACGGCGAAATCAGGGTGACCGGGGCTGTCATCGTATCGTTGAAGGTCATCAGCCTTATATTGGTGGTGTCAGTGGACCATAGTGTATGGTCGGACTGCCACAGTCCGCATAGCGTGGCGTCATCGTTGAGGCTGCGGGTTACTGTCTCGAACGTTGGGCCGAGGGAGTAAGTCGGGTTAAGGCACCGCTCCATGCCGCCGCCGGCATCGGAGTTGGCGGCGTATAGAACGCCGCCGTCAGCCACCATAAGCTGGTTGAGCGTGGCGTCGTACGGCAGCGTGCCGTCGATTTTTTCCCAGTCGTCACTGCTGCCGATCACGAAGCGGTAGATGCCGCTGTCCGCCGTATCGCTGGCGGCGTAGACGGTCTTGTTGCTTTTGAATTCGGGGTCGAAGGCAACGGTTATCAGGCCGCTGAGTGGCGGTGAGGTGGCGTTTACCGGCAGTGGCTGGAATTGTTCGCCGTTATCATCGGACAGGTAAATCCAGCCGTTGGTATTCCCAATCAGAATGGTCTCGTCCTGTTCATAGTCGGGTGAAAGGACTACGGAGTTCAGAGACTGACCGCCGGCCGGTATTCCATCGGCATAAAAGAAGCCGCTATTGATCGTATTGTAGACCAGTCCGTTGCTGCCGTCGTAGCTGCCGATGAAAAGTGTTGTGTCGTCGGCTATTGCCCAGGCATCGATGGCGAACATATCGCCGGTGGTGGGGTCTCGTGTAAACCGGTGCCGGTAATTCTGGCCATTGTCGGTTGACTCCCAGACTGTCGGTCGGCCGTCGCTTTCCCCGGCAGCGAATACTGTATGGCTGCTATCGTTATATTGCAGGGGCAGGCCAACCATGGTTATGCTGTCAACATCATCAAGGGCGCTGGATAGTATCCTTTCCCAGCTGCCGCCCCCGTCCTGACTGCGCCAGAGGCTGTGTCCGCTGCCAAACGTAAGCATGAACAACGTATTGTCCTGGCTGTATTTGGGGGAAGGTGCCAGGTCGACTATGGTGCTGATGGCGGTATCTATCAGACTGAGCTGGTTCCAGGTGTAGCCGTAGTCCCGGCTTATGGATAGGGCGCTGCCCTGGCCGCTGGTCGCGGTATATGCCCTGCCGGTCTCCCCGAAGTCAGGTGCCATTAGCACGCACGTCTTTGAACCTCCCGTCGGCTCTTTGCGACTCCTTATCCAGTTGCTGCCGTCATCGGTGCTGAGGTAAATCTCGGAGCTGTCAGCCGCGCCGGCCATGAGGCTGGCGGTTGGGCTGTCGCCGCAAGCTGTCAGTCCCGTGATATCAATGTTCTTCAACCCGTAGGCAGCCCCGGCGTTCAGGTCGGTCGCTGATGAGTCGCCTGGCGCTTCGGCGCCGCTTATTTTAAAGACGTCTCCTTCGTCGTTGCCGGTGTCAATAGCCACAAAAAAGACACAGCTTCCCGAGGAGACATCGGCGTCGTAGTTACCGGGGAAAGCAATCGCCGCCGCGTTAGCTACGGCGACAGATGCGGTTGTTTTTGAGTTGTCCTTGGCGAGCCTGGCATCGCCTGTGGTGGCACCCCAGCCGGCATCGGCGATGTTGGTGCTGACGTAGGTATCGGTCTCGTCGGTCATCACGGCCGTAAGCTGGCGGTCGGTGGTGTAATTGGGTGAGAAGGCTACGGCATAGACGTCATAGCTGCCGATGCCGGTATCTGTCCATGTGGGGAGAGTATCCGCCTCGTCCAGGGTATACACGCCGCCGAATTCGGAAGCATCCGTATCTCTGGTACCGATGGCGATAATGTTGATGTTCAGCCAGGCAACATCGATTGAGGTTATCTCGATATTGCCCGTTCCCGCCCCACCCGGCCCTGCCGGCAGGGCATCGAATGTCTCGCCGCCATCGGTAGAGCGGTAAACCACCGATGATGTGGCGTAGTATACGGTGCTGCCATCGTCCGGTGAGGTAGCTATACTTGTTATGCTGTCCTTGACTTTGCCGATATTTGACCAGCTGCTGCCGCCGTCGGTGGACTTATACAGGGTGTAGGTGAGGCCTTTACCATAGGCATAAAGGGTACCGTCAAGGGCCATCGTCAGGTGCTGGATATCGGAGCCGTCGGCCAGCACCCAGTTGCCCGCCACACCCTCGGTAGGGATGTTGACCTGTGACCATCTGACCTCATTGGAGGAGGCTGCCAGTAGCCGGGTCGGGATACTGACTGTGCTGAGGCTTGCCAGTAAAATTAATGCCGTGGAAAGGAAAATGATTCTCAGATGTGGTTGCTTTACGTATCCTACGTTTCCTGCATTCTTCATATTTGACACAAAACGAATTCTACTCTTCTTAACGTATTTAAGTCAATACCTGCGGGCGGTATTCCCTGTTGAATAAGTTCAGTTTGCATTATATACTGAATCTGTAAATACATGGATTAAAAGGTAATCATGGAGACAGATTTCTCGGAAATTGATGAAGGAACCGGATATGTGGGCTATCAGGAGGCCTTCGCTCTTGTCTGCTCGAATATCCAGCCGGTAGGCGTTGAGGAATTAGCCTTCGATACGTGTGCTGGCCGCACGGTAGCCGAGGATATCGTGGCGCTGGTGAGTTACCCCTCGGTTGATGTGTCCCTTAAGGACGGCTTTGCTGTTAAGTCTGAAGATGTGGTTCATGCTTCCATGAAGCAGCCGGTATGCCTGAGAGTAACCGGTTCCGTATTTGCCGGTTCCAGGTTTGAAGGCGAGGTGACGCCGGGGAATGCCGTTAGAATATGTTCGGGTGCGCCGGTACCCCGGGGGGCGGACGCCGTGGTATCGGGTGAGTTCTGTGAGGAGGTATCCCCTGAAGAGGTTTACGTCCGGGCTGATGCCGGGAAAGGTCGCAATATATTGTATGCTGGGGCTGAGGTGAAAGCCGGCGCCACCATTGTCAGGAGCGGAGGAATGCTTTTTCCCGGTTATCTCGGTCTGGCGGCGGCTGCCGGCGTCAGTCGTGTTACTGTCTATCGGCGGCCCAATGTGGCCGTTATCGGTGTCGGCGATGAAGTGGTGGCTCCCGGAGAACAGCTCCGTACCGGCCAGCTCTATGCCAGCAATCTGGTCACCATGGGGGCCTGGCTGGCCGCTTTCAACATCCCCTGCGTTACCTCGGTGGTCAAAGACAATGATGAAGCCATCAAGCAGGAGCTCCTCAAACATCTGCCCGCCGTTGATGCTATTATCACCAGCGGCGGTGCCTGGGGGAGCGAACGTGACCTTGTTGTCGGTGTGCTTGATATGCTCGGATGGCGGCAGATATTCCAGCACGTGCGTATGGGTCCGGGCAAGGGTATCGCCTTCGGGCTGTGGCAGGACAGGCCCGTCTTTTGTTTGCCGGGTGGGCCCGCCAGCAACGAGATGGCTTTCCTGCAGCTGGCCCTCCCCGGCATACTCCGTATGGGCGGCGAAAAAAGGCATCCCCTCCTGACCGTTTCCGCCAGGCTTACTGAGAATCTCAAGGGACGCCACCCGGCCTGGACGGAATTCAAGGATGCCATACTATCCCGTGATTCCACGGGGGATTATCAGGTCAAGCTTTATAAAAACAGGAGCCGTTTGCAGGCGATTGCCAGTGCCAATAGCCTTGTCTGCATTCCGGAAGGCACCCGAGCGCTTAATGCCGGTGAGATTGTGCCCGTCCAGCTCCTGGCGCTACGGCTTGATGACATATAGGTAGGTATTTTCGGCAGGCTAAAACAGTTCGCCTTGCCCTGTTTCTTTCCGAAAAAAGAGAGCCCCCCGAATTTCGGGGGGCTCTCGGAGTATCAGGGGTAACTGTCCTTTAAGCCATTCTTAGACTTGTCGTCTGGTCCTGACTATCAGGACAACCAGGGCAATCACCAGAATAGCGCCGATGATGATTTTCGCCCAGATGTATCCCTGCGCCGTTGGTGCAGGTTGCTCCGGGGCTGCTGGTATGTTGATTATCGGTGCCGGTTCTGGTGCCGGTATCTCGATGACGGGGGCCGGCTGCTGGATGATCTCTACCGGTGGAGGTGGTGCCTCTGCAGGTACCGCCACCGTGAAGTTGGCAATGGTTGACCAGTCGCCAACTACCGGTTCGACACTCCTGACTCTCCAGAAGTAGGTCACACCGGGGTCGAGCGTCACAGGCGGTCGGATGCCGGTCTCTGGCTGAGTTCCGCTGTAGATGGTCTCGGTAAAGGTGGTGCCCACGGCTAGCTGGAACTCATACATGGTAGCTCCGGCTACCGGACTCCAGGAGAAGGATGGTGTGGTGAGAACGTTACTCGCACCATTGGCCGGTGAGCCGATGTTTGGCGCCACGGCGGCTCCGGACTCAAGCGTGAAGGCGAGTCCCGGCATGGCCGACATGCCGCTGGTCATCGGTTGCGAGGCCTGGACAGCCCAGTAGTAGGTGGTGCCCGGCGTTAACGCTCCCAGTTCGTTACCGGTAAGCGTATAGGATACCGGGTCAAAGAAGCTCATGACGCAATCGGGTAGCCGGACTATTGTCTCCGCGAAGAACGGGTCTAGAGCTATCATCAGCGTGTAGTTGGTGGCCAGAGAAGGACGGCTCCAGGTGAAGGTGACGTTATAGGGTACGCCGAGCTGGGCGTTCAGTGGCACCGTGGTTCCATCTGCAGGATGCATAGGTGTCGGCGCCGTTACCGCCAGGGTATCCATGAAGCTGTAGAGCGTGCTATCGCCGCAGTCCCATACCTTGTTGTAGGTAGAGCTGGCGCTTAACCTCATCTCTGAGGGCACGTTGTTGAAGTCAGCAGTCACGGTGGGTGCGGCGCTCCAGAAGATCATCGCTATCTCTGGCATGAAGGGCATGGTATTCCGCATGAACGTCGACGCGGTACCGTTGCTTGTAGATGCGTACAGCGTGCCGCCCTGCATGGTCATGCCGGTAATAACGGAATTATCTGGAACCGTAGCACAATAGATGTAATCCCATGGTTCGGTAGCTGCCTGGCCGATTGTCCACCTGAAGACCAGGGGAGCAGCAACCGTGCCGACGTAGATGTGGTTGCCTTCTTCCAGGCCATCGGCGGTTACCTGTGATGGTGCGGGAATATCGACCGCCTGGCCTATCTTGGTCCAGGACTCATTGCCGTCGGTGGAGTAGGACACGCAACCTGCGGTGCTGCTGACAATCACATCGTCTTCGCTGAGGCATTTGATTGTCCATAAAACACCCGAGGCAAGATCGGTATCGACAGGCGTATCCCAGACAAAGCCGCCGTTATCGGTCTTGGATACTGTCTTTTTGCCCGCTAGGGCCATGTAGGCGACATCGGCGCTCTCCACGGCTATGTCCTGGATATTATCGGGGGAGCCGCGCTTGTACCATTTCGTATCGCCGCCTGCCTTCGAGTAGTAGACATCGGTTCCACCGTACTCGGCTACATAGATTATATCGGAGTCATCGGGGGCGATGCGGATGATATAGCCTGTATCAGCCTGTACGCTCAGCACCCTCTGCCAGCTCGAGGCCTTGCGCCATATACTTAGGTTGGTCGCGTTATCGGTCGCCATGTAGACCGCCGCGCCGTCGGGCGATACGGCGACATCCTCAATGGTGGCAATCGAGGTGTCAATGAGGCTGATGTCGTTGAAGGACGCCCCGTTGTCCTCGGATACGGAGAAGCAGCTCTCGTCGCCCGAGGTTCCCGCTACTACGGTCGTGCTGGCGAACCCGACGACAACAGAACCATCGCCGCCCGGGCTCTTCAGCGCGGCAGAGCCGCGGAAGGTTGGTATCGATGTCAGCGGGTCGGCGCTGCGCCAGACTGTCGTGCCTGTACTCGCGGCGCCGGTTATCCCGGCGACAACGGTGGAGCCGTCGAAGGCGACGCTGTGAATATCCTTCTTGCTCATTATCTGCGTGTAGGCGTAGTCCTCACAGCGGTAGACGCCGTCGGCGGCGTTTGCGTTAGCGGCAACATCGATGCCGACGAAGGCGACGCGCTCAATCTCGTCGCCGCCAAGGTAGGTAGGCGCCAGCGCTATTGATGCGGCTTGAGCTTTGAAGGGACCAGTGCTATCCTCTAACAGGAAGGGGTACTTGTCAAAGCCGGCGGTACTGTTCCAGGCGGGGGAGGTGGTCAGCTGGAGGACCTCAAATATAGTGCCCGTGGCATTTACCGTAGCCGCCGTCAGGACGAGGTCCGAGGCGAAGTTGGGCGAAAAGGCGCATGCCAGGGCTGTCGTTGTACCCGCCTGAGCAGAGGCAAGAGCATTGGCATTCTTCCAGATTCCGCCGATACCGAGCTCTATGTAAAGGACTCGTGTAGCAGCGCCAGTTGTGCAGGCTGCGGCTACGAAGCGTGTGCCGCCAGCTGCCGTCGAAATGTCAATATCGTTGATCGCTGTGATGCCGCCATACATGGGGGCCAGATCACCCAGGAAGGCCCACTCGGCGCCACCGTCGGTGGTGACCAGTAAATAGCCGTCGTAAAGGCTGCCGTCAAAGCAATCTGCGATAACGACCACATCGCTGTCGTCGCCGGCTACGGCCACCATGTCGGCATTAATGCTGTAATCGATCTTGGTGCCGGCATCGGTTGCTATCTGGCTCCAAGAGACGCCTGTGTCGGTTGACCTGTAGACGTAACCGACTCCGCCGACGGCATACATTACGTCGCCGTCTTCGCCGATAGCGATGCCCGTGACGTCGCTCGGGTTCAGCAGAACGTAGCCTGTTGTGCCGGGGATGACCTCTGTGTTCCAGGTCAGCGGGTTCGCGGCGGATACCGGAGCAGCCACCACGAACAGCGTTGACAGCAGTACGATGACTAGGCCAACACCCCATATTTTAGTTAATTTTCTTTTCATCGACCTTTATTTTTCCTCCTTACTTGAATTTAGGTCTTTTTTGCTTTTAGATATTGTTATATCCCGCAAACCCATATGCAATTTCGCATGATTTAATTTGCAGAGATACATTTCCTTAAAAGCTATCAGTAGAGCGAAACAGCTCTATCTCCCCTTGCGGGTATTGCCATGGCATCACCTCCCTGCGACTATATTGCGTACCTTCCCTAAAGTACACTTCATATTCACTATAACATAAAATAGACAATTGTCAACCCCCGTAGCTGTTAATTTGACATAATTATTAGTAAATTGGTGATAGTACTTTGGCGTGATTCGCACATATCAACCATTTACAATATATAATAACGTCCAATCTTCAATAAGGGTAGGGCATAAATATTAAAATATTATTAATATTACCTGGATTGCCGCTTGAATTCTAATCACCATGCCTGAGAACTTCCGGCAGGCTCTCAGCGGGGACCGTCTTTTGCTCGGCACTCGCCATATCCCGCACTGTAGCTGTACCAGTCTTCACCTCTTCATCCCCGATAATTACTGCGTAGCGGACACCCAGCGAATTTGCCTGCCTCATCTGGGCTTTCAGCCTTTTACTGCCTGTAGCTGCTGCGGCGCTGATACCCGCCTGCCGTAGACGCGCCGCCAGCTTTATTGACTCCTCCCTGGCGTCATCCCCCGTACAGGCAATGAGCACCTCCAGTCCGGGCAGGGTCGGTATCGCCACCCCCTGTTTCTTCAGATTCAGTATTATCCTCTCCATGCCGGCCGCAAAACCTATCGCCGGTGTGGCTTTGCCCCCCAGCTCTTCAATCAGGTCATCATATCGGCCCCCCCCGCCCAGGGTGCTCTGGGCACCGCCGCCCGCCGGTTGTATCTCAAAAACAGTCCGCGTGTAGTAGTCCAGGCCGCGTACCAGGCGGTGGTTAACGGTAAAAGGTATTTTTAGCTGCTCGAGAAATGCCTCAATTCGCTCGAAGTGCCTCCGGCACTGGGGGCAGAGGTGGTCGACGCTTCTGGGAGCTGCCTTGGCTGTTCTCTGGCAGGCTGGCTGTTTGCAGTCGAGCAGACGCAGTGGATTTCGCACCAGCCTGACGCTGCAGTCCCGGCACAGGCCCTCGGCGTGCCCGGCATAATAGTCCTTCAGGATGGTTAAATAGTCCGGGCGGCACTGCCTGCAGCCGATGCTGTTAAGCTGTAGTGACAGATTCTGGAGATTTAATGATGTGAAGAACTGCCACGCCATATCGATAACCTCGGCATCAAGGGCGGGGTCATCATCGCCGATAGCCTCACAGCCGAACTGGTGGTGCTCTCTCAACCTCCCCGCCTGTGGTCTCTCGTACCGGAAGATGGAAGCAATATAATAAAGCTTCACCGGCTGTGGCCGATTGTGCAGCCCGTGTTCCAGATAGGCACGGCAGACTGAGGCCGTTCCCTCCGGCCTGAGGGTTATTTTCTTACCCCCCTTGTCGTCGAAGGTATACATTTCCTTCTCCACGATATCGGTTCCCTGCCCGACGCTCCGTGTGAAAAGACCGGTCTCTTCAAAGGTAGGCGAGTCGATGCGCTGGTAGCCGTAAAGTCGGCAGGTATCAAACGCCCCCTGCTCCACGTAGCGCCAGTAGGCCTGCTCCTCCGGCAGGATATCTGTAGTCCCTCGTACTGCCTGGTACAATTAACCCCTTGCCTTTCTTAAGGCTAGAATACAGTATAAGCGTTGGATTTGTAAAGGCAATATTTTACACCAGTTGCCTTTTGGACTATACTGAATCTATAGTACGTCTATAAATAAGTCCTGATTTCTGGTTGATGGTGGGGTGCCATGGATTTCAGTAGACTCCTGGAAAAGGCCAGTGAGTATCTTCCACCGGAGAAGATTGCGGTGGTGGAGGAAGCTTACAAATTCGCCGCTGAGAAGCATGAGGGGCAGGTGCGCCTGTCGGGCAAGCCTTATCTGGAGCACCCGTTGCAGACCGCCTATATACTGGCTGAGCTTCAGCTTGATGTCAGCTCTCTGGCGGCGGCCCTGCTCCACGATATCCCTGAGGAATGTGGTCTGCCTGTTGAGGAAATTGAAACCAGGTTTGGCCCGGAGATAGCCAGGCTCGTTGACGGCACCACCAAGCTGGGCAGAGTCGCCCTTCCTGCGGCCGGAGGGGTAGCTGATACCACGCAGGCAGCCAACCTGAGGAAGATGCTGGTCGCCATGGCGGAAGACCTGCGGGTTATCTTTATCAAGCTGGCTGACCGTCTGCACAACATGCGCACCTTGCAGTATTTGCCTCCGGAACGGCAGAAAGAAGTTGCTCAGGAGACCCTTGAGATATACGCGCCGCTGGCACATCGACTCGGCATATGGGAAATAAAGTCGGAGCTGGAAGACCTCGCCTTCCAGTATCTGAACCTCAAGGAACATAACGAGATTGCCAGGATGATTGATGACTGGCAGACGCGGCAGGAGAGGGTTATCAAGCGGGCCATTAGAGTACTCAAAAAGGAATTTGAAAAAGTGGGACTGGCTGCGGAGCTATCAGGGAGGCCGAAACACATCTACAGCATCTATCAGAAAAAGAGGCGTTATGCCGCCCAGGGCAGGGACACTAATGATATATATGATATCTTGGCTCTAAGAGTGCTCGTTAATAGCCTGTCTGATTGCTACAGTGCCGTCGGTATTATCCACAGTCTCTTTCACCCGTTGCACGATACGTTCGACGACTATATTGCCAATCCCAAACCGAATGGGTATCAGGCGCTGCATACGGGGGTGGTCTGTTTTAATAAATATCTACTGGAGATTCAGATTCGTACTCATAAGATGCAGGATATCGCCGAATACGGCGTGGCGGCTCACTGGCGCTATAAAGAAGGTGAGGACAAGGATTTACACTTTGAGGAAAAGCTGGGCTGGTTGCGGCAGTTGATTGAATGGCACCGGGAGCTCAGCGGTGCTGAGGAGTTTCTGGAATCGGTCAAAACGGATGTATTAATCGACCAGGTCTTCGTGTATACGCCGAAGGGGGAGATTAAGGATTTGCCGCGGGGGTCGACTCCCCTTGATTTTGCCTATCGGGTCCACACTGAGCTGGGGCATCGGTGCGTCGGGGCTAAGGTAAATGGCAAGCTGGTGTCGTTTAGCTATGAGCTTAAGAACGGGGACATCGTCGAGATTATCTCGGCCAAAGGCGCCAAGGGACCGAGCCGGGACTGGCTCAACCCCCACCTGGGATATGTCAAGACATCTCATGCCAGGGAGAAGATAAGGCAGTGGTTCAAGCGGCAGGAGAGGGCGGAGAATATCGAACGAGGTCGGCAGATACTGGAAAAGGAACTGCGGCATCTGGGCATACAGATTGAGCGCCAGCTGCTGGCTGACCTGTTCAGTTACAGTAACCCGGATGATTTTCTGGCGGCTGTCGGTTATGGCGGTGTTACCGCTCACCAGATTGCCCTGAAGCTGGCAGCTCGCGAGGAGAAACCCGGGCAGGTAACCGAGGTTACTTCGCCCAAGGTAACGCCGTCCGAGGTACGGGTGCTGGGGGTAGGTGATTTGGTCACCAATCTCGCCCGGTGCTGTCATCCTGTCCCCGGTGACCGGATTATCGGCTATATTACGCGTAGCCGGGGTGTTACCATCCACCGCGAGGATTGTCACAACGTTGTTAACGAGACGGAAAGGGAGAGGCTGATTCCGGTGGAGTGGGGGCAGAGTGACCTGCTTTATCCCGTGAATATTCAGGTTGAAGCCTGGGACAGGGTCGGCCTGATGCGCGATATTACCACGGTCGTCGCCGAGGAGAAGGTGAATATTGCTTCGGTAGACCTTACCAATGGCCATGGCGGTACGGTTGCCATATCTCTGACCCTGGAGACTAAAGGGCTGGCGCACTTAAGTCAGCTCCTCAAGAAAATTGATGCCGTTAAAGGGGTATTACGCGTTATGCGTATCGGTGATACGGCATCCTCAAAAAGCAACATCGGTTCCTCGGTTCCGTTGACCAGGGGTGAGGATAAAGACTGAATCTAAATTTAGCGGAGGTAAATCTTGGGTAGTAAGTCAGCTCAGAAGCAGGCGCGTGTTGCCTCAAGGAGGCAGCAAAGAAATAAGTCTATTCGCAGTGAGTTAAAGACCAATATCACCAGGGCGGAAAAGCTCATCTTCTCTGGTGAGCTTGAAGCGGCTCATCAGGCGGTGGTAGCGGCGGCGTCTTCTCTGGATAAAGCGGCCGAGAAGGGTGTCATCCACAGCAATAATGCCGCCCGGCGTAAATCAAGATTGGCGAAGAAGTTGAACGAAGCTATAACTCTAGCCTCAGCCGAACCTGAGCCTGAAAAACCTGAGTAGTCAGTTATCTCTGGAGACAATATGCTCTCGCAGCGTACCTGTAGTGTCTTGTCAGTCCGGCTTATGGCTTCGTTGTTTAGTCCGAGGACGGAATCGGTTTGGCTTCCTGGACTTCCATTTCCTGGTCACAGCAGGTAAGCTTACCATCACCGGCCTTGGTACACAGTGCCTCAGTGCCGCATTTCTTACAGCGATATCTTTTACCTAGTTGGCTTGCCACTTTCTGACCTCCTGCAAACTGGGTT
>CAZPQB010000017.1:0-23163 GCA_964588605.1 uncultured Dehalococcoidaceae bacterium | reverse complement strand
CCACTGACGCAATAAAAGGAATCCGACCATGACATCACCCATAGAAGACCTTGAAGCTAAAGGAAAAGCCGCTAAAGTCGCCTCACGCCGCCTGGCTTACCTCTCTACCGATATCAAGAACAAGGCCCTGCACAATATCGCCGACGACCTCCTGACCAGGAAAGATGAGATACTGGCTGCCAATAAGACTGACTACCAAGCCGGAGAAAAGTCGGGCATGAGTGACGCCCTGCTCGACCGGTTGATGCTGGACGACGCCCGACTTGAAGCTATCGCCGGGGACACACGCGCCGTCGCTGCCCTGCCCGACCCCGTCGGAGAAATCTTCGACATGCGCATTCTGTCCAACGGCCTGGAGGTCAGCAAGAAACGCGTGCCTATAGGTGTTATCGGCGCGATATATGAAAGCCGCCCTAACGTCACCGTGGACATATCCGCCCTCTGCCTGAAATCGGGCAACGCGGTTATCCTGAGGGGAGGTAAGGAGACAATCAACTCCAACACGGCCATAGTTAAAGTCATTGAAGAAGCCTGTAAAAGGGCCGGGATGCCGGAAGGGGCGGTGCAGTTTATTGAAAATACCGACCGCGCCCTTGTCAGCCACATGCTCAAAATGAACACCGTTATCGACCTGATTATCCCGAGGGGCGGGGCGGGGCTAATAAAGTCCGTCACCGAGAACGCCACCATGTCGGTGGTCAGTGGGGGCATCGGCGTCTGCCATACCTACGTGGATAAAAGCGCCGACCTCGCTAAGGCGGTAGCCATTGCCTTCAATGCCAAGGTACAGAGACCTACGGTATGCAACGCCCTGGATACCCTGCTCGTCCATGCCGATATTGCGGGAAAATATCTGCCCATGATAGCGGCGGCGTGGGCTAAAGCCGGGGTGGAAATGCACTGCGATGAGCAGGCCCTTGCCATACTGAAAATCGATACTTCCCTGAAACTTGTTCCGGCGACAGCCGAGGACTGGGGTAAAGAATTCCTGGCGCTGGTGGCGGCGGTCAGGGTTGTGGACTCACTGGATGAGGCACTGGAGCATATTGAGCGTTACGGTTCAGGTCATTCCGAGGCAATTGTGGCTGAGGACTACCAACCAGCTACACGCTTTCTCAACGAGGTGGATGCCGCCTGTGTCTACGTCAATGCCAGCACGAGGTTCACCGACGGCAGTCAGTTCGGGCTGGGGGCCGAGGTCGGCATCAGCACCCAGAAACTCCATGCCCGCGGACCTCTGGGACTTAAAGAACTGACCACTTACAAGTGGATTATCCTCGGCAGCGGCCAGATAAGAGACTGATATCTAGGTGATTTTCAGCTCCTGCTGCTGAATCTGAAACAGCTGCTGTATGCCCTTCTCCGCCAGCGACAACAGGTCGTTAATAGCCTCTCTGGAGAAAGGTTTACCCTCGGCCGTCCCCTGAACCTCAACGAATTCACCCTGGCTGGTCATGACCACATTGAAGTCAACCATAGCCTGGCAGTCTTCATCATAGCAGAGGTCCAGCATCATGTAGCTGTTAACGATACCGACGCTGGTAGCCGCGACAGCGCTCTTCAGCGGTATCGACGATATTACCCCCATGTTCGCCAGCGTCCCTAGGGCCTGATGAAGGGCTACATAAGAGCCGGTAATAGCGGCAGTCCTGGTGCCGCCATCAGCCTGGATGACATCGCAGTCCACAATCAGTGTTCTTTCACCCAGGGCACTGAGGTCAGCCACCGCCCGTAGCGAGCGCCCTATCAGGCGCTGTATTTCCTGATTCCGCCCGGTAACCCTCCCTACCGAAGAATCGCGCTGCGTGCGGGTAACGGTAGCCCGCGGCAGCATGGCATATTCAGCGGTAATCCAGCCGGTCCCACTCCCCTTGAGAAAACCGGGCACTCTTTCCTCGACACTAACCGAGCACAAAACATGGGTCCTGCCCAGCTTTATTAACGCCGAGCCCTCGGCAAAACTCTGGTAATCGGTAATAATTTCTATGGGTCGTAGTTCGTCATGGGCACGACTGTCGACTCTTTTCACACTACATCTCCAGTCCATTAAATAATATGTCAGAGTATAGCATTGATGGGTGATAATGGCAATTAGTAGTCTACCTCTCCCCCTCGGTCCCCCTCTCCTGACGAGGTTTCACAGGAGAGGGGGAGAGAAATGAAAGAGGGGCTGGCGCCCCTCTTAGACGCCCCACTTTATCACTAAAGATTCATCAGATATTCTTTTAGCCAGCTTAAAGCCGCCTCAGCGGCGCTTTGCTTATTCCACTCACGGTCGCCATGAAACTCGTGCCTCTGGCTGAAAGCCCCACCCTCATGGGCAAGGCCCAAATAAAAAAGCCCTACCGGCTTATCCGCAGTCGCTCCACCCGGTCCGGCGATGCCGGTATCGGCAAGGCATATATCTACCGATAGTACCTTCCGCCCCCCCGACGCCATCTCCTCAGCCACCTGAGCACTGACAGCGCCGTATTTTTCAATAGTAGCCGCCTTCACGCCAACAATCCTGATTTTGGCTTCATTACTGTAGGCTGTCACCGAACCCTTATAGTAGTCAGAACTGCCGGCGACATTGGTAATAAGGTGTGACATCAGTCCTCCGGTGGCTGATTCTACCACCCCCAGCGTCAGCCCCTTCTTACGCAACAAATCGCCGATTTCCCGCTCAAGGCCAGCCATATTAGATATACCTTTCCATGAGGTTGAACAGCAGTTCATCGCTGACGCCATCCTGGCCAAGCCTCCCCATTACCCGGTCAACTTCGCCATGGAGGCGAGTGTTATCAAGGTCATCAAGTCGATTATATATGCCGAGTCGGCGCCCGAGCTTGAAAATAGCCCTGTCTTCCGGCGGCAGCGCCTGAAAACGGCTGATGACAGCCAGCATCCTCTCCTTGTCTTCGGGCAGCTTGCCTTCAACCTCCTGGAGTAAATTTATCATATGGTCGCTGACGATGTTCGAATGGCACTCAAGGCTTTCAATCAGCAGCTTCTCTTCTTCCACAATTTCTTCATCCGTTTCCCGAATGAAATCACCGCTCACGACATCGTTATGTAAAAGCATCCTGGGCTGGATGGTCATCGTCCGGAACCGAATGTAATCGGGGTTGATTTCGTTAAGCACCCTGGCGGTTTCCGTGGCATGCTCGCGCCACATCGTCCTGCCTCCCACCCCCAGCATAACGTACTCGCAAAGTGATATGCCGGAAGCCACGACATTTTTACCACCGGCGATATGGTCCGCAGCGGTAACGCCTTTGTCCATAAATTGAAGCACCGGATCATAGCCGGACTCCAGCCCCATGTGCAGTCGGGAGAGCCCGGCTTCCCGCAGTTCCACCAGCTCCTCCAGACTCTTTCTGGTTGCCGTCTTGGACCTGGAATAGCTGGTAATACGGCTGATGCCCGGGAAAGTCTCCTTAAGGTACTTGATTATCTCAACCAGTTCACCTGTTTTTACAATCAGGGTATTGGCGTCCTGCAAGAAGGCGTTTTTACCACCGGCATACAGCCACAGGGCCACGTTGCGATAGGCATCGTTGGGGGGATTATTCAACACCATGGCCGCCACCTCTCTGACACTGTCGCCGCGGCCGGACTTCCAGGCAAGCTCTTTTATACGGTCGGCAATTACCTTAGCCGTATTGATATCCTGCTTTACTTCCGCTACCGACCGCAACTGGAACTTGGTGCCTTTGTAAATAGGGCAGAACTTGCACCTGTTCCAGGAGCAGTTTCTGGTAACGCGGATGAGGAGGGAAAACGCCTCGCTCGGCGGCCTGATGGGCCCAAGCTCAAACGATTCCGTCGCCATACCTGTCATATTTATCATAGCCACGCAAACACGTTATTTTTAATGAACTCAAAGTTATGAGCAACCCTCTCGGCGCCGGTGACAATATCCATATGACCGGGAAGTAAATATTCAATTTCCAGTCGTGATAGCTGCTCTATAGATTTTTTCAACTCATCGCTGTTACCGCCGGGGAGATCAACCCGCCCGGTATTCATATTGAATATTACGTCTCCACAAATGAGGACTTTGTCCTGCGGACTATAGAAGCAAATACAGTCCGGCGAATGCCCCGGAGATTTTATCATCTCCAGTTCCATGCCACCGGCAATAAAGCGGTCACCATCCAGGCAGTAGTCTTCTGTAAACTCCAGCACCGGCATCCCGAAAAAACGAGCGCCGTCAACAACCACCAGCTGGTAGTTTTCTTTCTGTACGGGGTGAATGGCGATTTTGGCTCCGGAGAGCTCTTTGAAGGCTTCATTGGCACTATAGTGGTCAACATGAAGGTGCGTATTGGTGATAATACTGATATCCCCGGGGTTAATGCCGTCTTTCTGTAAACCATTTATCTTGGCAGATAAAAAAGCCTGGTTGCCGGGGTCGATAATGACGCCAGGAGTACCGGTAATTACATAGGTATTACAATCAAGCATCCCCTGTTCTGGATAGAAATATAGATTATTTATCAATTTCATGCTATATTATCTCCAAACGGGTAAAATAAGACTTCCACTCTAATTATATAATATCAGGGCGGACACGATAAAACGAGAAGGAGGCTATCGATGGGAATCTTCGCGGCAATCCTGGGCGGTATCGGCGGACTCTGCGCGATATTTGGTGTCATTACCATCCTGGAACTGGTGACAATAGACCTCAGTGTTGACCTGACTTGGGATTTCTGGTTAATAATATCAGCGGTTCTATTCCTGGCCAGTATCGCCATATCGGTAGGTTATAAGGGAGAGATGGGCGACTAGCTTGCTAGTCCCATTTCAGATAACAAGAAATTAAATTGACCGCAAACAGTCAAAGCGACAATAAATGGCTAAGTGTAAAAGTTACTCCCAACACCAGCCATAATGAGATAATCGGTTTCACCGAGGGGGTGCTTCAGGTAAAGGTCGCCGCACCGCCGGCTAAAGGCAAAGCCAATAAGGAGCTTACCGCTTTCCTCAGCCGGACACTGGGAGTAAGCAAGTCTTCCATATCTATTGTTAAAGGTCACACCAGCCGTAACAAGGCTATAGCCATTAAAGGCTTAAGCCGGGAAGAGATTATGAAGCGTCTTTCCCGCTAGCCTTCTTCTTCCGTCGCCACCAGGCGAAATACAATATCACGCCGATGATTATCCAGAGCGGGATGAAATATATTATCCAGATGACAATAGTAAACAGGACGTGCCCCAGGCCGACAAGTCCGTTCCAGGCGCCGCTGACTACTTTACCGGCACTCCAGCCAGGCAAGACATCAATGTAATTTTTCCTCTCCTTGGTGGCCGTCTGTCCCTTGTCATCGGTTACCTTGAGGGTAACGTTGTAATTACCATCGGATTTATATTCATGGCCGGGTGCCACTTCAGTGCTGGTCTCGCCATCGCCGAAGTCCCACTCATAGCTGAAGGGTGAAATACCACCGCCGATGTCAGGATCAAACCGAACATTCTGCCCTACCTTTACCGTTCTACTGCTGGCAGAGAAGTTTACATCAAGCTCCGCCTGCTGAAGCTGCACACTAATCAATGAGGTGGACGAGGTCTGTTCAAGGTACTGCATGCGTCCTTTCGTCTGCTCAATTTCTCCTGTCACCTTGGAGAGCTCACGCTGAACTTCAAGTATCTCCTCTACCGTTCCCGCCCGTTCCATCAGTTCGCGTAACTGTGCCTCACTTACCTCAAGATTACTCAGCTGGGCACTCAGGTCAACATATTCCTCGGTAACATCTTTGCTTGTCGTGCTCTCATAGTTAACCTCTACCGCCATATTGCGCAGTGACCTGATAGCATTGTCAAAGTTTGCGGCATCTACCCTGATAGAAATAGACCCGACCAGGCTGTCATTTTCCCGCCAGCTGTTCGAAGAGACAACATAGCCATCATATCTATCAGCAAGCTCAATAATTTGCTCTATAGTATCAAGCACATCCGTTACCACCAGCACCATTTCCCCGGTGCGTACAATCATACGCTCCGGGACTAACAACTCATCATAATCCGAGACACCTTTCCCTGACTCAGTGGGAGCAACCGGTGGTATCTCAATTACCGGTGCTGGTGCCTGCCCAATTTTTCCTGCCGAGGAGTCTTCACCACCCAAATTGAATATCCCTGATGGTGGTGCTTGGGGTGCCGGTATCGGGGTCGGTGCTGGCTCAGGTACTGCCTCAGGAGCTGATTCAGCACATGCTACTGTACCTATGAGTATAATCACAACTAACAGACCTGCTATCAACCTCTTCATGATAGACCTCCCGTCTACAATAAGCTTCTTAATTAATTATAACGCATAAGTAAAGAAAAGGTTCGCTTATGAAGGTACAATTTCGATGAATGTATCAGAATAATATTATGAGATGTTGCTCTCATATACCCTTATCCTGCGCATCCTCAATATGAGGAAGACCTCTTTGCCCACAGCCAAATTCATCTCTTCAAATATATGATAGGGAATCTCCGCCACAAGGTTATTCTCAGCCACCGCAATCCCGATTCTAACAGTATTACGAGCATATTTTATCTCGGTGATAACCCCCTGAAAGCCGTTGACACCTTGTCCGGGAGGCTTGGTTTCCGAGACATAAATATGACGTGGCAAAATCGCCACTTTGTGAATGGACTCACCCTCATGGGGAACGATGAGTTTCAAACCGCCGCTGGTAATTTCCATAATACCCTGTCCCAGATTCTGGCAGTAGTCGCAGTCGAGGATATTTGGCGCACCTATGAAATCGGAGACCATTTCACCCTCGGGATAGAAGAGTATCTTCTCTGGCTCAGCCACCTGTTCTACATGCCCGTTATGGATAACGGCCACCCTATCCGCCATGTCGATAGCCTCCATGAGGTCATGGGTCACATATACCGCGGTAATACCCAGGCGACGCTGCAACTGCTTTAACTCGGTTCTTAAGTACTTGGCAGTCTGGGCATCCAGACTCGACAGAGGCTCGTCCAGAAGCAGCACGCGAGGGGACGGAGCAATCGCCCTAGCCAGAGCCACCCTCTGCCTCTCCCCACCACTCAGTTGCTTCGGATACCTTGAGGCGAGATGCTCTATATTCATTAGTTCGAGTAACTCGTGTACTCTGGATTCTATCCGATTCTGCGGCCATTTCCGGGCACTCAAGCCATAGGCTATATTGGCAACGACATCAAGGTGGGGAAATAAAACCAACGCCTGAAACAGGTAGCCCACCTCTCTCCTGTTAGCCGGCAGGGTATCTACGGGGACATTATCAAACAGCACCGACCCCTCATAATCAGTTAGTCCAGCGATGATGTTAATCAGGGTTGTTTTACCGGCACCATTTGAACCCAGGACAACCAGCAACTCCCTATCAAATATCTCAAGGTTAACATCCCGGCAAACGTATTTACATATATTCTTGAGAGTTATTGACGGCATATTATCTCCATCTGGCAGTCAGCCTGGCTTCCAGATACTCGAAGAACTTCTCAAAGGCAAGACACATTATCGCCAGTACAATGAGACAAACGATGATGATGTCAATACGAATCAGGCTCTCGGCTTTCATGAGCAGGGCGCCAATCCCGGTGGGTATAGCGACCATCTCGGCGGCGATTATTACCCGCCAGGCCATGCCCGCTTCCAGCCTCAGCCCGGTAAAGATATTAGGCAGCGCCAGCGGCATAACCACGGTAGCCAGAACCTTGCCGTCGGACGCCCCCAGAGTCCTGGCCGCCTTAATATAGTCTTGGTCAACATTCCTGATGCCGGTTACGGTGTTGTAAAGGACAGGAAAGAAGGAACAGATGAATATCAGAGTAATCGGCAGCATTTCGTTGATACCTATCCAGAGCATCAACAGGGGAATCCAGCCAAGGGTAGGAATGGGATAGAAGAGGCTTATGATAGGGTTCAGGGCTTTGTTTACAACAGTCCGCCACCCCATGATAGTCCCCACCACGATACCAGCCACCGAGCCAGCGCAGAAACCAATAAGAACCCTCACCAGACTGCTCAGGAAATTTTCACCAAGCACCCCGCTGGCGCTCAGGTGATAGAATTCGGCGACGACGGTGGAAAAGGGGGGCAGAAAGAAATGACCCGGGAGTATATCGAGCCTGGCCACCAGTTCCCATATGGCCAGGAATACGGCGATAGGTAGTATTCCCCACCCCGGTTTGAACTTACTGAGTACGTTCTTCACTCCAGAAACCTCAAATCAAGAATATCCCCGGAACTGAAGCTACTCTTTATATAGCCGAGTTCGGCAACATAATCTATAATAGCCTGAACCATTTCAGGGTCAATGCTTGTGGTAAATTCCATCCGTTGCATGGAACGTAATAACACCTCGGGAGTAATCGCCAGGCTGGAAGCGACATCGGCCACTTCAACCGGCAATAATTCACCGCCAGCCGCCTGCAATTGCCTGGCGACAACCTGGGCGGCTTCTTCAGGATGCTGGTTAGCCCAGTCGGTTGCCCGTTGCGATACCTGTACCAGCTTCCTCACCACATCGGGGTGGGCATTTATCAGGTCCTCCTTGACCACCAGGACGCTACCCTGCATCTGTGGCCAGACATCCCGGCTCGTTAGCAGCATGGTAAAGCCAAACTCCTCAGCCATGGTCGCCCACTGCTCCGGCAGAAAGGCGGCATCCAGCTGCCCCGTCTTGATAGCCAGAACCTGCTTCGGGGGATTCATCCGCTGAACATTGCTCAGCACCCTGCCCTCATCAAGATGGTATGTATCTATTATCTTATGGAACAAAATATCAACGGCACCGCCTTCTCTCACACAGCCGAAGCGAATATCAGGCTTTTCCAGATCACTGACCGTCTTTATTTTTTCCGCATCAACCACCAGACCGTAGCCGTACTTATGCGTACCGGCTACTACCTTTATAGGCACTCCGGCGTTGGCATAGGCATTAATGGCCGGCACAAGGCAAACATAAGCCACTTCGATATCACCCCGGGCCAGAGCCGAAGCCAGAGCCATACCAGTGGCATAGCTCTCGTAGGCAGCCAGGTCCAGACCTTCTTCTTCAAACCATCCCTTGTCCTGACTAATATAAGCACAGGCGGCGTGGTCCATAAATTCAACCGCCATCCCGATAGGTGCTTCCTCCTTTTCCGCACATCCACCAACCGTAATCATTAACATAATTCCTATCAACACCAAAACCACTATCTTTTTCATCTTTCCAGTCCAATATCACCTGTTTGAATAAACGCTATATTATTATAAATATAACGATATTTTAAAATTTTAAGGCGTACTATTTCAGTATCTCCCTCACTCTGGAGCGTTTTTCTTTATACTCTCTGACAATCTTCCGCCCCTCATCGGTCAATCTGGCATAACCTCCCCGGGCACCCCCCGTGTACTTCTCCACCAGAGGTGACGGCGCCAGGCGGTTCATGGCTTCAACCCAGAGCCAGGCGTTCCGGTAAGCCAGTTTCATAGACCTGGCCGCCGCCGATATCGAACCGAGCTGGTCAATACGCTCCAGCAGCGTCGCCCGGCCCCACCCCATGAACAGCTTGCCGTCTTTCTCCAGCCAAACCTTGCTTCTTATCGTTACCCCTGAACCCGGCTTGTGTCCAGAGCGAGATACATGCTTAACGCCAAATTCGGGTATCCTGATTTCAGACATTTACATTCGCACCTTATACGGAATACATGAGACAACCTATATTATCAGCAATATAACGTCATGTCAAACCCGTAGAAAATGATTTCCTGCAATCAGACCCAAATAATGGCCTCAAGCCATACATATTGTGACATTTTAGCGACATCATTAATCTGTTATGTGATATCCTTGTAATCAACATATGCCATAGACAAGGATTCTGTGAGTTTTTAGTCACCTTTTAGTTCAAAGAAACAGATTTTGTGACTTTTTTGTGATTTTTCCAGAGCATTTTGTGACGTGATTGTTATACGACAAACTTATCATATGTATAATATGCCTACTTCGTTAAAAACACTTGGAACACACAGGCTTATAGCTTTTTATTATAGGGACGCTAGATTTGACAAAAAATAGCTATAAAACAAATATCCGTTTAACTTCGCGTGATATCGCCGCGTATTGTCAGGTCAGTAAAAGCACGGTACTTGAATGGATAAAGAGCGGCAGACTGAAGGCTTTCAGCCTGCCGAGCGGGCATTATCGTATCGACAGGAGAGACTTTAAAGAATTCCTTGAAGCATGGCATATGCCTGTTAAGGGATGGCTCTTTGAAGATAATAACGGAAAGGAAGGAGGTTAGAAACAGGCCTGGCACAACAGCCGGACCCAATTCTTTAGTCGACCTGTAGTCAACTACTACTTCAGAATAGGCAGATGACTAATGGTATACAAGGAAGTAAGTATTACATTAGGAGAATTAGCTTATGAAGACTTCAAACCTATATCAAGTTGAGAAACAGAGCGGGAGAAACCAGGAAAGGTCGCTCGAGAGGATGGACGCCATAGCCTGTGGCGTGCAAGCCAGGTTTGAAGAGAGTACCGGTTACTCAAAAAAGGTTACCGACGCCACGATTAATGTTGCCCGAGCTCTGGGCGTACCCGACAATGAAATTGAAAAATGGGCAGCTTACCGATTAAACCGAATCGCCCGTGATACAGAAAGACTAAGGGAAATTAAATCACTGCTCGATAAACTTTACGGCAGCTCACTCGGCGTAACCGCAGAAAGCCTACAATATAAGTAACAGGACATTAATCTGCTGTTATTCAAAACCAAACAAGGTCACACAGGCCAATATAAATGACGGTTCTTCTTGTACCGGTCATCCATCATTCGACCCGTCGTCTGAGGTTTTGCCCTCACCGCAGAGTCAAATCTGACTACTAGTCTGTTTTAGCTTCCGCCTTAATTACATCATTTTTCGCGCTGCAGATTTACGCCAAGGCGTTTTTCTCGATAGACCGAAGCGATAATCAACCTCCTTATCCCAACCTCTGTCGTCAGCAACGCCTGCCCCGGTAGATTTACTACGCTTACGGTTACCGTACTCAATAATTTGTACAATAATATGCGTAGTACCTGGGTATGGAGGCGATAATGCTTTACATGAGCTGAGCCGAAGCTCTGGTAGCATCATTAGCCCGGGAAGGCGTGGACGTGATTTTTGGAATACCTCTTCAACAACCCGCGCCTTGACGACACCGGGCTGCATCACACTAGTTGCTCAGGCTCGATCAATTTAGGCGGCTGCTGTGCACGATAGTAGTCACGTATATATTTGAAAATCTCAACAAGGGTAGCCGTTAGTGGGCCAATCAGCAGCAATCCCCAGAAACCAGCGACATAAGCACCCAGGACAAGCAGGAATATCATCACGGCAGGATGTATTCGTAAATAAGCACTCTGTATCTTGGGAACAAGCAAGTTATTTTCCACCAGCTGAACACATACAAAGAGAACAGCCACCCATAACGCCTTTTCCGGTACGACGGCCAGTGTTACCACTACCGCAACAGCCCCACCAATCCAAGGTCCCAGTGTTGGTATAACCTCACATACACCAGCCAGGAGAGCCAGGGCTATTTTATACGGCACTGCCAGTATGAGCAACCCTATGAAAGTGAAGTAAGCAACAATCAGCCCCAGCATAATCTGAGCCCGAATGTACCTCCCCAGCACCCTCTCTATAATTTTAAGCACATTCCGGGAATGTGCGGCAGCACCCAGTATCATGGCTGAATTCAAACCGTTTTTCAGCTTCTCCGAGTCTTTTAATATATAAAAGAGAAAGAAGGGCAGTACGGCAAAACCGAGAATCAAACCGAAGGCACCAGAGATGGTGCTGATCGAGCCAAGTATGGCATCCCTGATATACCCGCCTATTGACGACCCGACCTCACTGACTGCCTCATTTACCTCCTGTTGTATCTCTACAGGGAGGCTTTCGATGATTCCTTGAAGCCAGACCCTTACCTGATACAGACTTCTGGTGAGCAGGTCAGGAGCGCTTTCCAGAAGAGTGGCGGTAGCGTCGATGACGGCTGTAACGATAAAATAGACAAAACCACCAATAATGACAATAAGTAAGATAAAGGCTATCAGAACAGAAACTACTCTTCTGAAATCAGGCCACTTCCCCCTGGGCGGGAGCTTTTCCTCCAGCCAGGTAACTAATGGCATCAGAAGATAGGCAAGAATAAGGCCAATAGCAAAAGGGAATATTACATTTCTTAACCAGTAAAGAATCAAGAGAAATATAATGATACCCAGTATCACAGATACCAGGCGCCAGTGTTTAATAATTACATTTGTCAATTATTGCAATTCTCAACCAATGATTATCCATGACGGCACGCGAAGAAAGCCGACAATACAAGATTGCTTACATGACAAACCGCTGATACGGATTCGGTTTACCTTACGCTTCCTTAGGAGCGAATTTTTCTTTCACTCTCTTGCCTGCCTCGACAGCCGCCTCCTTGGCCTTGCCGGTAATTTCGCCTGCTTTTTCCTTAACCTCTCCGGCTTTCTCCTTTAGTAGCTCTCTTGTTTCCTTTCCTGCCTTAGGAGCGTAGAGAAAGCCGATGGCGACGCCGACAATAGCGCCAATGACAAAACCGATGGCAAAACTACTACCTGTATCTTTTTCACTCATCTTCATCTTCTCCCTTTTTTCTAGTGAATTGTTTTACCAAACTTATTGCCTGCCGTATACCCTGAACGAAGGCGGCTACCTGAGCCAGGGGCTTGACCACCTCTACTTCCACTGTAGAGGAGATGTTCTCCACGGTCCTGGTAGTCGCCTTAACGGAATCTATTACTGGTTTCAATCGCCGATAGAATAAGAACACAAGTACTGCCAGAAATAAGATGACTACTGTTGCCCCCAAACCGAAAATACATATCACCAGGTCACGGAACCATTCAATACTCACTGGTCACCACCCCCGTTTCTAAGTATTATAATATGCATTGTATCCCCCTTTTGCCTGCGATGTAAAGCGGACTAACCTGAAGTCAGAAATCATCAAGCGGAGCTTTCCTAACAGTCTGCAAACAGGTGGTATCATTATGCCTGGTAAGAATCAACCTGTTCCCCTCATAGCTGAAGCGGGTAATGCCGCAGTTATCCAGCCTTATGTTCCAGAAGTGAGAGTTGTCCAGCCCCAGCATAGCGCAGATTAATACCTTATTGACCACCCTATGCGATACAAGAACCACCCTCCCCTCCTCGCACTTAAGCATAGTATCTTCAACAAAAGGCACAGCCCTGTTTCTGACATCCTCAAGGCTTTCACCACGCGGCATCTTCACCTGCTCGGGCAGGTCCGTCCAGTCCTGATTAAGCTCAGGATATTTTTCCCTGACCTCCTGACGAGATAATCCCTGCCATTCGCCGTAGTCGAAGTCTATGAGATTTTGAACGATATTGACTTCAAGCGCCTGGCGGCCGGCAACCGCCCTGGCGGTCTTTACAGCCCTTTTCAGAGGGCTGGAGTAAACAGAGTCTATTTTATCCCCACTCAGATATTCGCCCAGTAGCTCAGCCTGGCGCATCCCCGTCTCGTTCAAGTCCACGTCCGCCCTGCCCCGGAAAATTCCGGCCGCATTCCAATCGGTCTCACCATGCCTAGCCAGAATGATTTCCAGCATCCTATTTCTCTTCTTCTATCTTCTCGACCTCTATGGTGCATTCAGTCACCAGCGCGGCAAAGGCACCGATAGCGGCCAAGAGCGGGGAAATCAGAATACCCGCTACGACCACCGGCGCGCCCACAGTAAGGGGAATTTCTATAATCGTTTTTTCATCATGAATCAGGCGTACCCTCCTGATATTACCTTCGCGGATGAGCTGCTTCACCTTTTCCAGAACCTGGCTTCCTGACACCGTAAACTTCTCAGTCTTCGCCATAATGCCCTCCTGACTAACTGCATATTAGATAAGTGGTCTGTTCATGTCAAGCAGTAAAGGATGATACGTTAGTACCGGCTGAAGTTACTCAATAGTAAAAATTCGTCGCACTGGCACTATTGAATAATTCGATATTCATGCTATACTGTCTGCATATAGGGGACTAATGTGAAGAGTAAAGATTTTCTTTCCATAGCCGACATTAGCCATGAGAATATACGGTCGCTCATATCAAACGCTATCGCCATGAAAGCCGAGGGATGGAACTCCCTGCTAAGCGAGAAGGTACTGGTTCTGATGTTTGAAAAACCTTCACTGAGGACACGGGTGAGCTTTGAGGTAGCCATGCGTCAGTTGGGAGGCCACTGCCTTTACCTGTCGCCGGACGAGGTTCGCATGGGCAAACGCGAGTCAGTTTCTGATGTGGCGCAGGTGCTCAGCCGCTATGTCGACGCTATTGTGGCGCGCACCTTTTCACATGAAACTCTTGAAATTTTGGCTAGATATGCCAGTGTGCCGGTTATTAATGCCCTCTCCGACCTCGAGCATCCATGCCAGGCGCTGGCCGACCTCCTTACCATTTATGAAAAAAAGGGGACACTTGAGATTATAACCATAGCTTATATTGGAGATGGTAATAATGTAGCGCACAGCCTGATGCTGGCAGCGTCTCTCTGTGGAATTAACTTCCGGATAGCTTCTCCTGAAGGTTATCAGGTGCGGGAGGAAATTCTAAACCTGGCTAAGGAGTACGCTGCTGAAAGCAAGTCTGAGATTTTTTGCACCGAAGACCCACGCATAGCCGTCAGTGGCGCCGATGTTGTTTACACCGATGTCTGGGCCAGTATGGGACAGGAGAGCGAAGTTGAACAGCGCCGCCAGGTATTTGCAGCCTATCAGGTGAACGGTGAACTGCTCTCCCTGGCCAGGGGGTACGCTATATTTATGCATCCCCTGCCGGCCCACCACGGTGAGGAAGTGGCCGAGAATATCCTGTACAGTCCGCGGTCTGTCGTCTTAGACCAGGCTGAGAACAGGATGCATGCACAGAAGGCACTGCTGGCGGACATACTGGGAGGGCTGGAAATACCGCTGGCTAATCTCTAATAGAATATGGAGGCAATATGTTCAAAACACTGATAAATCGCGGCTGGTATCCAGCTTTAATAACGGCTATAGCTGTAGTCGGTCTGGTATATGAATGGAAGATTGAATATTTAGCGCCACCTCTGGTCGTTATCCTGGCTATCGGCCTGGTAGTGGCAATGATTAACGCCAGAAAAAATGAACTCGAACTACAGTCAATGAGACTTACACAACTAGCGTCTTATTTTAACCGACGTTTTATGGGCAACTCATCACTCTCCATATTCGCCATTATAGATAGCGTATTCAGCATTGATAATCCCAAGATATGGGACTGGGCACGGGCATGTGGTATGTCTCAACGTATCTTTGACACCTGGACAAATAATTTCACTACCAGAGTGGAAAGCGACCTGAGGAGCCGAAGGTATACCGTTTTTCTGCACACTCACCTGAACGAACTGTGGTCAATCAATGACCATTATTACGAGTTTACGGAACAGTTTTACGAAATAGCGGAGAAGTATGAAGTTTCCAAAGAGATAATTGACCAGTATAACCGTTTCGCTGTGGAATATAACGCTTTTGTGCAGAGTTTCCGTGATACCATCACCGAACTGAGAAACGTCGCCCGGACGCAGATAGAAGCCCCCAGCGTAAAATTCGCTCGAGAACTACCCCAGCTGAAGGGGGATTTGGGTAGCCTGGCGCGCGAGGCTTAACTTGTATATGCCAAATAGTCGGGGGGATAAAGACAGCATTTTTTATGGAACTCATCCACTTTGTCCCCTTATCATGGGAAATGAAGGAGGAAGAAATAAAAGAGGGGCTGAAGCCCCTCTAAAACTCTCAATGCGGGGGCTTGGTGGTGGAAAGTACTGGACAATCAACCGATGACACGAGGGCGGTTAGTGAGAAAAGATAATATAGATGAAAAAAAAGGGGCTTCTGCCCCTTTTAAATACCCTTAAGGAGATACTAACGTTTGAGCAAGTCCATTGTAGCTATAGTCGGACGGCAGAATACCGGCAAGTCCACCCTGCTTAATCGTGTGGCGGGAAAGCCGCTGGCTATCGTCGAGGATATGCCCGGGACAACCCGCGACCGTATTTTCGCCAATGTTAGCTGGCAGGGGACTGAATTTACCCTGGTTGATACCGGCGGCCTGGAACTGGAGATAAATTCCACAATCGCGAAGGGCGTTAATGCACAGATAGAGGCAGCTATCAATGAGGCTGATGTGATTATCGCTCTAATGGACGTTAGAGACGGGGCAACCCCTTCAGACCTGGAGATCGCCGATATGCTCCGCCGCTCTAACAAGCCTATACTGCTCGTGGCGAACAAGGCAGATAACGACAAGCTGGAAAACGAAGCCCTGGAGCTTTATGAACTGGGACTGGGAGAGCCTTTAGCCATCAGCGCCCATCACGGCCGTGGCATTGCCGAGCTACTGGACAGGGTTGTCTCACTGCTACCGTCCCCAACACCGGTTGAGGTCGCACCGGAAGCCGTGAAGGTAGCCATTGTCGGCCGACCCAATGTAGGTAAGTCAATGTTGCTAAACGCCCTGGTAGGAGACAAGAGGGCGATTGTGGATGACAGCCCGGGAACCACCCGCGACGCCATAGATACGCTGTTTGACTTTGATGGGCAAAGTGTGCTACTTATTGATACGGCTGGTATCAGAAGACGGGGTAGGGTGAAAGCAGGGGTAGAAAGGTACGGTGTTATGCGAACCCTGCGGGCTATCGACAGGGCCGATATTGCCCTGCTTGTCCTTGATGCTACCGAGCCGGCGACTGCTCAGGATACGCATATTGCCGGCTACATTCAACAGTCCGCCAGGGGTATTGTCCTTATAGTTAATAAATGGGACCTGGTTGAAAACAAAGATATTACCGAGTGGAATAAATATATTAAAAGCCAGTTCAAGTTTGTCGCTCATGCACCGCTGTTATACACATCGGCTAAATCCGGACAGGGAGTATCGAAGATCATGCCTCAGGTGATTCAAGTATACCGGGAGAGGCTGAAAAGGTTATCCACCACCACGGTAAACAGCGTTATCCAGCAGGCGATTGCCGCACATAATCGACCGAGAAGTCGCGGTAAGCAACTGAAGATACTCTACGCTACCCAGGCGGAAGTAAACCCACCAACATTTGTCATCTTCGCCAATGACACCAGGCTAATCCATTTCTCCTACCAGCGCTACCTTGAGAATAAACTGCGTCAGGCATTCGGCTTTGCCGGTACGCCGCTTCGTTTAATCTTCAAGACAAGGGGTGAAAAGTGATGTCTGGCTTGTATATCGCTGTGGTACTGATTGGTTACCTGCTGGGTTCCATACCGTTCGGCGTCATTATAAGCAGAATAAGCAGCGGGACGGATATCCGGCAGATAGGCAGCGGCAAGACAGGTATGACCAACGTAATGCGAGCGTCCGGTAAAAAAGCGGCGGCCCTGGCCCTCGTCCTAGATATCGCCAAGGGACTTATAGCGGTGATACTGGCCAAACTGATATTCGACAACGCAGGCTATGAATATCACTACGCCCAAATAGCGGCGGCTCTAGCAGCAATAGCCGGTCATAGCTGGTCTGTGTTCCTGAAATTCAAGGGGGGGCGGGGCGTCAACACTTTCATCGGCGGCCTGCTCGCCATGTACTGGCCGGCAGGCGTTTTCGGTGGAGGCCTGATGATTATCATCGGTTTCACCACCAAATATATGTCACTCGGCTCTATTACCGGAGCCGTAGCCGCCTTCGTAATGTTGATAATATTGAACCTCCTGCAAATACCGCTCATGTCATCATATCCAGCTATGGAATATGTAATTTATGCCTTGATAGGCGCGATATTTATATATATCATGCACCATGATAATATCACACGACTGGTGTCCGGCAAGGAGCGCAAGATTGGCGAGAAGGCCGAAGCCGATAATGTACCTTCGGCCGGCAGCTATAAATAAAAAGTCTTAATACACTTAAGGCAGGATTTGACTTAGACATGCAAAAAATGGCCGTTATAGGCACAACCAGCTGGGGAACAACGTTGGGGTTACTGTTAGCCAATAAAGGGCTGGAGGTCAGGCTGTGGGCACGTACAGAAAAAGAGGCCAGCAAACTCAGGCAAAAGGGCCCAAACCAGACACAGTTCCCCGATATCCATTTTCCACCTGAGCTCGCAGTTACCAGCCATATGGATGAAGCCATGGATGGCGTAGCTGCCGTAATCATGGCCGTACCTTCATCAACAATGCGGCAGAACATTACTCATGTCGAAAGCCACCTTACCAAGTCGACGCTGGTGGTGAGCGCTGCCAAGGGACTGGAGGTGGGCAGTAACAAACGCATGTCGCAGGTAATCGCCGAAGAGATAAACCCACGTTTTCAGTCCAACATCTGCGTAATTTCCGGTCCCAACCTCGCGCGGGAGGTCATACAGAACCTGCCCGCCGCGGCCGTAGTAGCCGCCGAAGACACGGCAACAGCCAGGAAGGCCCAGAGGCTACTAACAACCCCAAATTTCTGTGTTTTTACCAATTCAGATATTATCGGAGTGGAGTTGGCGGGAGCCTTAAAGAATATCATTGCCCTCGGAGCCGGTATCGCTGATGGACTGGGCTACGGCGACAATGCCAAAGCCGCTTTTATGACACGAGGTCTGACCGAGATAACCGCCCTTGGTATGACACTGGGAGCCCACCCGCTTACCTTCTCCGGGCTGGCAGGATTAGGTGATGTAATCGCTACTTGCACCAGTCCCTTAAGTCGAAATCACTATGTCGGTGTCGAACTGGCCAGCGGCCGCTCCCTGGCTGATATAACAGAATCAATGACCGAGGTGGCCGAGGGCATAAACACGACACTGGTTGCCCAGAACCTTGCCGAGCAACTCGGGCTGGAAATGCCGATTACGGAGAAAATCTATCAGGTGCTTTATGAAGACGCCGACCCACGCCAGGCGGCGGTCGATTTAATGGGCGGTAACGCCAAACACGAATTAGCCGGGCGGCGGTGGCGGCTTTTCTCTCTTTTCAGGCGGGACCGAAGTTCCTCAGCTACCCGACCTTAAGAATCGACCTTCATTTTTTTGACAGGCCCCAGGCTCTTTGCCAGTTCTTCAAACAGCTTGCGCTGCTCCTTGTTCAGCGATTCGGGCGTAACGACAACCAACCTGACCAGATGGTCACCACGCCCGCTGCCATGCAGGTGGGGAATACCCTTATCTTTCAGCCGGAAGACTTTACCTGTCTGGCTGCCGGCCGGTATTTTGAGCTTTTCCTTGCCATAAAGGGTTGGTACTTCTACCTCAGTACCCAGAGCCGCCTGAGCGAAGTTAACGGGCAACTCGAAGAGAACATTATCACCCTCTCGTACGAAGAACTCATGCTTGGCCACCGAGAGCACCACGTACAGATTACCCGGCGTGCCACCTCGCGAGCCGGCATCACCCTCACCCCTGAGTTTTATGCCATTACCGTCGTCGACTCCAGGCGGAACCGTAACGGCGATACGGCGCTTTTGCTTCTGAAAACCAGTGCCTTTGCAGTCCTGACAGGGGTCGGTAATAATCTTGCCTTCGCCATGACACTGGCTGCAAATAGAGGTATTGATAAACTGCCCAAATAGGCTACGCTGCACCCGGCGTATCTGCCCGGTACCATCACAACTGGGGCATCGGCCGGGCTGACTGCCAGGTTTGGAACCAGTACCGTGACACGTTGAGCATACCTCGGTACGTTTTATCTCGATTTCCCTTTCACAACCCAGGGCTGCCTCTTCAAAGGAAATGGATACTCTATAACGGAGGTCATTGCCGCGCCTGGGTGCCTGGCGGGTAGACGTACTGGCACCGCCAAAAAAGGCTTCAAAGATGTCTCCAAAGCCTCCGAAGTCAAACCCATCAAATCCCCTGCCAAAGAATCCTTCAGCACCACCATGCCCAAAGCGGTCATAGGCTGCCCGTTTATCAGCATCCGAGAGCACTTCATAAGCCTCGTTTACTTCCTTAAACTTTTCCTCAGCACCGCCATCACGATTGCGGTCGGGATGGTACTGAAATGCCAGCTTGCGAAAAGCTTTCTTTATTTCTTCTGGGGTGGCATCCCTGGAAACCCCGAGCACTTCGTAATAATCACGCTTTACGGCCATAATATTTACGCTACCTCACCATCTAGCTTCTTATCTAAGACAGCATACCAAGATCAGTAGTAGTTTAACAGAATACAGATTTCCAATTATATGATACTAGCGGGACTTAACGCTTGTCAATAAAGCTAACCCCGAAATGGGAAAGGCAGGATAATGTTACAGGACGGCTACATTTAAGCTGTCAACCTGATTCGTCCTGATGCTCCTCTGTCTCCAAAGCGCTATCAAGATAACTTTGCAGGATGAGGGCGGCAGCAGCGGCATCGTACCTGGTCTCCCGGCTGGTTTTTCTGACATTCCTGACGATACGCTTAGCCAATACCGTTGTAAGGCGCTCATCTTTGAATTCTATGGGGATGTCAATCTGGCAAGACAACTCGGCGGCAAATTCTTTCACTTTGTTCGCCTGCTTACCCAGACTGCCGTCCATGGACAGCGGCAGACCTATTATTATCCGCGCGACCTCATTCTGCCGGGCAATAGCAATAATAGCCTCAATATCCGCCTCTTCATCCGTCCGCGAGATAATAGTCAGCGGGCTGGCCATAATACCCAGTGGGTCGCTGAGGGCCACACCAATCCGGCTGTCGCCCATATCAAGTCCCAACATGCGTGTTTTATAATTTTCCATAACTATATCAAGGTTTTCACCAGACGCAGGGCCTCATCAAGCCTGTCCTTATTCTTACCGCCCGCCTGAGCAAAATTCGCTTTACCACCGCCACCGCCGCCGGTGACCTGCGCTACCTGCTTTACTATGTCGCCGGCATTATAACCTTTATTCACCAGGTCCGGCGTTACGGCCGCTATAAAAACAGGCCTGCCGCCGCTAAGTCCACCCAGAACCACAACAGCACTCTTGAGCCTGTCCCGGAGCAAATCAGCCATTTCCCGCATTACCGGCTGACTGGAAGACGACACCCTGGCCGACAGTACGTTCACACCTTTTACCACTTCAGCCTGACTTGACAGCGACTCGGCTTCTTTCCGGGCAAGCTCTTTCTCCAGGGAAAGGGCATGCTTACGTTCTTTGTCTATAGCAATACTCAAGCTACGTGCTTTATCCGCAACATCATCCAGTTCAGCGTCCAAATACCCGGCCGTTTTCTCTAAATCCGCCAAACGCGCGTCAATAAAGGCCTCAGCTTCCCGGCCGGTAACGGCTTCAATACGGCGCAAGCCGGCGCCGATACTGCCTTCGCTGATAATGTGAAAATAGCCTATCTCGCCGGTGGATGCTACATGGGTGCCTCCGCATAACTCCATGCTTACAGTCGGTTCACCTATTTTCATCACCCGGACGACATCACCGTACTTTTCATCAAACAGGGCAATGGCCCCGGCTTTAATAGCCTCTTGATAAGGAGTTTCCTCATCATAGACACGCAGATTCCGCCGTATCTTATCGTTGACAATATGCTGTACGTCTCTTATTTCTTCCTGAGTCATGGCGGCCAGATGAGAAAAGTCAAACCTGAGCCGGTCCGGGGCCACCAGCGAGCCCCTCTGCTGGATATGCTCCCCCAGCACCTGCCGGAGGGCTGACTGAAGGAGATGGGTAGCCGTATGATTACGGGCGATGTCCAGGCGGCGTTCCAGGTCCACGATTGCCTGAATCTTCTCTCCGACCGCCAGATAGCCTTCCACAACCCTGCCCTGATGCACGATTATATCCGGTGGTACGCGGATAGTGTCAGTGACGGAGAAACGCCCCGTCCCTCCAACTATTTCACCAGTGTCACCCATCTGTCCCCCCATCTCTCCATAGAAGGGCGTGGTATCCAGCACCAGACCCGCCTCCTGCCCGGCCTCTACCGTCTCGCTCTCACTGCTGTCAACCATCATTTTAACGATACTGGCTTCTTGCTCAAGTGTTTGATAGCCGACAAACTCAGTTTTTTCGATATTATTGAGCACACCTAAACCACCCCCGCCCCCACCTCCACCACCAATTGCCCCAAATTTATGCGCTGACCTGGCCCTCTCCCGCTGCTTTTCCATTTCCTTTTCAAAGCCCGCCATGTCCACCGAGAAACCCTCTTTAGCCACAATTTCTCTGGTCAACTCAACGGGAAAGCCATAGGTATCATAGAGCCGGAAGGCTTCTTTGCCAGAGATTTGCCTGGTTTTCTTCCCAGCTTTCAATATCATATTTTCAATAATTTCAAGGCCAGTGCTGAGTGTTTCATCGAACCTTGCTTCTTCAAGCTCAATAACCTTGATGATGAAGTCCTGCCTCAGCTTCAGTTCAGGATAGATATCGCTCATCTGCCGGATGGAAACCATGGCTAATTCGGAGAGGAAAGGCTTGTCCAGTCCCAGCCTCCTGCCAAAGAGAGCCGCCCGCCTCAGCAGCCGCCGCAGCACATAGCCCCGTCCCTCATTATCGGGAATAACACCGTCAGCAATGAGGAAAGGCAGGCCACGACCGTGCTCAACCACCACACGCATGGCATTATCCGTATCAGCATCGGTACCGTACTTTTTACCCGTCAGCCCTGATATGGAGTCAAGCAGCGGCGTAAAAAGGTCAGTCTCATAGACAGAGACCTTGTTATTAACCGCCGCTACAGTCCTCTCCAGGCCCATGCCGGTATCAATATTCGGTCGCGGCAGCGGCGTGCGTTTGCCGGATTCATCCTGATTATACTGGGTAAAGACCAGGTTCCATATCTCCGAAAAGCGTCCGCACTCACAGTTCGGCTTGCAGTCAGGCTTACCACAGCCGACCTCCTCGCCGAAGTCATAATGAATCTCGCTACACGGCCCGCAGGGTCCGGAACTGCCCGCCGGACCCCAGAAATTGTCATCCTCACCGAACCTGAGTATTCTTTCCTCAGGCACGCCTATCTCCCGCCAGTAGCCGAAGGACTCGTCGTCATCAAGGTAGATTGTTATCCAGAGCTTCTCCGGGGGCAGTTTAAGCCACCCGGTAACAAACTCCCACGCCCAGGCGATAGCCTCCTTCTTAAAGTAGTCGCCGACGCTGAAGTTGCCCAGCATCTCAAAGAAGGTCAGGTGGGTGGCATCGCCCACCGACT
>CAZPQB010000016.1:22277-23363 GCA_964588605.1 uncultured Dehalococcoidaceae bacterium | reverse complement strand
TGATGTCCGGTACAAGCATCGCGCCAGAAAACTGATCGTCGATAACGGCCGGGTCGTGGGCATCACCGCTGAGTCTGGAGGTAAAACCCTTAACTTCAAGGCCAGGAAAGCGATTATTCTGGCCACCGGCGGCTTTTGTCAGAATCTGGAAATCGTGAAGGAGTTTGGGCCGCATTATGCTGATTTAGTTCCAACAGCGCCTCCAACGCACCAGGGTGACGGCCTGAAAATGGCCATGGCCATCGGCGCGGCGACGGATGGCCTCGGCCTGGCCGTGTGTCCATCCATGCCGGTAGGCGCCGAGACCCTTCAATTCGTCAGCGCTGGTCTGATGGGCGGCATTACCGTGGACAGGTGGGGGAATAGATTCGGCAATGAGGCGACCGAAGAACTGGGTACCTACACTGAAAAGCATAAGATATGTCTGGACCGTGACTCGACCGGTCTGCACATTTCCATCACCGACCAGGCGATAAGGGATCTTAATCCACCGCCATCCCCGACCCGTGAACCAATATACAAGGCGGATACTATTGAGGAACTGGAAAAACAGCTCGGCATTCCCGCCGGAAACCTGAAGGCGACCCTGGACGAGTATAACTCCGATATTGAAAAATACGGCTATGATCGGAAGTACGGCCGGCGCCTGCTTGGAATGGCCTGGCCGGAGAAACCTGTAATGAAAATTGATACACCTCCGTTCTATGCTATGAAAAACAAGATCTGCCTGACTTCGATGAAAGGCGGCCTGAAAATCAACGCGAAGTGCCAGGTAATCGACCAGTTCGGCGATGTTATTCCAGGACTCATGGCGGCCGGGGAGTTAACCGGAGGCTTGGAGCACATACCGCACCATTACTACACCGGAAGAATGACGCTTCAAGCCTTCACCCAGGGTAGAATCGCCGGAGATGTTGCCGCCGACATGCCCACTAGTTAAGCGGACATTCATAAGCAAACATCGCCCGGTGTTTAAGGCGAGAGAAAAAGAATAAGTAAATAATGAAGTGGCAGGATAAGTACCGCGATAAGTTAATAACGGCCGAACAAGCGGCTGGACTTATAACCTCGGGCTCTGATGTCATC
>CAZPQB010000016.1:0-22267 GCA_964588605.1 uncultured Dehalococcoidaceae bacterium | reverse complement strand
ATGATGGACCAGCCCAAGGATATCATGACCGCCGTCGCCGAGCGATGTCATGAGCTGGAGAATGTAACGCTGACCTCTCACTGGGTAGAAGACTACCCCTTCCTCCACCCCAGCAAATATCCTGAAATGGAAAAAGCGTTCCGGATTAAAGACCCCATGACCCTGAGGACAACCCGGGAAGAGATACGCAACAAAAAAATCGATTACCAGCCGACTGTCTTCGGGCTGAGCAATGGCGAGAGGCAGGAATGCCCTGACCGGGGTCGGCTGTACCACTACAAGGACTTTTTCTTCTTCAAGCTTACCCCTCCCGATGAAAACGGCCGCTGCAGCTTCGGACCGCATCCCTGGTACACACCGAGTGTTTGTAGAACGGCCAAAGTAAAGGTTGCCGAAATCGACCCCAACCTTGCCTGGGTATACGGCGAATATGTAGACATCGACGATATAGACTACCTCGTGGAAATGTCTGATACGGAGAGGCTGGGAGGCTCGGAGCTCCTAGGGCAAACGCCGCCCCCCGAAGAGTTCGAGATATCCCAGGTCATCGGTGCCAATGCCGCCTCTCTCATCAACGACGGCGATACCCTGCAGATTGGGGTGGGCACCGCCGCCGAGGCCATCAGGGACTTCCTTGGCGAAAAAAACGACCTCGGCATCGACAGTGAGGTCATCTATTCCTATACTATCGACCTGGCCAAGCGTGGCGTCATCACCGGAAAGAGGAAAAACGTCGATACTGGGAAGGTTACCTGTGCTAACCTTCAGTTATACGGCTACAATGAGCCTGCCAGCATTGAATCTCTGGCATATGTCAGGAATAACCCCAACTTTTTGTTCCGGGATATCTCCACCCAGTGCAATGTTGGTAGAATTGCCTCACAGGACAACATGGTAGCCATAAACAACATCCTGGGGGTAGACCTCCTGGGACAGATTGTTATTACCCACCTCGGCCCCACCCCCATCACCGGCCCCGGAGGGCAGGTGGACTATTGCATCGGCGCTCACTACTCCAGAGGCGGCCGCTCCATATCCATGCTGAAGTCCACCGCCCTTGGCGGCAAGGCATCGCGGATTGTGCCCCAGTTTGAGGCAGGTACGGTGATAATGATTCCCATGGTTTACCTCGATTACCTGGTTACCGAGTATGGCATTGCCAACCTGGACTGCAAGAGCCGGCGGGAGAGGGCGGAAGCCATAATCTCGGTAGCCCACCCCGATTTTCGGGATGAGTTAAGCCGGGCTGCCCGGCAGATGTTCTACCCGTAGCATTATGGCATTAGACGTCATATATGCTAATATGTTAATAAGGCAAATATGTGAATTTTAAATTATCTGCGGCTCATATTAGTTATCGTTGCCTGAGAATTTCTATTCGGAAGAAAAAAGAGGAGGCAGGAAATAGTGCAGATAAAACAAGCTTTAACCAAGATAGTCGGTGCCGCCAATGTCTCTGATGACTCGGAAGCGCTTCTAGCCTATTCCAGGGACTATAGCCTCAGTGCTCCCCGCACCCCCAATTATATTGCCAGGCCGAAGAATACGGGTGAAGTCCAGAAAATCGTTAAGCTGGCCAACGAAAACAGCATACCCATTGTGCCCTGTAGTTCGGGCATCCACTTTAATGGCAACACCATTCCCAATCTGGGCGGGATAATGCTGGATTTGAGGCGCATGAACAAGATTTTGGAAGTCGACTTTGACAACAAAATGGTAAGGGTTGAGCCCGGTGTCACCTGGGGTCAGTTACAATCTGAGGTGACCAGGCATAAAATGATGGGACTTTGCCCTCTGTTGCCTCACCCGCTGAAGTCCGTACTGACCAGCCATCTGGAGAGGGAACCCATGCTCATACCCAAGTTTGAGTATGCCGGCAGTCTGGTAACCCTGGAAGTGGTATTTGCAGATGGCCAGGCTTTCCGGACCGGCTCCGCCTGCGTGCCCGGCTTTCCCGATAAGAGCCTGGCCGAAGGGGTTAATCCCGGAGGACCCGGTTATCTATCCTATAACTGGCTTATTCAGGGCGCCCAGGGGACGATGGGAGTCGTAACCTGGGCTAAGGTCAAGATGGCGCCCAGGCCCAGAATAGACAAGACCTTTTTTATCCCCTTTGAGCAGCTCGAGGATGCCGTCCAGCTGGTCTACAATGTACAGCGCCGCATGCTCGGCGAAGAGTGCTTAATATTAAACAGCGTCAACCTGGCGACTATCCTGGCCAGGAAATGGCCTCAGGATTATGACAATCTGAGAAGAATACTGGCACCCTGGACGGTTATCCTGGTCTCCGGTGGGGGCTGGAGGCGCCCGGAAGAGAAAATCGAATATGAAGAGGCAGGACTGCGTGAGGCAGCCGCCGAGCTGCATATTCCGGAACTGCCCACATCCCTGCCCGGCCTGCCCGGGATTGAAAGAGAGCTGCCGGGAATGCTCCGCAACGCCTGGCCTGAGAAAAAGGCCTACTGGAAGTTCGCCAACAAAGGTGCCTGCCAGGACATTTTCTTCTACACAACGCTCGACTGCACCCCCGATTTTACTGAGGCCATGAGTCGGGTAGCCGCCGATAATGGCTACTGTATCGACGATATAGGTATCTACATACAGCCCATGGAGTACGGACGCTCCTGTCATTTCGAATGCAGCTTCCCCTACAATCCGGGTGATGTCGATGATGTGGAGATGGTTGGCAATCTGTACGCCGAGGCTGCCGAGACCGCGATAGCTATGGGCGGCTACTTCTCCAGGCCATACGGCCTGGTAGCGGATATGGTTTATGATAAGGCCGGAAGCTATACAGCGGCCTTGAAAAAGGTTAAACAGGTATTAGACCCCAATAACATCATGTCCCCCGGTAGACTATGCTTCTAGTCCAAATTAGATAATGTAAGCAGGTGAAAAAATGTTGAAAGTTGAAGAATATAAACATCAGGCCAAGACATGTGTCAGGTGCAGTTACTGCAAGTTCCTCGACCTCAACTACGTAAAAAGCTCCCGGTTTTCCCGGCAGTGCCCGATAGATACGAGGTACAGGTTCAATCTCTATTCGCCCCATGGTTTGCTGCACGCTGCCTTGGCTGAACTGGACGGCGGGCTGGAGTTCACTCCGAGATTTTTAGACGCTTTGTGGAAGTGCACCCTCTGCGGTGGCTGTGACATTAGATGCAAACGGAACCTGGATGTCGAAGTGCTGCAGGTAATCGAGACGCTGAGATGCCGGTGCGTCGAACAGGGCAAAGGCCCCATGCCCGAGCACAAGATGCAGGCTGAAAACGTGAAGAAAAGCCACAACATATATGGCGCCGACCTCAAAGCGCGCCTGAAGTGGATGCCGCCGGACGTTAAACCGGCCAGAAAAGCCGACATCCTCTATTTTGTCGGTGACTCCGCGTCTTACCGGCACCCGGAGATAGCCCAGGCTACCGTTAAGCTGCTGGACAAAACCGGAGCCAAATTCATGGTCCTGGCGGACGAGTGGAGCAGCGGTCACGAGCTGTTTGCCACCGGCCAGCTGGGACTGGCTAAAGAAATGGCCGAACACAACATTAAGGCCATCGAGGACTCCGGCGCCAAGACGGTGATAACCAGCGACGCCGAAGTCTACAAGACCCTCAAGGTCGATTATCCCAGGATTCTGGAAAAGTCCACCGAAGATATGCCTTACACCATCCTTCATATCACGGAGTATATTGACCAGTTGATGAAGGACGGCAAGTTCAAGTTCAACCGGAAAGTCGCCATGAAGGTGACTTACCATGACCCGTGCAACCTTGGCAGGCTGTCTGAGCCGTGGTATCACTGGGAACCGAAATATGAACCGCCCAACATCGCCGTTGGTAAGAAGTGGCGGCGCGGGTATGATGGTATTTATGAGCCGCCCAGGAATATCCTCAGGGGCATTCGTGGCATAGAGCTCATTGAAATGGAAAGACATCATGATAATGCCTGGTGCTGCGGGTACGGCGGTGGTGTAGGAGTGGCCTTCCCCGACTTCGCCCTGTGGACGGCCGGAGAACGTGCTGAGGAAGCCCAGTTGACTGGCGCTGAGGCCATCGTGAGCTGCTGCCCCAACTGCAAGGATATCCTCGCTCAGGCGGCCGGGAGCACAGGCATGAAGGTTTATGATATTACCGAAGTTATGCTTCGGGCAATCAGGTAGAAAAAGGTAAAGGAGATAGCGATGAGCATACCGAGAGAAGCTTATCAGACACTGCAATCTATCGTCGGGACGGAATGGGTCAGCGATGACCCGGCAGTATGCGAAGCCGACCGCTATTGTAGTCTGTCCGACCCTACTGACGATAAACGCCGGCCCGGATGCAGCATAGAGCCGGCCAGCACCGAGGAGGTGCAGGCAATCGTCAAGGTAGCCAACAGGTATAAGATACCCTTCGTGGTTACCAGCACCTTCTACAGCGCCGGCACTTTCTGCAAAAAAGATGACTCCATCCTCATAGATTTGAAGAGGATGAACAAGCTGGAGATTGATGAGGAGAACCTGTACGCCATTGTCGGCCCTGGGGTGGCCTTCGCGGCCCTTCAGGCCGACCTGCTCAAGAGGGGACTTTGCACCTTCGTGCCGGGGTGCGGTGGCCAGTCTTCGGTGGTAGCCAATACCGTCAATATGGGTGATGCTCCCCTCGGCTGGAGGCACGGCCTTGGCTATCAGAGATTGCTCGGTGTTGAATGGGTGCTCCCTGATGGTGAAATACTGAGAATGGGTTCGAGGTCCATGGGCAACGATTACTTCTGGGGCGAAGGGCCCGGCCCCGACCTTCGCGGTCTGCTCAGGGGATGCGCCGGGCACCAGTCGAAGCTCGGGATTGTTACCAAGATAGGCGTGAAGGTCTTCCCCTTCGTTTCCGAGGAACTTAAGCCGGAGGGGTGGGCCTACCACACCACCATGATACTCCCGACCAACAGGTTCAAGTGGTATAATATCCGCTTTTACTCCAGAGCCGACGCCGTTAATGCCATCTTCGAGCTGGGCCGGTCCGAGATAGCCCTGATTGTCATGACGGTGCCCCCCATATTCCGTGGCGTCGCCCGCAGCCGGGGCGTCGGCTGCGGTGGCTTCTGGGAGTACTGGAAGGAAGCCGGCGCCAAGCTGGCCCGGCAGCAGGAAGACCTCCGCGTTCTCCTCTACGGCATAGGCTCCGACAAGCGCCTGGAATACGAGGAGAAAGTACTGCTGGATATCGTCAAGGACTACAACGGCTCGGCTCGTGAAGCACCCAATCGGGATGAAACGAATTTCATGGCCGCCGACGCCATCTGTGCCAACGTGGTCGGGGGAAGGTTCAGTTCCGAGGTCTCTTACGAGTCTATTAACCAGGCCGTGAGATATAGCAAAGTTGTTGATAAGATAACAGACCAACATAGACCTCCGATACTGCAGGAGTACAACTCCACCGACTGGATTTGTCCCTACGAACTTGGCTATATCGCCAAGATGGAATGCCTCCGTATGGCCGCTGTGGAAGATAATTACGCCCTGCAGGAATGGAAGGATGATACTCAGCACGCCTGTGCTGAGGGAGGTGCTTACGCCCTGGTGCCCGATAATGATATCTTCGGGCCCGTCTGGGGTAACTACCCTGAAAAGGAAGATGCCATCAGGGCTATCTTCGACCCCAACCATGTTTCCGCTCCTGAATAGTTAACCAGCAGAAGGAGGTGGTAGACATGCTGAAGACAGCTGGCGAGTATGTGGAGAGTCTGCGTCACCTTAAGCTGAATCTCTACCTGCTCGGCGAGAAGGTCGAGGATTGGGTCAGTCACCCCATCATCAAGCCATCAACCAATGCGGTGGCCATGACCTATAAGCTTGCTCACGAACCCGAAACTGAGGCTCTGGCAACTACCGACTCGATGCTCACGGGTAAGAAGGTTAATAGGTTTATTTCCCTCTTCAAGAGCCCCGATGATATGGTCAGCAAGGTCAAACTGCAAAGAGAGTTGGGGCAGAGGACCGCCTGCTGCTTTCAGAGGTGCGTCGGCATGGATGGCATTAATGCCACCTTCAGCACTACGTACGAAATTGACGAGCAGTTCGGCACCGACTATCACCAGAGGTTTAAGAAGTGGCTCGAATATGTTCAGGAAAATGACCTTACTGTCGCCGGTGCTATGACCGATGTCAAGGGACACCGGGGCGTAGCCCCCAGCCAGCAGGAAGACCCGGATATGTTCATCCATATCTCCGAGCGCCGGGACGACGGGGTGATTATCAGGGGGGCCAAGGCCAACATCACCGGCACCGTGAACTCTCACGAGATGCTGCTCATGCCCACCCTCAGGATGCGTGAAGACGACGCAGACTACGCCGTTTGCTGCGCCGTGCCCACCGATGCCGAAGGTATCACCCATATCTACGGCCGTCAGTCCTGCGATACGCGCAAGCTCGAGGAGGGGGATATCGATGTCGGCAACTACGGCTTCGGCGGCCAGGAGACCCTGAGTATCTTCGAGGATGTCTTCGTCCCCTGGGAACGGGTTTTTATGGCTGGAGAATATGATTTCGCCATCATGCTGGTGGAGCGGTTCGCCGCCTATCACCGGCAGAGCTACGGCGGCTGCAAACCCGGTATCGCCGATGTCCTTATCGGTGCTGCCGCCTCTATGGCTGACTACAACGGCGTCCGCCGTGCCGCTCATATCCGGGAAAAAATCGGGGAGATGATTCACCTCTCCGAGACGATACACGCCTGCGGTCTGGCCAGCGCCCATCAGGGCTGGAAGACCAAGGCGGGTAACTATCAGGCTCATATACTGCTGGCCAATGTCTGCAAGCATAACACCACCAGGTTCCCCTACGAAATTACCCGGCTGGCCGAGGACATCGCTGGCGGTATCCTGGTCACGACCCCCTCCGAAAAAGATTTCAAACACCCTGAGATAGGCAAATATATCGATAAATATCTCAAAGGCGACCCCGCCTACTCCACCGAGGACAGATACCGCATGCTGACGCTTATCCATGCCATGTGCTTCGGCGTGGTTGCCCCCAGCTATCACACCGAGTCCATGCACGGCGCCGGTTCGCCGCAGGCGCAGAAAATTATGATTGAGCGCGAAACTGATATGGATGCCAAGCAGCGCTTTGCCCGCAGTATCGCGGGCATCGACCCGCGAGAAGACCCGATGGCTTAAAACCGGGAAAGGAGGCGAAACAAAATGTCTTACTTTCTGAGTCCTAAAAAAATCCTGTTCGGTAAGAATATGTTGAAGAGATTGGGTGCCGAGCTTGAGGGCCGCGGCAACAAAGCCGCTCTGATTACAGATAAAAATATGGTCAAGCTCAGCGGAGAGCTTGTTGAGGCTGTTAAGGCTGCCGGATACGAAGTGAAAACCTGGGACGGCGCTGAGCCGGAGCCTTCGACAAAGGGCGCTATCGAGGCCAGCAAAGTGCTTAAGGAGTTCAAACCCCAGCTGGTCATCGGCTTCGGCGGGGGCTCGGTCCTCGATACCGCCAAGGCGGCCTGGGTGCTCTATGAGAACGAGGAAATCGCCCCTGAGGAAATCACCGCCGTCAACGTAAAAACCAGGCTGACCCCGCAGAAGAAAGCCAGGTTTATGACCGTCCCCACCACCAGTGGCACCGGCTCGGACGTCACCTGGGCTATCGTACTCTCGGAGGCCGCCCAGCACCGCAAGGTGGGATTCGCCAATACGGAAATAGTGCCCGATATTACATTGCTGGTTCCCGAGTTTACCGTCGGTATGCCCAGAGCGCTGACGGCCAGCACCGGCCTGGATGTTCTGGGCCACGCCCTCGATGGCTATACTGCCCGGCAGCAGACCGATTTCAGCGACGGACTCTGCCTGCAGGCCATGAAGCTGGCTTTTGAATGGCTTCCCAGGGCCTGTGCCGATGGGACCGACCTCACGGCCAGGGAGAAAATGCAGAACGCCGCTACCATCGCCGGCCTTGGTTTCGGCAACAGCAACACCTCGCTCTGCCACGCCCTGGCGCATACCCTCGGGGCAACCTTCGGCATACCTCACGGGCGTTCTGTGGGTATCGCGTTGCCCTATTCGCTGGAGTATATCGCCTCGAATCCTCCCATCGAAGGCGCCCCCGACCCCGTTCAGAGGCTCGGTACGGCCGCCAGGTTTGTCGGCATTAAAGCCGCGTCCGATAAGGAAGCTATCAGGAAGTTGATTCAAAAATTAAGAGACCTGGCGAAGGAGACCGGCGAGCCGCTGAGCCTGAAGGAAGCCGGCGTCACGGAAAAGCAGATGAACGATAACCTGGATACGCTGGTGGCTCTCGCCAGCAAAGATGTCAACATGTACTCAACTCCCTGCGAATGCAAGGATGAGAAGCTGCGGCAGCTTTTCCAGGACATCTGGAAAGGGACAGTTTAAAGATGGTTCGTCATTGCGAGCGCAGCGAAGCAATCCTCTACCCGTGACAACGGATTGCTTCGGCACTTCGTGCCTCGCAATGACATTAAGGGTTCAGAATACGAGGAAACGGGGGAGGAAAGGATATGCCACTCTGCCAGGTTAATGGCGTCAACATAAATTACCGGGTATACGGAAAAGGATTTCCCCTAGTCTTAATCCATCCGTTCTCGGCCAGCCTGGAGTTCTGGGCGCCCCAGGTCGAAAAGCTGTCATCCGGATACCGGGTTATAGCCTGTGATGTCCGCGGCCATGGCCTTTCCTCGGCGCCGGTCGGCGAGGATAACTATACTCTGGATATCCTGGTGGAAGACCTGCATCACCTCCTTGAACATCTGAAAGTGGACAAAGCCTATATCGGCGGCCTTTCTCTGGGCGGTGCCATCACCATCGGTTACGCGCACCGGCACCCGGAAATGGTTAAGGCCCTCCTTATCTGTGATATTCACGGTGGTTTCCACCCCCCCTCTGACCCTGCTGTCCAGGCTGCCATGGCCGAGGGACGGGAAAAGGGCGAAAAGTACGCCCAGGAAAGAGGCATGGCCGATTTAGCCCGGCGTCAGATTGCCACCGGGACGGCTTTCCCTCCCGTCCCCGATGATGCCGCCCTTCAGGAGCAGTTCGTTCAGAGAATGGCCAGGTTCCCGGTTAACGGCTATATCGGCGTCGGCCGGGCCAGGCCCTGGGAGGCTGAATGGCAGCGCGCCGCCGCCGACCATATCAGCGTTCCTTCCTTGATTATCGTCGGTGCCGATGATATGGATATGGTAAAAACGGGTGCCCGGACATTGCACGAGCACATAAAGGGCTCGCGCTATGTGGAAATAAAGGGCTCCGTCCATGAAACAGCCCGGTGGCAACCCGCTCTGTTTAATCAGGCCGTTGCCGAGTTCCTGGAGGTGGTGGAGGCAGGTAAGCCGGTAGCGGGGGAAATAACCCTTGGCTGAGAAATCACTGGTAAGCTTTAGAATATCAGCTGGTTAGCTATGACCTGGTGCGTATAGACGCATGACTATAAAATAAAGCAAATAAGCAATTAGTGGAGCGAAAATGGTACTGAAAAAAAGCAAATCCGCAAAGGCGACTGATGGCGAGAGGAGTGTCTGCAAAGGGCTTGGTTTTTGCTCTATATCCGGGGATGCGAATTCCTCGGTTATTGATGTCAAAGACGGGAAAATCGTCAGGATTCGGCCGCTGCACTACGACTGGAAATACAGGCCTGAAGAATTCAATCCGTGGAAGATGGAGGCGCGTGGCCAGGTCTTTGAACCCAGCATGAAATCCCTGATCGGGCCTTTCAGCCTGGCTTACAAGAAGCGGGCGGTGTCTCCGAACAGGATTCTGTATCCGTTGAAGAGAGTCGACTGGGACCCCAACGGAGAGAGAAATACCCAGAACCGAGGCAAGAGCGGCTACGTCAGAATTTCCTGGGACGAGTCCCTGGATTTAATCGCCAGCGAGCTCAGGAGGGTTATCAAGAAATACGGGCCTACCACCGTGCTTGCCCAGGCGGATGGCCACGGCGAAACGAAAACGGTGCACGCCGCCCACGGCTGCCAGAGAAGGCTCCTCGACCTTCTGGGGGGATATACCTTACAGATGAGGAATACGGACAGCTGGGAAGGATGGTACTGGGGTGCCAAGCATGTCTGGGGCTGTGAAGCCCTGGGTCAGCAGTATCCCTTGACCAATGTCATCCCGGATATCGCCGAACACTCGGAGCTTCTGCTCTTCTGGGGTTGCGACATGGAGACCACCCCCTGGGGCTGGCAGGGGCAGCTGCCCAGCCGCTTGTGCTACTGGTTCACCGAGCTGGGTATAAAACAGGTATATATCTGCCCCGACCTTAACTATGGTGCGGCCGTCCATGCCGATAAATGGATACCCATCCGGCCCAATACCGATGCCGCCATGCGGCTGGCCATCGCCTATGTCTGGCTCACCGAAGGCACCTATGATAAGGAATATATCAGGACACACGCCTTCGGATTCGACAAATTCGCGGATTACGTTCTGGGCAAGGAAGACGGCATTGCCAAGACCCCCAAATGGGCCGAGGAGAAATGCGGCGTCGCGTCCCGGATTATCAAGGCCTTTGCCAGAGAGTGGGCATCGAAAAAGACATCGATTGCCCACGGCAACGGCGGGTCTGCCATCAGGGGCCCTTACGCAACAGAACCCGCCCGGATTGAGGTTTGCCTGCTGGGTATGCAGGGAGTGGGTAAACCCGGCTCGCACTTCGTTAAAATGATCGAATGGGGTCTGTTCTTCGACCCTGGCTGGTATCCCATGCCTCGCGCGCCGGAGCTTCCGGACGTTAATGCCGCCAGCCATGGACAGCGGGTGGGCACACCGGCGGTGATGAGAGGACTGACTGCGGACGGTGAAAAAGAGGACATGCACTTCCCCAAGTCCTTCATACCCAAGACGCTCATTCATGATGCCATTCTTAATCCGCCTCTCACCTGGTACGGCACCACCAGTGCCGGGTTCCCGCGCGCCGACCAGTTCGTTCAATATAAATACCCCGCCGACGGCTGTTCCGAGATACACATGATATGGTCCGATACGCCCTGCCTGTTGACCTGCTGGAATGACAGCAACAGCGTCGCCAGAGCCTACCAGAGCCCTAAAATCGAGTTCATGCTGGTACAGCACCCCTGGATGGAGAACGACTGCCTCTTCGCCGATATCCTCCTGCCCGTCAATACCAAGTTCGAGGAAGAGGATATCGCCACGGATAACTTCAGCGGCCAGTTCAGCACTGTCATGTATGAGGAACAGTGCCTGGAGCCGAAAGGCGAGTCCAAAACTGACTACGAGGTAGTCTGCATGATAGCCGAAAGGCTCGGCCTGCTGAAAGAGTACACCCGGGGCAGGTCTATCAAGGAGTGGATCAAGTTCGGCTTTGACCATTCGGAAGTAGCCCCCGTCATTAGCTACGAAGAACTCAAAGAGAAAGGCTACTACGTTGTGCCCACCGACCCGTACTGGAAGAGGCATAAGCCCGGCTTGGCGCCGTTCGCTGAAGACCCCGTGAAGAACCCCCTGAAAACGCCCTCCGGGAAGATAGAATATTATTCCCAGGGTCTGGCGGAGCACTTCCCCGATGATGACGAGAGGCCGCCGGTTCCCCACTGGATTGAAAAGGGCTCCGGTCACGATGAAAGCCTTTCCAGTAAGAGAGCCGAAAGCTATCCCCTCCTCATCATGTCCAACCACGGTCGGTGGCGGGTACACGCAAATCTCGATGACATCAGCTGGTTCCATGAAATCGAGACCTGCAAGGTTATCGGGGCGGACGGATACCATTACGAGCCTGTCTGGATTCACCCTTCGGATGCGGAAAAGAAGGGTATCGCCCACGGAGACGTTGTCAATGTGTTCAACGAGAGGGGTAGTGTCCTCTGTGGTGCCTATGTCACGGAGAGAATCATGCCCGGCACTGTCTACGTAGACCACGGGGCAAGGTATGACCCGATAGTCGTCGGCGAGCTTGATAGGGGCGGCGCCATCAATACCATCTCTCCGCACAGTATTACCTCTAAGAACTGCGCCGGCATGGCGACCAGCGGTTATCTGGTGGAGGTAAAGCGCGCCGACCTTGATGGACTGATGAGGCAGTACCCCGAAGCCTTCAACAGGCCCTACGACCGGGCTACCGGACAGGTAATAGAGCGGCTTCTGGTGTAGAGAGACCGGTCTGTTTCTCCGGGGAGAACGGAATATCGTTCCTGTATCGCTGAGGTTTTTTGCCTCTTAGGAAACTGGTATTTCGAAGTTTTCCCGGCTATTTGGGTTTATAATCTGGTGCCCGCTTGTAAGCGCTTCTGTAGTCGGGGTCTTTCAGGTACGGGCATTCATCACCACAGAATTTCCTGTTAACACATTTCACAACAATGCTGCCATCCTCGTATTTGCAGATAAAGGCGCTGACATGCTTGGTGGGACAGCTAACGCGGTGTTTTTCAATCAACGTGGACATTTTCTCATCGCCTCACTTCTCGAGAAGAGCCCTTAATTTTTCCTCGCGGTTTCGCCTTTTCTTGGCTATCATCTTGAACGCCCTGGGGACATCTGCCATCAGGGAACTCGACTGCTCAGCAGCATCAGAGTAAAATTTTATGATTTTCTCCTCTATCTCGATAGCCCTGCTCAGGGCATCAGCGTAGTTTGCTTTATCCGCTAGCTCGGTCTCAAACGTATACTCATCCGTCTCCACGTCAAAGGCAAAGCAACCCTCGATGGCATCGGTGATAACCCCATAGTAGGCTCTCTCCGTCTGTGCGATATTCTTCCTGTTCTCCTCGCCGAAAGAGAGGAAAGCATCCTCTTCCTTGCCATATTTCTGGCTCAGGTCTTTGTAGAACTTGGCCGATTCGTTTTCAAGCTTCTTGGCAAAGCTGATGGTCTCGGAAGCTGTATGCAGTTTCATTTTCAGTTAACTCCTTTCCTATAACCACCGCTGTATGATAACCTTGCTTTCGGTGAAGAAACGAACGGCTTCTTTACCTTGGGTATGCAATATCCCGAAGAACGAGTCCTTCATGCCGCTGAACGGGAAGAATGCCATGGGCGCTACGATACCGATGTTGATGCCCACGTTGCCGCTGACAACATTGTATTGAAATTCTTTGGCGTGGCTGCCACTTGAAGTAAAGATAGCGTGAGCGTTAGCGTAGGTACTGGCGTTGCATATCTCTATGGCTTCGGTCAGGTTCTTTGCCCGCATAACACTCATTACCGGCCCGAAAATTTCCTCACTGCCTATTTTCATATCAGGTGCCGCATCTTCGAAGATAGTTGGCCCGAGGAAACATGTCTCTGGATAGTCGCCGGTAATCTTAATGTTTTTCCTGCCATCGAGTCTGAGTTTCGCTCCCTGTTTCAGACCGCTCTCAATATATCCCAGGATTCTCTCTTTCTTCTCTATATCATGCACCGGCCCCATCTGAACCGCTTCATCAAGCCCGTAGCCAATAATTATGCCGGATGCTGTCGCCGTAACTGCGTCCATAAAAGTATTGTAGAACCCATCATCTTCACCAACAATCAGAAGATTGGCGCCTGACAGGCAGCGCTGACCGGCGTTGCCGAAAAATGATGTCATCAGGGCTGGTATCGTGGCTCTCATATTAGTGTCTGGCATTATTACCATAAAGTTCTTGGCGCCCCCCTGAGCAATAACCCTCTTGCCGGTAGCGCCGCACCTTGGATAAATAACATTCTTGGCCGTTGGCGTGGAGCCGACGAAGGCGATACCTTCGATGTCGGGGTGGTCCAGCATGCCGTTGACCACGGTTCTTCCGCCGTGGACGACATTCCACACCCCTGGCGGAAAACCAGCCTCATCTGCCAGCTCGGCAAGTCTGGTCTGGCTGTTGGGGACCTCGCTCGAGGGTTTGATTACCACGCAGTTGCCGGTAGCCACCGCGTACGGTGCCGACCATAGCGGAATCATAAACGGGAAGTTAAATGGACCGATGATTCCGAAAACTCCCAGAGGGGTTGGAATTACCCACTCGTCGATGCCGGTGGCGATATCCTCTGAATAGTATCCCTGCATGAGGCTGGGGATACCGCAGGCAACCTCAACGTTCTCGATGCCGCGTCTTGTCTCGCCTCTTGATTCATCTATCGTCTTGCCGTGCTCCTGTGTCTGGATTCGGCTCACTTCCTCGAAATTCTCTTCCAGCAGCTCTTTTAACCGGAAGAGAATTCTCGACCTCGCCAGCGGGGTTGTTCTTCGCCAGTCAGGGAAGGCCGCTTTGGCTGCCTCAACGGCAGCATCGATTTCTTCTTTGGTCGAGATGGGTACTTTAGCAATCGTCTGGCACGTCGCCGGATTCACCACGTCGACGACCTCGCCTTTAGATTCCACCCACTCTCCGTCAATATAGTTCTTAATAACCTTGACCTCTTTGATTGGTTCTTCCAGGAGAGCCATTTTAAAAACTCCTCCCTATTAAATTTTACCTGTCATAAGTGTCAATAATCGTATACTGCCAGCGCGTATCGAAGGGTCAGGCTCCGTTCGGGCATGCTGTTATTTACCAGGTTAGTCCAGGGTACGGTAATAGGCATCGCCAAGGTCGTTAGGGTTAAAGGTTTCTTTGATTTTACGCTGGTAGCGGAATGCCTCCGGCTGCGCTGAAGCCTCGAGTATCCGGTCGCGTATTTCCTTGGCGGTTGACCTGCCGTCACGCCCTCTGGCGTAGGCGTTCATTTTCTCCATGCCGGGACCCCAGCCCTTTTTCACACCGTAGTCGGTGGCCGCATCAAAGAATTCCATCGTCCCTTCGGTTGAGGCCTTGTTATGCGGGTCGAAATGGGTGAAGTTCTCCCACATGGTCATACCGCCACCTCCCATACCGCCTATGCCTCCCATCATGGCATCGCCGCCGGAAGCGACGATATTACCCTTCTTTTCCCATTCACACTTGAAGGCCGTTACTTGTTCAACACGCTCCGGTTCCTCAGAGGTTCCGAAGTCCGGCGTGCCTCCCAGTCCAAAACAGCCGTCGTAACCGCCGCCGTAGACCAGGTTCAAATTTTTATGTCCCAGCCTGAGCATGTAGAGAAGCGACCAGTTATGGCGGTCGGGCTCCAGCATTCCCTGTACCTTCCAGCCTCCGGTCTTCTCCAGTATCAGGTCCAGGGCCTTTTCCTGCCACTCGATATCCCTTGGCGTCATGCCCGCCAGCACAATCTGGTAATCGCGCCTCATATCTTCGGTCATCTTCTTTATTTCCGGGTCTTCCAGCAGTTCCTCGATGTCGGAAAGCGTCTTGGTGGGGTCGCTCAGTATCTTGACCATGGCCCCCTTCAGGTCTCTGCCGAACATGCTGAACTGTCGGTGAGCGACATAGCCGATTCCCGCCTCCCAGATCCCGTAGCAGGAATCAGCCCATGCCTTCCAGGTCGGGAAGCCCAGGGTATATGACTTTATATTGTCCGGCAGCACTGCTTTGTACGCCGGCGGTCTCCCTTCGACCGGTAGTGTGGCTGGTCCCGGCCATGGGTAGAGCTTGAGGGCGCACTTCGTGAAAACGCCCATCGCCCCGTTAGTCCCTACCATGCCTCTTACGAGGCCCTTCAGACTGGGCCCGGGCCCATCGCAGCAGAACCAGCCCAACCCGGAGCCCACCGAGCCCACCCTCAGGATTTCACCGTCAGGCATGACCCATTCCACCCCGAGCAGATTTTCATTGTGATGGCCCATATAAGCGGTATCCGGCCCGAGTCCCCCCAGAGCGGTAGCGCTGGCCAGGCAGGAACAGCTGGCGCCGGGCCCGTGGATGTGGGTGTTCAGTCCCACCTTCATGGCTTCGGCCTGGAGTGTTGCCTCGATGACATGCGGCTCGACCACGGCAAACATGTTCTTCTCATCAAGCTCCAGGATTTTATCCATCCGCCGCATGTCCAGCTGAATCGTGTTATCTTCGCAGGGGTATCCCCAGGCCGACCAGAATGTGCTGGAGGCTTTAAATCTTATCTTGTATTTGTTGCATAATTTGACGATAGCCTGGACTTCCTCGGCACTCCCCGGCAGCAGGACAGCCTCGCCCCGGGGCGTGTACACGCGGTAGTAAGGGCCGATGTGAATGGCGGTATGGGACAGCGGGTAGCGGTAGCAGTCCAGTACCGCCGGGTCTTCGGAGATGTTCTCCGGGTTGACGATGTCTTCTAGTTCTTTATATACCTCTCTTGATAGCGTCATATTTCCATTCCCCTCTGCTAAATTGCCTGTCTGACAAGCTCGGCAACGTCAAAAACCTTCATTTTATCACCGGCGGCGCTGACGGCATCAATAAGGTTCCGCTCGCACCACGGGCAGGCGCTCACGATTGCCTCAGCGCCGGTGGACTTCGCCTCCTCGAGCCTCTCCGTAGCCGTCCAGTTGGAAAAATCGGGATAGGCCTCTCTTGCCCCGCCTCCCGCGCCGCAGCACCAGGCGTACTCCCTGATTCTCTCCATTTCCACCAGTTCCAGACCGGGGATGCTCTTGAGCACATCTCTCGGCGGTTCGTAAACGCCCCAAGCCCCGTTATACCTTGGCTTCCGCGGCTCATAGACCACTATCTGGTTCTTGACTTTCTTCTCTTTACCCTTCCATGGTACATACGGCTCTCCCTGCCTGCCCAGGTGGCACGGGTCGTGGTAGGTAATCCGTAAGGGCACAGTTTTGGTAAACTTAATCTTGCCTTCCTTGATCAGGCGGTCGAGGAACTGCACGGTATGCAGGACCTCGAATTTAGCCCCCAGGGGAGGATAAAGGCGTAAGAAGGCGTGAAAGCAGTCGGCGCATGAGGTTACTATTGTCTTCACGCCCGCCGCGTTCCAGGCCTTGATGTTATTCTCTGCAAGCCTGGTAAAATCTTCTTTATAGCCCATGTCATAGGTTCTGCCGCCGCAGCAGGACTCCTCTTTCCCCATAATGCCGACGTCAACGCCGGCATCCCTGAGAAGGGTCACGGCCGTCCTGGCCGTTTCCCTGAGTTCTTCATCGTAGCTGAACCGGCAGCCGGCGTGGAAGAGGACTTCCGCCGACTCCCCGGGGATATGCTTCACGTCCAGCCCTTTAGCCCAGTCGCCGCGTTCGGCGCCAGACTTCATCATCATGTTGTTTTCCTTACGCAGGTGCTCGATGACGGCCGTATGCTCGGGCAGTAGCTGGCCGTCTTCCACCAGCCTGAATCTCAATTCGTGTATCATCTCCAGCGGTTCCAGGTTATAGCGACAAATCTTGTCGGCGACATCACAGGACCCGCAGGTTACGCATTTGTAGACTATATCCACGACCCTGTCGGTATAGGTGCTCTGGCCGTTCAGGAGTGACAGGGCGACCGCAAACCTGCCGCGTGCGGAGTAACTCAGAAAGTTGCTGTAGGCTATACTGGGGCAGCCTTTAGCGAATCTCCAGCTCTTTACCTGGTCGAATGGTATCCACTTGCAATATGAGCACTGGCTGCACCTCTCCATATCAGCCTTATAATCTTCTAGTGCCACTTTTTAATGCCTTCTTTCTTTGTTTCTCTGGCCTCTAAAAGCACAGCTTACCCGGGTTCATCACATTATTGGGGTCGAATATCCCCTTGACCTTCTTCAACACGGTCGTGCTCTGTGCGTCTCGGTTATAGGCCATATTTGCCCAGATTCCATAGGGTCGGGAGAAGAAAGCCCCCTGCCTGAGCAGTTCCTCGCTGGCCCTGGTAAAGAGCTGCCTCATGCTGGTTGCCTCTCCGGGATTGTCCCGGTCAAATGGCAGGATGAATTCACAATGGCAGTTAGCGCCCTGGTGCTGTGGCTGGATGTAAACACCCGTATCCGGAGTTGGGTATCCGTTTGCACCGGCCACTGCGTTCATTGTACTGACGAATTCCGGTGTCCGGTTGAGTGTGGTCAGGAAGAGGATATCCTGGTATCCCCCCTTGTAGCCGAGTTTCCAGTAGGGCTCCCGGGACGGGTTCAGCAACGCTTTCAGCACTTCGACGCCGCTGGCCCCGGGGACTGCCGGAACAAGCTGCAGGCCGAACCGCTGGGCAATATCCGAGATGTCTTTCTCCTGAAACTCCACCCTTTCCCTGGGCAGTATGTTGCGTCCGGCTATGCCCACCAGGACAGCCCAGGGTGGGAGTTTCTCCTTCAGCGCCCTGATTCGGTCGGGTTTATCTCCGAGGATATATGCCAGGCTGGCATTATTTATCAACAGTAGCTCATCGGCGAATCTGAACCTGAGAATCTGGTAGGTAAAATCAATCAGGTCATCAAGCCTCTCGGCGGGTACGAAGAAGAGCTTGTGGAGCTCGGGCAATATCTCGCACTTTACCGATACCCACGTCACGATGCCCATGCTCCCCTGGGCGCCGGAAACGAGCCTGTAGAAATCCACCTGCCCCGGCCCTGTGCCGCTGGTTGGCGCCTGTTTTCTCTCCCAGGCCTCTTCCATTGATGGCCACATGCCGGCGTCACCGGTTATCAGCTTATTGCCGTCTCCCCACACAATCTCGGTGCATCGCAACGGATCGAGCGACGCCCATTGCTGCCGGGGAATCAGCGTCGGCTCCCTTTCCAGGAGGCTGGCTACCACTGACTTGTTAGCCCGTGGCACCAGCGGCATGGTAAGTCTCATACCTTCCTTGGCAAGCACCGGCTGGAGCTCGCGGTAGGTTACTCCCGCCTCAATCATGGCCACCCTGTTTCTGCGGTCAATCCTCATAATCTGCTTCATTTCGCTCAGGTCTACGATGACCGCTCCCGGTGTGCTCGGAACGGTATCACCGTGGAAACGGGGTGGCCCCGAGCTTACCGGGACCAGAGGCGTGGCGGTCTCATTAGCCCACCTGACTATCGCCTGTACCTCGTCGGCGCTCTTGGGCTTTACCACTACCCGGGGTTTCATAGGTTTGACAAAGCTCATATCCTTGGAATAGGTCTCCAGCGTCTCGGGGTCTTCGATAATGCATTCTGAACTTAGTATGCTGTTTAGTCCTTCTTTTGAAGCCATCCTTATCTCTCGCCTACTCCCTTCAGATATTTGGTGCCTTATTCCTGGGTTTCTGTCCAGCGTACGGCGGTTATTTTTGGTCACGTTTCATGGCAACCGCATGTACCTGATTGGACTGCAATAAAGTAACAGCGCAGTGTTTGAGTGCTTTTCAGACAAATGCTCAAGCTATGAGATTTTACACTCCGATATCGCTTTTTGTCAAACCAGTTGCCGTGTTATTGGTGCTCTGCTGGCCCAACCATACGCCTCGCTGTTTACAGGCCGTATTCCTGCCACCTCTTCTCCACCAGAGCCTCTGTCTCCGGCCGGGAATAGTGGCAATGTGGTGGAAACCTCTGGTTGCCCCACTCCTCGCGTATGGGGTGAAGCTCCCAATCTGTAGTGGCATCTATCAGCAGTTTACTGGTTACGCCAGCCCCGTATTTAAGTTCATCCCTCAGGTCATAGGGTATGTGTACATCAATGGGAGAACCCATATATAGCGGGTATACGACCAGGTCCCTTTCGAAGTTTACCTTGTTGTGCATGGCGCCCATCAGTGCTGCGGGTTTGCGGATGTCAACATCCTCTTCAACCACGATTAATATATTGAAGGGGTGACCGGCGAACTTGGAACCCCAGAGAGCGGCGGCAATTTGCCTCGGCTGCCCCTGGTACGTTTTGTGAATCTTGACCGCCGATATCGGCCCTGTCGTCACATCAAGCACGCCGGGGATTTCGTGCGATTCCAGGGTATTCCAGTTGACCACCGCCATCATGTTGCTCATCGATGTCCCGAGCTCGGTAATGCCTTCTTTGGTGCCCACCAGAGCGCCGCGGTAAATGGCGTCGTTTCGGTGGGTGATGCAGCTTACCTCCACCACCGGCCTCTTTCTCGCCTCCCCGTAGAACCCCGAACCCTCCCCGAAAGGTCCTTCAACTTCGTAGGTGCTGGGGTCGGGGGACATAAAGCCTTCGACGACTATTTCGGCGGAAGCGGGTACTTCGATATCGGAGGTCTCGCACTTGACAAGCTCCACGGGCTCTTGCCTTAATGCCCCGGCCAGGTCGTATTCAGGCCCTTTAACGGGACTGCCGGCGACGACTATCAACGTGGGGTCCCAGCCGTAGACGAATGCTACGGGCATCGGCTTCCCCATCTCCTGGTACTTGCTGTATGTGATACCCCAGTCTTTCATCGGCATCAGCAGCACGCCTATCTTGTTCTTGCTCAGGATCGTGCCCCGGTACACGCCGGCATTGTTTTGTCCGGTATCGGGGTCCTTGGTGACGGTGGCGTTAAATGTGTTGATATAGCGTCCGTTATCCAGCGGGTGCCACTTGGGGACCGGCAGCTGGAAAAGGTCCACGTCTTTTCCCTTGATGACGTTTTCCTTGACCGGCCCTGTTTTAACCCTCACCGGCTCCAGCGGTTTCTTCATCCTGCTTCTGATTATCTTGAGAGTCTCTGCTGGGGAGGTATCTTTGGGCAGGCCGAGCATGAGGTTGACCCGTGACTGTGTTCCCAGGCCGTTGGTAAAGAGCCGCCTGGAGAAAGTCGCTTCGTGGCCCTTGATATTCTCGAACAGGAGCGCCGGCCCCTGTTGCACATATACCTTTCTTATGACCTGAGATATCTCGTCATCCCAATCGACCTTCGCGGTTACTCTCTTGAACTCGCCATCAGCTTCCAGTTGGGCCATCCATGTACGCAAATCTCTATCTGACACTGCTTTACCTCCAAAGATAATTAAGGAACAAAACCATCAACGCCAGAGATTAAAAGGTTGAACTGTTCCGCACAATTGTACCATCTTTTGAGTTAGGATTGCATTATCATGGCTGGATGGTTTCCGTCCGGTTCTGGTGGTGACGTTATCTTCTCCTCTCCCCCTGTATCCCCCTCTCCCTTCCAGAGCAGGAATGTCACAGGAGAAGGGAAAAGAAAAGAGGGGGCTTCGCCCTTAAGTCTTGCCTGATTATTAGAGGATTCTGGCACCCGCCTCAATCATACCAGCCGAAATCATTGACGGCCTTGGTCATCATTCTTACATTTTCCAGAGGTGACCATGGCGGCAGGTCACAGCCGGGTGAGAAGATAAACCCATTGGGCAGCTTGGTGCCCTCTTCTACGATTTCTCGGGTGGCTTCATAGACCTGCTCTGGAGTCCCCTCCTGAATGATGGCCGGCTCCAGGTTGCCCAGAATAATGTCATCGGGGAAGTATCTGGCTGCCGTTTCCAGCCTGATTTCATGGCCAATGCCGATGATACCCGGGTCGCCGAAGTCAATCTGCGACCAGTAGGGGAGGTTGGCGTTATGCTCCCCGCAGATATGAACATAGGTAGTTTTATAACCCAGTACCCTTAATTTTTCCTGACCTTCCTTAAGGCTGGGTAGGGCAAACTCCTCAAAATGCTTGGGCGAGATTAAGTAATTGGATGACGTTGGCCCCCCGGTGAACCCGAGCACACCCTCTGTGCCCATTCTTTCGCTCTGCTTGGTTAATCCAGCCAGGCTCCGGTCGGAGAGTGTCCGTATCAGGTAGTGGGCCAGCTCGGGCTTCTTTATCAGCCACTTGAGGAACCTGTCCAGGCCGACGATGTTGCAGGCCAGACCGAAGCCGCCGCCGGCGCTGATGGCGGCATTGAACGGCTCGTTATCCAGCCTTTCTCGTCGGGCCAGCTCGCTGAACCTCCTGGCAATAGGATTGAAGCCTGAGTCCGGGCCGGGCCACTTTAAATGATAGACGTCTTCATCTTTCTCTATCGGGTAGCGGGTTACCATAGGTGCCTGGTCATATTCTCCGCTGGGCATCCTGACCTCGCCCCCCAATTCCCAGGCGCCTATAGAGGCGTATCCTATCCATGGAAAAAACACCCAGCCGAAATCACGGCAGGTCTGGCGTTGAGCGTAGTAACACGCCTCCGGGTTGGTGTAAGCATCAGCCAGAGACAATTTGCTGTATATCGCCGCAAATCCATGAGGTGCAAAAGGCCATATCGGCACTCGGTCTGGCTTCTTACGGTTCAGTAGAGCCTCGATTCGCTCTCGCTCTGTCATCCCCACTTTCTTTTCTCCTTATACTGGCATTATAGCCGAAGTCAATTTGGTAAATTGCAAATCAATTCGCCAGTAGAATTTGAGCAGGGAACGTTGTATTTGGGCTCACCCTCATTGGAGTTGGCCTTAAATACACTTTGAATGAGCTAAATTATATTATACCGTCTCCGTCCCGAAATAATACCTTGCCGCTTCGACGACGCGAAGCACTCGCCCTCCGACAACGATTTGCGCTATCTTGGCGTCTCTCAACAGCTTTTCCATCTTCCCCTCTTTGGAATACCCGTAAGACCCCATGAGTTCCAGACC
>CAZPQB010000015.1:0-23417 GCA_964588605.1 uncultured Dehalococcoidaceae bacterium | reverse complement strand
AAGCTTGATGAACTCGTCAGCGGCCACTATTCCCTTGACCGGATTAACGATGCGATAGTGTCCATGGAAGAGGGCAAGGCGATACGTAATGTTATCATGTTTTAGCTTAGAGGAACAAACGGGATAATCTTGTTAAGGAATAGGTAATTTCTTAAGAAGTGGAGTTGTGGCGAAAATAGCCAATAATTTTCCATACTAGACTCTAAAGAATCTAATTAGGATAAAGCTTTGAACACAGAAGGAAGACTAATTCAGTTTAAGGTTCTATAGAGATTTATTCTCCCTAACTATGGGTTTCTCCAATTATATGTGCCATATGCTCTTGTTACAGTAGTGAAGGGGAGAGCCGTTTTATGGTCACTTGGGCTAATACTTTTCTGAAATTCGACACTCCTAGGATGCTGGTCTGGTTGAAAGCGCCGACGGTATCTCGGGTCAAGTTTAGCCTTCATTGCTGGAGAAAATACCTCAAAGTTGATACGTGTAATCATGTCGGGTCACCTCCTCCTGATACTAAGGATAATGATTATACCTTCAGTTGAACATCCATCTTTAGTAATAATTAGGTTAGTACTTTATCCCTTATAATCAGAGTATGCCATCGCTGGATGAGTGGCTGGAAAGGAGTGTCGTGGCGAAGGGGTGAGAGGACTAAGGCCAGGCTGGCGAGAGTTAAGGCACAGGGTAAAAAGCGCGGGAGACCGCCAGGACTAAAGGATAAAAAGAAAAGAAAGAGAAGGACTGTCGTAGTACAGTGTTATAAAGGCGCTGCTTGAGCTGGCTTCTTAGCTTTCAGCTAAAGAGTGTTATTAGTTTCAAAAACTGGTACCCCTGGTGCGACTCGAACGCACGACACGCGGTTTAGGAATCTGCGTGCCGTTTTGCCATCCAGTGGTTTTACGTTTGTAAAGGTGATGTTGCATACACCCGTGAAAACGAGTTCTGAGCGCGGAATACCGCCGGGTATTGTTACGTTATGTATGGTGCGTTACCTAAATGTTAGCTGAAAACAGTCATATTCCTACAGCCTACCGGTTTCAACCCTGCAGTATGAAATAAGCTTGAGTGACCCAACAATTTACTCTTTCGTGTTATTAGGCAACAAATTATTTTGTTATCCAACTAATCCAGCCCTAGTATCTTCCTCGCAATGCATATCATGTCGAGGACATTGATCTTACCGCCCTGATTACAGTCAGCACTGGAAGTAGGCTGGTCCATCTGGAGTATTATCCTGGCTACCTTGGTCATATCCAGAACGTTGATAACACCATCGCCATTGGTATCTCCGGGGGTAACCGGAAGCTCAATCGTAGTAGTTGCATCGGGCTGAGTTGGTGGATCTTCTATATTGCCCACATTATCTCGGGCTATACTGTAAAAGGAGTAGTTATGGCCATTCACTCCGGTATAAGTCTCCTCGGTGAGGGTCGTATTGCCCAGCCACAAGGTAAACGCTCCTCCGTTGTCCGATACATGGATATCATAATTTTTAATTCCCGATTCATTTTGTCCATCCTGCCCTGTCCATGAAACAAGAAATGAAGGGGTGTCCACTACTACTGCTGAAAACCCGAAAAAGAGCACCTGCTTTACACGCAGGGGGTCGCAGGTTCGAGTCCTCTACCGCCCACCATTTCTCCATTGATAATATCTATAAAACGGTATATAATTATCCAACCCGTGCAGCTTTAACATGCGTAACTGCAATTACAATCAGAAAGGAGTCTAAGAAAATATGGCGGAGTCAAAATACGGGAAATACATCATAACCCAGACCAAACCCAATCAAAAAGTACCCGAGTTCAGAGGCCAGGATTTAACGAAGGTGGACTGGTCCACTCAATTTCTTTATATGGACGATGAGGTTATCAAAGGCAGCTCTTATTTTGAGTGTATCTGGATGTGGGCTGCTGACCCCAGTCCCGTGGGGGCCGAAACTCATGTCCATGATTTCAACGAGGTTCTGGGGTTTTGCGGAACCAACTTCGAAGACCCATCCGATCTGGGGGGTGAAATCGAGCTGTGGATAGATGATGAAAAACACGTCTTGACCAAAAGCTGTATCGTCTTTATCCCCAGGGGAGTGAAGCATTGTCCGCTGAAGATAAAAAGGGTAGATAGACCCATCTTCCATTTTGGGACCGGTACCTCCGGAATGTATACGGGCAAGAAGGCATAATCCGTTCAGGCTGTGGCTATATCTCCATGGCTAATTTATAACCATCATGGGTCGCGTTCCATATCCACCTCGGCGCCCGGGCATCGCCTATCAGGTGGCATTCGACGTCTCTTTGTTTGAATATATCGTACAGCTCGGTATTTGAGTATTTTGTGGTCACCATGATGACACTATCGGCCTCGACATCAAACTCTCTCCCCGAAAGTGTATTGAAGCAGAGAGCTTTCTTCTCCATTATCTCTTTGACCCAGCTATAGGGAACTATATTTATACCCAGCTCGTCCAGCTTACCCATGATATACGGCTCGTCCTGCCACAGTAGCAGGTTAGCTCCTGAGATGGAACTCCGGAAAGTAATAATTGTTACCTCTTTACCCTGTCCGGCGAGGAGCTCGGCAATACTGGGAGATACCCGGTCATTGAAATCATCAACGATAAGCACCTTTCCGTCAATACTGGCTCTATCCAGCAGGACATCTTCATAGGTATAAACGTTATCCCGCTCCCAGCCGGGGATTGCCACGCAGGTAAGTGCCGATGTACCTTCCCTGGCTGGCCTGGCCCCGGTGGCTATCACGGCAACATCAGGTTTTTCCTTTGCCAGTAATTCGTCAACGTTCTTGTCGGCTAACTCAGAGTTCAGATTGACCTTGACACCGAGTTTCTGCAACTGCCGGTCGAGATAGTCCAGGAAGGTCTGGGGCATGGTCTGGCCGGGCAGCTTCTTTATCAATCTGGCTTGTCCCCCGATTTCGCTCTCTTTATCATAGACAACGACATCGTGGCCCCTCTCCGCCGATGTCAGGGCACACTGGAGTCCCGCCGGTCCCGCCCCCACCACCAGCACCTTCTTTCTCTGCGGCGCCTTCTCAAACATCCAGCTTCCCCACCGAAGTTCTTCACCGGCAGTTGGGTTCACGGAGCATCTTATGCCGTTGGTCGAGCCGCGATCGAAAGCACGTGCCACACAACCCTGGTTACAGTATATGCAGGGGCGTATATCCTCGTCTCTGCCCTCCATAGCCTTCCGGGCGAAATGGGGGTCGGCAATTGTCGCTCTGGCCAGGTAAACATAGTCACACTGGCCGTCGGCAATCATTCTATCGGCAAGTCCGGGGTCGTTAATCTTGCTGGAGATTGAAACCGGCAACTTTACGGCCGCTTTGACCTTGCGGGCGAATTCCCCCGCCCAGCCGGGCTCAAAACTGGCATAATACGGGTTAATCTCAATGTGCAGGGTCCGATAGGTGCCGGTAACCAGCCCTATATAGTCTATCTGGCCTGTTGCCTCAACCAGTTTGGCCAGTTCCACGGCATCGTCGACGCTGATACCGCCGGGTAACATCTCAAGCAACTGCAGCCTCATGCCAAGGGGGAAATCCGGGCCGATTGCCTGTCTTACCTTATCGATTATTTCCATCGTGAACCGGCACCTGTTCTCAAGAGAACCCCCGTATTCGTCAGTCCTTCTATTCGTCAGTGGAGAGAAGAAATTCCAGGTCATCTTGCCATGACCGAGCAGCAGTTCTATACCGTCAATCCCAGCCCTGACAAGTCTCTCCGAGGCGGCGGCGAACTTATCCTCGACTTCCCGGATTTCTTCCCCGGTCATCTCCTTGGGTATCTGGTTCGGACCTATTATCCCCGGTATCTGCGATGCGTCCCGGCTGACCTCATCCACGGTGACATGACAACCGCTGTTAACGCCGGGATGGCCCGGGGCCCCAAAGACCTTGCAGTCATATTTATGAATGGTATCGGCTATTTCCCTGAGACCGGGAATGACGTCATCCGTCCAGAGCGCAAAACAACTAGCCGGGTAGTAATCAGCCTTTTCGTCAACACTGGAGAGAGGCAGCGCTATCATCGCGGCACCTCCCTTGGCTTTCTCTTCGTAATAGGCCCTGGTTCTTTCCGTTGATAGAAAAGTCACGGGGTCGACGAACTGGGTCCCGTGGCCGGCATATACTATCCGGTTTTTGAGGGTAATCGGCCCCAGCTTTACAGGGGTGAACAAATATTTATATTCGGCCATATTTATATACTCCTTCAAATATTACCTGCTTTGAATTGAGTTAGACCTGCATGTATGACAAGGCGATATGGTCCCCGGGACCATAGGTCGGCATTAATTATACTCGCGTATTCGTTCTTCAGTCAATGCATTTACACCTTGACAATGGAGGCACAATATTGTAAATTCCTAACGTATGTCTTCAACATACCCGGACCTGAATGTCGCGCGTTTTTTTAGGACTGAAAATCACTGGATATTTTTACCTGAGTCGGCGCACGGCCAGAAGGCGCTTAGTTAAACAGGAGGTAACCCAATGCTTGAGAGTTATCGAGAATACATGATCAGGTGTGCCCGGTGTTCAAACTGCAAATATATACCGCATTACAGGTTGCAGGACTACAATTATACCTATGTCTGCCCGAGTATAACCAGATATAATTTTCATGCGTATTCTGGCGGTGGGAGATTGATTACTGCCCTCTCCATGACTGACGGCAGAATCGAATATACCGATAAGCTGCTGGATATTATTTATCAGTGCCAGATGTGCGGTGCCTGTGATATATCGTGCAAATACGGCAATGATCTGGAAGTGTTACAGCCCCTGTATGATCTCAGAATCAAGTGCGTTAGCGATGGTCAATTGAATCCCGCTCATATGATGGTTATTGAGGGACTGAGGAAGGATGATAATATGCTGCAAAAGCCCAAGGCCGAGCGGGGTAAATGGGCCGAGGGGCTTGATGTGAAAAATATCAACGAGGAAAAGGCCGATGTTTACTACCATGCCGGCTGCCGGTACTGCTTTGACGAAGAGCTGTGGCCGGCCGCCAGGAGCGCCGTTAATCTCCTCAAGAAAGCCGGAGTTGATGTCGGCATCGCGGGGAAAGATGAGACCTGCTGTGGAGGCCGTGCTTATGACCTGGGGTATCTGGGCGAGCTGACCAAGTATGCCGAAAGCAATGTGGAGATGCTGAAAACAGCCGGTGTCAAGACCGTTGTGACAAGCTGTTCCGACTGCTATCATGCCTTCAAGGTCCTGTATGATAAGATTGGCATGAAGAATGGCCTGGAGGTGCTGCACATTACGGAATACCTAGACCGCCTGATAAAAGAGGGCAGGCTGGAGTTGAGCAGGAGCATACCCATGACAGCGACCTATCATGACCCCTGCCACCTGGGCAGGCTGGGAGAACCGTGGATACACTGGGACGGGGAGATAAAGACAGAACTCGATATGAGGGTGCAGCACGAACCGAAAAAGATATTCAGGCGGGGGACCTATGGCGTCTACGAACCCCCGAGGGATGTGCTCAGGAGCATCCCCGGGTTAAGGTTTGTCGAGATGTTCAGGATAAAAGAGTATACCTGGTGCTGTGGCGCCGGTGGCGGGGTGGTAGACGCTTATCCTGATTTCAGCATGTGGACGGCTGTAGAGAGGATAAAGGAGGCCAGGGACACCGGGGCCGAGGCGCTGGTTACCGCCTGCCCCTGGTGCGTAAGGAACTTTAAGGATGCCGTCAAGGAGCTCGGAGATACGCTCAAGGTGTATGATATCGCCGAGCTTGTAGAGCAATGTATATAAAGCTAAAGGGAGGTAGTTAAGATGGCTTTAAAGAACAGGGATGCATTTAAGGCTCTGGAGGATGTACTGGGACCTGATTATATCTCCGAGGAACCGGCGATACTGGATACCTATGCCTTCCAGTGGGGAGCCGAGCTGTTCACTGCGACACCGTTCCTGCCCAGGGCCGGGGCGGTGGCTCTCCCCGGCGATACGGGAGATGTCCAGACGATAGTAAAAATATGCAATAAATACAATGTCCGGTATAAAGCGTTCAGCACGGGCTGGGGATTTTACAGCGGACTGGGACTTGACGATACGGCCATTCAAATAGATTTGAGAAGAATGAACCGGATTATTGAAATTAACGAGAAAAGCATGTATGCCGTGGTCGAGCCCTATGTCATCAGCTCCCAGCTTCAGGCTGAGCTTATGAAGCGCGGCCTTAACTGCAACATCATCGGCGCCGGCTGCAATACCTCGGCGCTGCCCATGGCGGCTCATCAGGGACTGGGGCATACGGCGGTAACCACCAGCTACGGCGACCGGAATGTCCTGGCCGTGGAATGGGTACTGCCCGACGGTGAACTTCTCAAGCTCGGTACATTGGGCTCGGGGGTAGGGTGGTTCTGCGGTGACGGCCCCGGGCCATCCCTGAGAGGCATCCTGAGGGGTCCCCAATCGGTCATGGGCGGACTGGGTGTCTTTACCAAAGCCGCAACCAAGATATATCCCTGGTACGGGCCGCCGCGACAGGAAGTAGAAGGGGTATCTCCGTATTACAAGCTGAAAGAAGTGCCGAAAAACTTCAGCCTTCATTACCCCATTTTCTCGACCTGGGAGAAATTCCTTGAGGCAGCCCTGGAGATTTCGGAGAGCAAGATTGCCATGCTCGTTGACAGGATTTCGCCGCCGATGCTGGCCCAGGCGCTGACAGCCAGCAATGACGAAGGCGCCGAGCTTTTTGCTAGGATTAACGAGGAGTCCCGGGGCAGACCCGGCTTTGTAGTCATCCTGACCAGCGAATCCGATACGGAGCTCGCCTACAAGGAAAAAGTCCTGGAACATATCGTGAAGGAGAAGGAAGGGGAGTACCTGGCCTTTATCGAGCAGGAGGACGTTAAGAGAGAGTACCTGTGGATGGAGCTCAGAGTTACCATGCCTCTGCGGGAGGTGTTCCGCTCTACGGGGCGGTTCCTCGGCTCGATAGGGGATTCGGCATTGTTCCAGACATCGGTGAGGATGATGATTGAGGCCATGGAAATCAAGAAGGAATACCAGGATAAGAAGCTGATGCGTGCCGATGACGGCACGGACTGCATCTGGGGAGTGCCTATCGAGAGCGGGCATACCGGGCATGCCGAACAGGTAGTATTCGTTCATCCCACGCCCGAGGCCTGGAAGGCTCTGGAAGAATTTTCGGAGAGATGTGAAGACCTGGCGCTGGAGAAGCACTATACGGTACCCATTACCGTATGGGGCGACCGGGGCCATGACAAATTCGGGCCGTATCTCTGCAACTACCACAACTGGCTCCGCAAATTCAAGAAGACCTTCGATCCGAAGGGAGTGTCCGAGCCCGCCATGTATATTTCAGCCAAGGAGTAAGCAGATTGGCTGCTGCATATTAATCTTATAGAAGCGTGAGGTGGAAAATGTCGGTAAAAGAAGATTTAACCAGGATTGTCGGTAAAGGTAATGTCTCCGATGCGCCGGAAGACCTTGATAAATTTGCTCAAGATGAGAGTCCTGTCCACCCGGTAAGGCCCCAATGTATTGTCAGGCCCGGCAGTGCCGATGAGGTACAGAAGCTGGTGAACCGGGCCAATGAGACCCTTACCCCGCTGGTACCCGTGAGCTCGGGCCCGCCTCACTTCCGCGGTGATACCATTCCCGGCACTGGTGGGGCCGTGATAGTAGACCTCACCAGAATGAAGAAAATTATCAGGGTTGATGCCGAGCACAGGATAGCCATGGTTGAGCCCGGCGTGACCTTCAGCGAGCTGATTCCGGAATTAGCTAAAAAAGGTTTGAGGCTTAATATGCCACTGCTGCCTCGCACCACGAAATCGGTGGTGGGCAGCCTGCTGGAGAGGGAGCCGGTGATAATGCCCCAGTACCACTGGGATATAGCCGACCCGCTGGCCTGTACTGAGGTGATCTATGGTACCGGCGATATGTTCCGGACCGGCTCAGCCGCCGGACCCGGCGACCTTCAGCAGCAGTGGGAGGTCGGTGCCGCACAGAACGAGGCGGCTGGCCCGGTACAGGCCGACTTTTACCGGCTTATCCAGGGTGCCCAGGGGACCATGGGTATTGTCACCTGGGCGACGGCAAGGTGTGAACGAATGCCTAGTATCGAGGAACCTTTCCTGGTCGGTTCTTCAAATCTCGAACACCTGTTAGAGTTTACCCGCTGGATACTGAGGCGCCGTCTGGTCGATGACTGCCTGCTGCTGAACAACACCGATTTAGCCCATATGCTGGCAAGGGATTGGCCGCAGGAATATGAGAGCCTGAAAAATAGTCTGCCTCCCTGGATACTTTTCTTCAGCATATCGGGCGTCAAGTACTTCCCCGAAGAGGAGTTGAACTACCAGAAGGAGGCTGTGGCCAATATTGCCAAGTCGCTGAAGATAGAACTGTTGAAGGCTATCGGCAGGGTCTCGGCCTATGAACTGATAAAGGTACTGCACAAGCCTTCGGAAGAGCCTTACTGGAAGCTTCGTGATAGAGGGTCGTGCTACGATGTATTCTTCCTTACCACTCACGATAAGATCCCCGAGCTCGTAAGCGTCATGAACGGCGTTGCCGAAAAGTGCGACTACTCGGCTTCGAATATGGGAATTTACATCCAACCGGTTGTGCAGGGGGTAAGCTGCCACTGTGAGTTCAATCTATTCTTCGAGTCGAAAAATCAAAGAGAAGAAGATAGGATTAGAACGCTATCGGAGGCGGCTTTTGAAGCCCTGGCGAACCGGGGAGCGTTTTTCTCCCGACCTTACGGCCCGTGGGCGGATATGGCCTACCGGAGGGACGCGGTAACGACCATTTCCCTGAGGAAAATAAAAGACATCTACGACCCCAACAAGATAATGAACCCGGGGAAATTATGCTTTTAACGCCAGGGCTTCGGCGGCAGCATTTTCCCCCGCGATTCTTCCCGAGTTAAGCGCGAAACCGAGACATCCACCAGACATATGAGGGTTATAGCAACCTATCCACATGCCTCCGGCATCATTGCCGACGGCATACAACCCGGGTATCACATTCTTATTGCTGTCCAGCACCTGACAATCAGCGTTAATCCCGGTACCACCCAGGGTAACATAATACTCGGGGCGGTCGCATACCATGGCATAGAAAGGCGGTTTTCTGACAGGCTCAAGGAACCTGGGGTCTTTCAGATACATATCGTCATACTTCTTATCACAGGACTGATTGTACCGGGCGACGGTATTCTCCAGGGTTTCGGGGTTTACTTTTATTGCCCTGGCCAGCTCTTTTATGGTTGAAGCCTTCTTGACAAATCCCCTTTTCAGACCCATATCCATTTCTTCGTCGAGTTTGGTGGCCCTCTTCCCTTCCCACCAGAATATATGAAAGCTCACCTTCGCTCCAGTATTTATCAAAGCATTTCTGGAATCCTCGTCAAATATCACGATTAATGTGTGGTCCTTTTGCCTTAAAATAACATTACCCATTTCCGTCCATACGTTCTGCAACGACTCATCAGCCACCCTCTGGCCATCCTTGTCTACGAAAAGGTACGCCTGCACCGACGGAACCCAGAGTTCACCTGGCGCCTCCTTCCTCACCTGAGACATCAACAATACATCCATACCTTCCAGGCTGGCTCCTAAAGCTTCGGCCATCCTGATGCCGTCACCCGTATTACTCCGGCAGCCATAATTTTTAAATCGCTCATCCCACCTGGTATGCTTCTTAAGCATCTCCTTATTGGCCCCGAAGCCGCCTGATGCCAGGATGACACCGCCGCGTGCCCGTATTTTAACCGGCTGCCGGTCAGTCTCAGCCTCCACCCCGATAACTCTCCCCTTCGAGTCTGCTATCAGCCCAGTAGCCGGCGTCCTGTACAAAATTTTCACGCCACTTTCCCCGGCAGCCTTCGTTAGAACCGGTAGAAAATGGGGCTGGCGGGTGGGGTCACCGACGAACAGGTGCCAGGTCTGGGGACAATCCGCCCATATTCCGGTAACATCCTTGAACTGTACACCATGCTGTAAAAGCCAGTTAATGGTACCCGCTGATATATCAATTATCTTCCTCACCAGGGGAACGTTGTTCAGCCAGTGGGAATATGCTACGGCCTGTCGAAATGCCTCGTCGCGCGTGTAATTGATGCCCTTCTCCTTTTGAAGAGAGCTTTCCACCGCAAAGGTGCCCGCGGCGCGGGCGCTGTTAGCCCCACGGTTGTTTTTCTCTTTCTCAAGGACGATTACAGTGGCTCCCCGTTCTCTGGCTTCAATTCCCGCGCAAAGCCCCGCACCACCCCCGCCGACTATCACGACATCGGCCTCCGCATCCCACCGCCTCACGCGCGATTGATTTATCTTACCGGCTGTTCTAGCCATGATATTCACCTCCTTTCAGTTCAACAGAGGTATCTCTCTACAATCTCAGCGATATCCCTGAGGTTGATTCCGTCTTCGCAACCCTTAATCTGGAGCGCTTCCTGAAACATCAGAAAGCAGAATGGACAGGCGGTGGCCAGGACCTGAGGGTCGGCTTTCATAGCTTCCTCAAGTCTTGTCACGCTTATCTTATCACCGATTTCCTGCTCTTTCCAGGCATTGCCTCCCCCGCCGCCGCAGCAGAAGCTATTATTGTGGTTCCTCGGAAATTCAACAGTCTTATCAAAGAATTTACCCAGAATCTGCCGGGGCTCTTTACTGATATCATTATATCTGGCCAGATAGCAGGGGTCATGATAGATAACTTTCTCACCGGACTTCTGAGAAGACTCCTGTAATCGGATTTTACCTTCATTCAGCAAATCGAGGATTAGCTGGGTATGATGTACTACTTTGAAGTTGCCCCCGAACTGAGGATATTCACTTTTTATGGTGTTGAAGCAGTGGGGGCAGTGGGTGAGAATAAAATCGAAATCAAGTTCCTCAAGCGTCCTGATATTCTCTAGAGCCAGTTCCTGGAACAGGCCTTCGTCGCCGAGCCTCCGGACGAAATCACCGCAGCATTTCTCCCTGGCACCGAGCATGGCGAACTTAAGTCCGGCCGCTCTCAATATCTTCGAGGTAGCCTGGGCCACTTCTCTAACTCTTTCATCGAAGGCGGCTACACAGCCGAGCCAGTAGATGCAGTCGTATTTCTCTCCAGCCCTGGCTTCCTCGATGCCCGTGTTTTTTGCCCGGTTATTCCACCGAATCCCCCAGGGATTGAAGTCCTGCGCCACCCTCTTGAGAGCCTTTTTATGACCTTTATCGCATATTCCCTCGTAGACCAATCTCCGCCTCAGCTCCATGATCATTCCTACCTGGTCATTACACACCGGACAGCTCTCAACACAGGCACCGCAGGTGGTGCAGGCCCAGATTTCATCCAGGGATACAACCTCGCCGGCCAGGGCTCTGTCGGGGTTAGTTGCCGGTGCTCCGGGTTTTTTAGCGAGCAACGCGGGGCCCACCTGCAACAGGTGTTCCTTGACGTCCTGGACCACTTTCTTGGGATTAAGTGGTTTACCGGTCGCATAGGCTGGGCAGGCGTCCTGGCAGCGACCGCAAATCACACAGGAATAGCTCTCTAGGAGCTGCTTCCTGGTAAAATCGGTTACGCTGGCAGCACCAAAAGACTCAACGGCCTCGAAGTTAACAGGCTTAAGAGCGCCCAATGGACGCGGTGGACTGAGAAGAATATTGAATGGAGCGGCGATGATGTGCAGATATCGGGAGTAGGCGATATAGACCAGGACAAAGAGGACGACGACCCAGTGTGCCCAGAAGAAACCGATACTGGCATTTTGCACCGAGCTCAGGGTACTGCCCGTGAACAAATGACTCAATGCCGAGCTTACAACCGGCAGGCTTGAGCCAAGACCGACCGGCAGTTCCCCCAGAGCGATACTGGCTGCCTCCTTGAAAAGATGGGTCAGGGGATGTATCAATACCGTGATGAGAATGACCAGTGCCTCGATGTTCTGCTCACCCTTGAGCCTGGGTGGCCTGACGATATATCGGCGGATAATGCCCCATAGTGCCGCCAGAACGACCAGGGGAGCGGCTATGTCCATGACCCATGAATAGTAGAAGAAGAAGCTGTTATTCTCGATTGTCTCCGAGATGCCGAAGCCGGCCCCGATGATGATAAAGAGCAAATAGTAAATGGCAAATATAAAAAAGCCCCAGGCCATCAGAACGTGGCCCAGTCCGGAGAGGTCCCGGCGGGACAGCGTTTTGAACTGGCACCACTGCGCCACCACATGAAACAGGGCGGTCAGCAGCCGCCCCGGCAGGCGGATTAAGCCACCCCAGCCACTCCCCAGTCGTAAATAGCGCCAGAGCCGGTATGCCCGCCACAGGAAAAGTGACACGGCAGCAACAGACAGCACCCAGAAAATAACGTATCCCGGAATGCCCCAGTATGCCAGGCTAACCGGCGACACAATCGCCTCCAGTCATCATTTTAACGCCTCTCTGAGCTTGTCCAGAACCTTTCTGGCGGCTTCTTCGGGCGAACCCTCAAAAAGCTCCTCTTTTTCACGTCCCAGTTCGCCCCTCATCATTTTGAGCTTTTCCTGCATGGACAGGGCCGATATATCAATGCCAGCTTTGACCCGTGGGCGAAACTGGGTGAAACGCAGGTTCTGAACCAGTTGCCTGCCTTTCAAACCGGTAATATCCGCCTCAAGGAATTCAACCTTTTTCCTCAGGCCTTCCCGGTAAGTCCTGCTGAAGGGAGCCACATACCTGGGTTCATTGATGCCTTCTTCGATACCCAGTACCGCGGGAAGCTCCAGACTGTATGTTTCCCGCTCGCCTTTGGTCAGCTTTTTATGAGCGATGATTTTCCTGTCGCTGCCGACCTCGAGGTCTATGATACCGGTTGCCGAAGCGATATCTAAATGATGAGCCAGAGCCGGTACCATAAGAGCGCTGCCGGTATCCCTGCTTCTCGCCCCGCAGAGAACCAGGTCAAACCCGATATTGTCCAGGCTCTCCCTGATAACCTGCGAGACCATCCAGGTATCCGCGCAACCTAAATCATCATGCCAGAGCCTGATGGCCCTATCCGCGCCGTATAACAGGGCATCTCTGAGAATATCATCGCCTGCCCCGGGTGCGACACTGACCGCGATAACCTCGCCACCCAGCTTCTCCCTCAGGACCAGGCCTTCTTCCAGCACATACTGGTCAACGGGGTCGAGAACCGGGTGGATATTGCCGAGTTCCTCGGTGGTAACGTCGAACTCCACTATGTCCGGGTCGGCAATCAATTTAAGACAGACAACAGTCCTCACGGTTTCTCTTCCGAACTCGCTTCAATACGGTTTATAAGCTCCGGGACCACCTCGTATAGATCGCCGATAATACCGAGCTTGGCGTACCTGAAAATAGGGGCCTCTTTGGTCAGATTGATGGCGATAATATTCTTCACCTCCTTAATCCCCATAACGTGCTGCGGGGCGCCGGAAATCCCGATAGCAATATACACATCGGAATTCAGCCACTTCCCGGTAGTCCCGACCTGCCTTTCCAGCGGAATCAGGCCGTTATAGACGGCGATTCTGCTGCCACCGATAACGCCCTTGATTGACCTGGCCAGTCTGTTGATAGCCTCCATGAATTCTGCCCCGACCCCTTTGCCGACGCCGATGACAATCCTGGCTTCGCTGAGGTCAAGTTCGGAAAGACCAACCTCCCATTTTCTGAGCAGGCAGGTCAGGCATTCCCCACTTTCGACTTCTTCATGGACAATCTCCGGTTCGGTCCGGCCCTTCTCTTTCACGTCCTCCAGAGCCGATGAGTCTACTGTGGCAAGGTAAGGAGGTGGGGCTGTCCATGAGCACACAGCATGTGCTTTGCCATTATAGACTGTTTTTCGGGCAAGCGGTTTGCCATCTTTCGATTCGAATTCAATACAGCCGGATATCAGTCCTCTTTCGAGCGAAGCGGCGACTCTGCCAGCGACTTCTGAGCCGGACGGATTGTTCTCGAAAAGAATGAACTGAGGGTTTAATCTGGCCGCCGCCGAATGAATCGAGCGGGCGATAATTTCCGGGGAAAATGGAGGTTCACCCTGGAAAAGGTAAAGTTTTTTCAAACTATACCATTTGAGCTCTTCTAAAGCCCCGGAAGAACATGGGCCGAATATCACGCCACAGGCGACCGTATCGAATATTCTGGCGGCCCTTCGGCCTTCGGCGGCCATTTTGCGCGCATTATCGGGCAGGCCGCCATTTTCAATCTCCAGGAAACTCCAGACCTCAGGCAACATATACCGGTAACTTCTCCGACCAGCTCATAAGGCTGGGGCTATATCTCACTGGCCACTTTATAGCCATCATGGGTCGCATTCCATATCCACCTGGGCGCCCGGGCATCGCCTATCAGGTGGCATTCAACACCCTTCTGCTTGAAGACGTTGTATAGTTCAGTATTTGAGTATTTCGTCGTCACCATGATGATAGTATCGGCTTCGACATCAAACTCCCTTTCCGAAGGCACATAGAAACAGGTAGCTCCCTTTTCCGTTATCTCTTTGGCCCAGGTAAAGGGTGTTATCTTAACGCCCAGCTCGTCCAGTTTTGCCAGCATAAACGGTGTATCGTTCCAGGAACTCAGGTTGGGCTCCGTAATGGTACTGCGGCCCGTCATGATTTCCACCTTTTTGCCCTGCTCGGCAATAAGCTCGGCAATACCCGGGGATACCCGGTCGCTGAAATCATCGAGTACAAGCACCTTCTCCCCCAGCCTGGCCGTACCCAGTAAGACATCCTCATAGGTATAGACTTTATCCCTCTCCCAGCCGGGGATAGGTGCGCAGGAAGCTCCCGCGGTGCCGTCCCTAGCCGGCCTGGCCCCGGTGGCCATCACGACAACATCGGGTCTCTCCCTGCCCAGCACATCGTCAATATTCTCTTCGGTCAGCTCGGAATTAAGATTAATTTTCACTCCCAGCTTCTGCAACTGCCGGTCGAGATAGTCCAGGAAGGTCTGGGGCAAAGTCTGGCTGGGAAGCTTCTTTATCAACCTGGCCTGTCCCCCGATTTCGTTTTCCCGGTCATAGACAACGACATCATGGCCTCTCTCCGCTGCCGTCAGCGCACACTGGAGTCCCGCCGGCCCCGCGCCCACCACCATTACCTTTTTCCTTCGCGGCGCCTTCTCAAATGCCCAGCTACCCCACCGCGTTTCCTCGCCGGCCGCCGGGTTCACAGTGCACCTCAGGCCGTTGGTCATGGCGCGCTGGGAAGCTCGCCCCATACAGCCCTGGTTGCAGTATATACAGGGGCGTATATCTTCGTCTCTACCCTCCATAGCCTTGTTAGGGAAATGAGGGTCGGCTATCATCGCCCGGCACAGGTAAACATAATCACACTGGCCGTCGGCAATCATCCTATCGGCAAGTCCGGGGTCGTTAATCTTGCTGGAGATTGAGACCGGTATTTTTACGGCTGCCTTGATTTTCCTTGAGTATTCTCCAGCCCAGCCGGGCTCAAAATTGGCATAATAGGGACTATTCTCAAAGTGTATTGACCGATAGGTGCTCAAGACCATTCCTATATAATCTACCTGTCCCGTAGCTTCAAGCATCCGTGCCAGTTCGGCCGCATCATCGATACTGATGCCGTCCGGTTCAAGCTCAAATGCCAGCAGCCTCATGCCCAGGGGAATATCCCGACCAATCGCCTGTCTCACTTTATCGATTACTTCCAGGGTGAACCGGCACCTATTCTTAAGGGAGCCCCCGTATTCGTCGGTTCGCTTATTGGTAACTTTGGAAGCGAAGTTCCAGAGCAGCTTGCCATGACCGAACAGAAGCTCTATACCGTCAACGCCGCCCTTCACCAGTCTCACCGAGGCCGCCACGAATTTGTCCTGGACCTCCAGAATTTCCTCCTTGGACAGTTCCTTGGATATCAGGTGCGGGTACTCAACCGTCGGGAGCTGTGATGCGTCCCGGGATACCTCGTCGACTACCACATTGCACATACTGTGGACGCCGGAATGTCCCGGCCCGCCGATAACCTTGCAGTCATACTTATGAACGGTGTCGGTGATTTTCTTGATACCGGGAATTACGTCATCCGTCCAGAGCGCAAAGGCGCCCATCGGGTAGTAATCAGCTTTTTCATCGACGCTGGAAAGAGGCAGCACTATTAGCGATGCGCCCCCTCTGGCCCTTTCTTCGTAATAACACCTGGCTGTTTCATTCGGTAAAAACGTCACCGCGTCGAAAAACCCGTTGGTATGACCGGCAAATACTATCCGGTTTTTCAGTGTAATTGGTCCCAGCTTTATCGGGGTAAACAGGTACCTGTAATCTGCCATTGCAACAAACTCCTTTTCTCTACATTTTGCAGTTACGCTTATATCGTTTCTGTACTGCGGGGCATGCCACCATTATAAAATGCCTGCAATGGGAACCCGTCTGACGTAACGATTTCGGTACGCATCATTTTAGCAGTTAATACACTAAATTGTAAACAAGGAAAGCTAGCCGGAAATCATGCAAGCTTGACAGGAGCAATTCAACTAGCTAAAATCTCCACTGTCAGGTTGTCCCATAATATCTAAAAACACACATGTGTGGAGACGATGTATTCCGTTGACTATATTCATACAGGAGGGCAGCATGAGTAAAACCGTGGCGCACTGGATATACCAGGATGCTAGGTACCAGTCGCATATGCTTGTGCTGATAATACCCGGTGAGTGACAGTATACGGATATTTCCAGCTAAAAAGTACAGCCTAGAATAGGAGGAGATATATTGTGGCAATGACTAAAGAAAACTACGAGACTTATTTAATGGGGGAGCAGCCGGCCAATTATAAAACGCTCTCCGGCATTGAACTTAAGGAATTTTACACCGCGGATGATGTCGCGGGAGGTGATGAGGCACCCGGAGAGTACCCGTTTACCCGCGGGATCCACCGGGATATGTACCGGCGGCGATTCTGGACAAGGCGGCAGCAAAGCGGTTTCGGCACACCCAGATCGAGCAACGAAAGATTCAAGTTCCTGCTCAGCGTCGGGGAAACCGGCTTGAATGTCAATACCGATGTCGGCACCAAGCTGGGGCTGGACCCCGATTATCCCCTGGCCCAGGGTGATATCGGCCTGCAGGGAGCTTCAGTAGCAACGTTCGAGGATATGGAGGAGCTATTTGATGGTATACCGCTGGATAAGGTAAGCAGCACCCTGATTATTCAGCCCCCTTACTCGGCGGTCTTTATGGCCATGTATTTACTTCTGGCACGCAAAAGAGGCATCCCGGAAGATAAGCTTATCGGGACCATTATGAACTGTCCCCTGACACAGCTGGTAGGCCCCAGCCACGAGGCAGTAAGCCGTTTCTTCCCGGTACGCTCTTCTATAGAAATCGGGCTTGATGTCATGGAATACTGCACCCGGCATATGCCCAGATGGAACATCGTCAACGTCAACGCCTACAACATCAGGGAGTGCGGTGTCAATGCCATCCAGGAAGCCGCCTTCGCCTTTTCCATAGCTATAGAATATATACAGGGATTGCTCGACCGGGGCCTGAATGTGGACGATTTTGCGCGCCGGATAGCATTCTTTTCAGCCTTCCAGATGGACTTTCTGGAGGAGATTGCCAAGCTAAGGGCAATGAGGCGGTTGTGGGCCAAACTGATGAAAGATAGGTTTGGCGCTAAAGACCCCAGGAGCTGCTTCTTCAGGACCGCGATTCAGACGGCGGCCTTACCGTTGACGGCGCAGCAGCCCCTAAACAATATCGCCCGAACGGCTATCCAGACACTGGGCGCCGTGCTGGCCGGGACACAGTCCATCCATACCACAGGCTATGATGAGGCCTATTCGCTGCCTACGGAGGAATCTCACAAGTTATCAGTCAGGATTCAGCAGGTTGTGGCTTACGAAACGAACGTGGTCAAGACTGTAGACCCGCTGGGTGGCTCTTACCTGATCGAGAACCTGACAGACCAGCTGGAGGAAAAGATTGTGGACATGATGCGGGTCATCGAGGATAGAGGCGGCTTTGTTAAGTGCTTCGAGGAAGGCTGGGTAGAAGACCAGCTGAATGAGGCTAGATACAAGAATGGCCGGGACCTTGAAGAAAGAGAGGTCTACTCGGTCGGTGTCAATATATTCCATGAGGAAGACGAAGAGATTAAGCTAAACATCTTCAAGCATTCCAGAGAGATGCAGTTAGAAAGAATAGAATATATAAAAAATTATAAGAAAAATAGAAACAATCAGAAGGTGAAACAGGTGCTTGATAACCTCTATAAGAAAGCAAAGGCCAGCGAGAGGACCAACCTTTTTATCACGATTATGGAAGCTGTAGAAGGAAAAGCGACCATGCAGGAGATAATCGATACCCTTAGAAAAGTTGAAAATTTTAAGATGCCAGGATAACCGCTATCAGTTCAAAAAAGATATTTTTTATGCACTCAGGCTCAGATAAACCGGAGGAATGAATATGGTTAAAAAGGAAAAAGTCAGGATAATACTGGCTAAATTCGGACTGGATGGCCACGATAATGGCATCAAGACAATCGCCAAGTGGCTGGGGGACGCCGGCTTTGAAGTCATATACATGGGACTTTACAATACTGCCGAGGGGACGATAAAGGCCGCTCAGGAAGAAGATGTCAAGCTTATTGGTGCCAGCTTTCTGGAGGGTGAGCATATGTTCTACGTTCCCCGACTGCTGGAACTGGCCAGAGAAGAGGAAATGAAGGATGTGAAATTCGCCGTAGGCGGGGTAATCCCGCCCGATGACGTCAAAGAGCTAAAAGAAATGGGAGTACACCAGGTCTATACAGCAGGTACGCCGAGAGATGTCATCATTGATGGCATCAAGGCCTTAGCTTAAACAACTGCTGTTAAAGTCTCCCTGCCCTTGTTCCGGCCACAAAACCGGTGGTTTATCACCTGCCTACCATCATGCCGGGAAGCCAGAGACTTAGTACGGGGAAGGCCACTAAAACAGCTAAGAAGATAAGCAGGAAAAGCAGGAAGGGTGTTACGCCGCGCAGGATGTCGCCGGTTGGAATGTTAAAAATTGTCTTCACGGCAAACAGGTCTATTCCCATTGGCGGTGTGATGAGCCCTATCTGTGTGTTCACGGAGAACACTACCGCAAACCAGAGGGGGTCAAAACCAAGGCTTTCAATTATCGGGATGAAGATGGGTATGGTCAACAGCGTGATGGTCAGCGGTTCCAGAATACAGCCCAGAAATAGAAGAATAGCATTAATCGTGATAATCACCACCCAGGGTGATATATCTGAGGAACCAATCACAGTCAGCAAATTCGCGGCTATATTGGAACTTCCCACTATATAGGTGAAGAAAGAAGCCCCAACCATGATAAACAGAATCATGGCATTAATCACCGCGGCTTCCTTTATTGATTCGGCTATACCTTTGAGCCTGAGTCCAAAGAAGGCAACCGCTATAATCAGCACGATAACACATCCGACTCCGGCCGACTCGGTAGGGGTGGCTATTCCCATGTAAATCGAGCCCAGAATAGCCAGTATGACGACGGCTACCGGCCAGACTTTCTTCAGAGAGAAGACCCGCTCTTTCCAGCTAACGCTTTCCGCACGTGGCGCAAGGTTAGGCCTCAACGAGCAAATCAATACGGCTGGTATCGAGAGCATAATAGCCAGGACGATGCCCGGTATTATGCCAGCTATGAAAAGTTTACCCAGAGACAGGTCTGCCAGAACCGAGATAATAATAAAAGTGGCGCTGGGCGGTATCAGCGGACCAAGGGCACCCCCGGCCAGCAACGCGCCCAGGCTGAGCGACCTGTTATAACCATATCTATCGAATTCCGGCACCGCCACTTTGCCCACTACAACTATGGTGGCGGCGCTGGTACCCAGAGTAGCCGCCATGGCAGCTTCACCAAGGATGCCGGAAACGATTAGCCCCCCGGGAATACGACCCAGCCAGTTAGAAGCCGCCTTGAAAAGGTCCTGGCCCATGGCGGTTTGAGCGACGATAGAGCCCAGCAGCACGAATAGCGGCAGTGGCGTCCAGGCTAAATTAAAAAGCATGTGAAAGGGGGTCCATCCTACTTTGGGGAGACAGCTAGTTCCTAAAGCGACGAGGCCACCCAGGACGGCACAGAAACCCAGCGAATAGACGATGGGAATTCCCATCATCATGAAGATAAACAGGCCTACAATGCACAAAATACTTACTAATGTCAGTTCCACGACAATACAGACCCCACTGATAAAGAAATTCAGGCAATACCGGCCTGGCCGGCGGCTACTGCCCCGTCTTCTTTAATATTCGCACTAATGCAGTAACGCCATGGCAGAGTTGAGCTATAAGCACAAGGCAGAGCAGTCCCACACCAACCGGCACCACCATCTTGGTCGGCCACCATGGTTCTCTCCAGACCGACTGGCTTACTTCGCCGATTTTCATCGAGTACCAGGCGGCATCCCAGCTCTGCCAGGTGAGTAAAACAACGTAAAAAAGCGCCAGAATAGGAGCAATGATATTAAGCAGGATATTCTGCCAACTCTCAGAAAGACGGATGGAAATAAAGTCAACTCTGATCTGCCTGCCGAGCCTCTGCACACCGGCTATGGCTAACATAACACAGGCTACTAAAAATATTGTGCTCAGCTCGTATGAATAGGACTCTGGGTTGCTTAGTACATATCGCCTGGTCACGCCGTAGGTGCTGAGCCACGCCATTATAAATATCAGGACGCCGCTAAATATTAAAGCTATGTAACCGGCGCGCTCGATTACGCGGTCCACAGCCTGTATAAATTTCTTGAACAATTGCACACCTAACTAGTATACGCTGTACCTGTCTAGCAATGATATAGACAGGGCGCCACCGGTAAATTTATACGCCGGTGGCGCCTTCGGTCTAATATGGAAACTCGGCGTTTACTTTATTGGCGACCTCCATGACCCTCGGACCAAAATCGCCCATATCAGCCAGAAGCTTCTCGGAAATTGGCCATACCATGTCATACCATTTGTCTCGCTCTGCCTTGGGTAGTTGGTAGATTTCCACGCCATTATCAGCTAAAAAGTTGTTAGCATCAGTGTAGGCCCCAATAAAAAACTCATTTGCACTATGATGGAAATTCCAGCCTTCTTCAACTAACAGATCCTGCATATCCTTCGGCAATGAGTTGTATGTGTCCATGTTAATGGCTACTGTGAGGGCGGCCGGGATTAAATAGCCAAGTGTTTCATACTTGGCAACCTCATAGACTTTAAAGGTTACATCAAATTGGGGACTGAGCATGCTGGCATCTACCACCTTCTTCTCAAGCACGGTGTATCCCTCAACAAACGGCGAGGGTACCGGAGAACCGCCCATCGCCTCTATGAACTGTGAGACTACGGGGGATATTGATTGTACCAGCAGGCCATCCCAGTCTGCCACGGTCTTTACCGGCTTGCTGCCAATCATTTCGTTCGGCAGGCAGATAAAGTGTCCCATAAACATCTGGTTAAACTTCTCCGGCATAAATTCGTTATACATAGGTAATAAGTAGTCCTGAGCAGCCGCGTCGGCATTGATGCCGGTATAAAGGAAAGGTATCTCCGGGGTAGCTAACCTTGGGTCAACACTGGAGAAAACACCGGTGGGATAGCCGGCCATCTCGACGGCTCCCGTTCTCACCGCGTCCAGGCTTTCCTGAACCTTGACCAGTGCCTCAGCGGGGTGAACCTGAATTACAACCTTACCGCCGCTACGTGCGTTGAATGCATCGGCATATTTCTGAATCTCTACTTGGGGAGGGTCACCAGGAGGCCATGGTATCGCCAGCCTTAGGGTAACTGCCTTTTCAGGGGCTGGTGATGGACTTGGTGATGGACTTGGTGCTGGACTTGGTGATGACTCTGGTTCAGCGCAACTGCCAAATATTAAACCACTCATCAACACAACCACTACTAGTGCTAGGATGATTCTTTTCAATGTCCTCTTCTCCTTTCCAAATTCTATCTAATATCCTCAAATACAGAAAATTACATGCAGTCACCTCCTTTGATAATGACATGTGTTCTTAGTTACTTATTGTAGCATCTTTTGATACTTTGTCAAGATTATCCAGCTACCCCGCGAGATGCCCTCGAATTGGTTGGGTTTTCTTCCCCGGGAGGAGTTGTCGCATATTTCCCGCTCCTAGCTTTTTATTTCGTTTTGTACCAGTCTGGGACCGTTTGAACATTCAACAAATATAAAGGGGCGGTTTACTTTACACTTGGTCAAGCAATGCTCCAGTCCCGGCGGTATATAGACTGTTGTAGACCGATCAAAGGTGTGCTTCTCTAATTCCTGCCCCATGCGTAACTCAATTTCCGCTCCCAGTTCAAACTGGTTGTCTGCGTTACTGCCGAAAAATCCCAGCACGGTCCCATAGGGATGAGTATGCGGATTTTGCTCCGGGAGAGGATTATCATTCCTTACGAAGGCAGACGCAAAATGGAAACTTCCCTTTATGACATCGTCATCTATGTAGGTAGTATATTTCTTATATTCCCCGCGAGTTTCGCCGGGCTTAGGCCCGCTTATGAAATATTTATCGTATTTCCTTTCGAAAGCGCCTTCTTGTTTTATGATTCCCTCAAAATCATCCCGCACGTTTACGGGACCCGTCATGCAGTATATGTGGAAAGCAGGCCTTTTCATTCTGGTAATTATAGGACAGTGAACACGCCGTGGCGGAACATAAATTGCTGAAGTCTTGGTTACGGTATGCATTTCGAATTCCGGGCCCATGTACAGGTCAATTTCCCATCCGAGTTCGTCTGGGTTTTCAGGGTCTGTTCCATGAAAGAAAAGCACTTCGGAATAGGGATGGGTATGAGCACCATTTATATAGATGGAGTATTTAGGTTGTAAAAATGTAGCATTGAAAAAGAAGCTGCCCTTAATAACATCGTCGTCCAGCATTGCTGTATATCTTTTTACAAACTCATTCGTTTCCCCTGGCTTGGGACCCCTTATGAAATATTGATTGTATAACTTCCCTGCCATATTTATATTCTCCTTTGAAAGCTGATCGACCCTAAAATACGCATCTCAGGGTCATTATTCTTTTTACCCCAATCAAATATCCTCGCCGAGCATAAACACCTTTTGCCCCGCTTAATGGCCAAGTAAATTGCCCTTCGACTAACATTCCAGATGCCAGTAATAGTCTCGTTCTCACGCCCGTATTTTCCGCTTAATATCGTCTAATAGTGCGTAGAAATGTTTCTTATGTTCTTCTCCGCCTACAATCTCTGAGATAGGATGCCAGTTCATTTTTTCCAAGTTCTTCATAATCATTGGTAACTTGACCCACGGTATGGAAAGGATCATTAGACCTTGCGGCAGGCCCAGCGGATCGGTTACATTGAGTGCCTGCATGCCCATACTTAGACCTGTTACCGTGTAATTAACCTCGCCGGTCAAATATGGGTAGA
>CAZPQB010000014.1:0-25270 GCA_964588605.1 uncultured Dehalococcoidaceae bacterium | reverse complement strand
TCCAGCAATACTCCTTTACCATCTTACGGTCACTCCCGTAATCCCCGGAACAGAGGACTACCGCCTTGCCGGCGTTGAACTGGATGTATTCACCCGCTTTGTTTTGCGCAATAACTCCAGTAACTCTGCCTTTTCCTTCTCTGATTAATCGCACTGCGGGAGTCTCGAAGCGAATGTCTACCCCGTGTGCCCGTACGTTATTCATCAGCATCTCGGCCAGACTCGCCTGCCAGCCATAGTTTTTCGAATCGAAAACATGTATGACAGGGTAATTCGGGAAATACCATGGCTTGGTGGTCGTATCCAGGGCAACTTCTACATCCGCAGCTTTAGCCATATCCAGCAGCCAGTCCATAACACTATCACAATTATCCGCCCACACGTTAACCACTCTCTGGCTACCCCTGTAGGCAGCGGTCTCCATTATTGTGTATATGATTTGTTCCTTGTCGTTTTTAATACCCGCCTTTTTCTGCATCCTGCTGGCGATGGCGGCATTATGAAGACCGCGGAAGTTGTAGGTTGGTCCTTTTTCCAGCAGGATAGTCTTGGCACCTGCCTCTGCAGCCGAGAGCGCCGCGGTCAGCCCGGATATCCCGGCGCCCAGTACGACGACATCGGCCGTCATCTTCTCCTTTATATCTTTTTCGGGGATTGGTGGTGGCGGGACCTCAAAGCTCGCTTTTCCCTCAGGACTCATAACTGTTTCTCCTTTCCTCGCTGCATGCGGCGAATAGCCGCAAAGACGATTGCTCAGGGCGTCGTGTTTCTAATAGCGTTTTTATGAACTAAACTTTATAGCCCGGGTGTCAGCTTTACCGGGCTGGAAGTATAATTTTATGGAATGTATTCTATTATAACTTTAAGTTCCGTTATGTGAATTATATGTTCCGGTTTTTAATTATACATGCCATGTTCCTTTCTTATCAAGTATTGCTTTTAATAGTATCATTTTCATTTGTTTGGCAATGTCATGGCGAACTGAGGGCGGAGCAATCTCTATACATGTTTTAAGATTATTTCCGTCACGGCGACCCTCGCCTTGACGGTCTAATTGACCGAATACAAACAGGACCATGTTGACAGTTGTTGCTAAGCTGTTTATGATTGCCTTGGAAATAGAGAAAAAAGGAGGAAACAAGAGATGAATAAAGAAGTGTCAAAGACCGACTGGGCAGGGCTTACCCAGGACATGGAGCGTCTGCTTCGCCTGAGAACAAGCCCCATTGCCTATAAGAAATTGGAGAAGGTAGAGGAGTTGGATAAAATACCTGAAGTGATGCGACTTGATCGCCGCACTACTTTTTGCCAGGTACCAGGAATGGTTCGAAGTCTCGGCCTGACAATAGGGGCGACCAGAGACAACTTAAGTGATCGCTGTGCTCGAATCAATGGTATGGCACCGTCTACCGAAAAGCAGGTCGCCTGGGAGACAAATGCCTTCGCCACTACCTGGTTTGCCAGCGTGGAAGAAGCCAGAAAACAGATGGCGGCATACCCCTTGGTCCCATATGGAGAGGCCACCGTGCTCGCCCCACTGGCTTTAGGGAAATTTGACCCCGATGTTATCTTAATCTACGGTAATCCGGCGCAGATGATGTTGCTAATGAACGGGCTCCAGTTTAAAGACTACGAGCGCTTTCAGTTTTTCTTCATCGGCGAAGGGTCTTGCGCCGATGGCTTGGCTCAGTGCTATACTACTGGCAAGCCATCCCTGGCTATTCCCTGTATGGGGGAGAGGGCGTTCGGCAATGTTACCGAGGATGAATTGGTTATGGCGCTGCCTCCAAAAATGATGGCGAAAGCAGTAGAAGGATTGCAAGCACTTAAAGCAAGAGGAATTGGCTACCCTATTACCTATCTTGGGCCTCTGTGCGATCCCTCTCCAGTGCTGATGCAGATTTACCCTGAATTCTGGGACCGTCGTTGACTTTAGGTTTAGTTGACATTCATGGTAAATTTCAAGGTTGTGATGGATTGATAAAATTACGGATAGCAGGACAACTGATAGGTTGTCGTTAAGCGCATTCAGCGCCCTGCTATGCATCAATCCTTTCAAGATATCGAAGGCTTGGCGGTCCAGCAAGCATGGCACCGATTCTATCCAGAAATCCGGTTCCGTCGCGCCAAGCACGATATTTCTCGTGGTGGGCACGTGAGTCCCAGTGTTCAACCACAGCCATAGTGCCCGTATCCTCGGTATCTAAGTACACGTCTATTCTCTGGCAACCATCATAGGCGCGAGTATCTGGAAGTATCTCTGCCATATATGACTTTATATCCGTGATATTCTCAGGCTTGACCTGTAATTCGAATAAAACCAATACACTCATATAATTTCCCCCTTTCGCTCTGGCGGACAGGCTGATTATAAGTGTGGAGTGAAGGGAAGTCAATCGGAATAGGATATTGAAAAGGGGGAATATAAATACTCCCCCTTAATTGATTTCTATATAGTCCCACGACAGATACTTGGAGGTATTTGTCCTTTCATGCGTATAGCTATACCGATGACAATAACTTTTTACCAACCAGAACCAGGTAATACCCTTTTCATAGTCGACGGTGATGCCTCTTTTAAGACCGGTTGTAATAAATCGCCAGTTTTGATATTGTTCTTAGTGATAGACAGACGGCGGAGGTAGTAATGCCCGGTAAGAGCAGGGAAGAATGGATAAAAAATACGCTGGAACCGGCATTAAAGCGTTTTCCGGAGAGGCAGCCAAAATTCAACCTTACCTCGGGTATTGAAATTCAGCCCCTTTATACAGGCGATGACCTTCAGGGAGCTGACCTGGAGGCATCGCTGGGGTATCCGGGGGAGTATCCCTTCGGACGTGGCATTCAGCCTACCATGTACCGGGGTCGACTATGGACGATGCGGCAGTATTCCGGCTTTGCCTCCGCCGAGGAATCCAATCGCCGCTACCGCTACCTGATGGAGCAGGGACAGACCGGACTGAGCATTGCCTTTGACCTGCCCACTCAAATAGGTTATGATTCCGACCATCCTCTGGCCCGGGGTGAAGTGGGCAAGGTAGGCGTGCCTGTTGATACCCTCCGTGATATGGAGGTTCTCTTCCAGGACATCCCGATGGATAAGGTGAGCACTTCCATGACGATTAATGCCACCGCCCCGATACTCCTCGCTATGTATATCGCCCTTGCCCGGCGACAGGGAATAGATTTATCCCTACTTGACGGCACTGTCCAGAATGACATTCTTAAAGAGTACATCGCCCGCGGCACATATATTTTCCCGCCTGGCCCCTCTTTAAGGTTGACTACCGATATTTTTGAGTACTGCAGTCAAAATCTCCCCCGCTGGAATACCATCAGTATCAGCGGTTACCATATCCGTGAGGCGGGGTCGACGGCGGTGCAGGAAATCGCCTTTACTCTGGCCAACGGCATTGCCTATGTCCAGGCAGCTATAGACCGTGGACTCAATGTCGATGATTTTGCCGGCCGTCTGTCTTTCTTCTTTGATGCGCACAATAACCTGCTGGAAGAAGTAGCCAAGTTCCGGGCGGCCAGAATACTCTGGGCGAGGATTATGAAAGAGAGGTTTGGCGCCAAGGAGCCCCGTAGCTGTATGCTCCGCTTCCATACTCAGACGGCCGGTTGCTCTCTCACCGCCCAGCAGCCCATCAATAACGTAGTCAGGGTGGCTGTTCAGGCTCTGGCGGCTGTGCTGGGCGGCACGCAGTCGCTCCATACCAATTCCTACGACGAGGCTTATGCCACCCCCGGTGAGGACGCCGTAACCGCAGCGCTGCGCACGCAGCAAATCCTCGCCTATGAGAGCGGCGTCGCCGATTCCGTCGACCCATTTGGCGGTTCCTGGATGGTCGAATCTCTCACGCGGGATATAGAGGAGGCGGCTGGTAGGTATATTGAGAAAATCGATTCCCGGGGTGGCGCTCTGGCGGCTATCGAGAGCGGTTTCCAGCAGCGTGAGATACAGGAAAGCTCGTACCGTTATCAGAAGGAAGTGGAGGCGGAAAGCAGGGTTATCGTGGGCGTGAATAAATTCATTACACCTTATTCGAAGATAGAGGGACTCGTCCGCGTTAATCCTGAGGAGGAAAAAGAACAGATAGCCGCGCTGAATAAGGTTAAGAAGAGGCGTAACGCCGCTGATGTGACTTCGGCGCTGGAAAACCTGAAAAAGGTCGCCCGGGGTACTGAAAACACCATACCCGCTTTTATTCGGTGTGTGGAAGCCTATGCCACGGTGGGGGAAATCTGCGATACCCTTCGCGAGGTATTCGGTGTCCAGAGGGAGTTCCTTATTTTCTAAGTGTTTCAGGGAAATGTTTGAGGAGAGATACAAAGGATGATTAAAAGGGTTCACCATGTTGGTATTGCGGTAAAGAATCTCAAGGAGAGCGTGGCTCTCTTCGAACGTGTCCTGGGACTAAAACCATCAGCTATCGAAAATGTCCCCTGCCAGCAGGTGAGTGAGGCCATCTACAGGGTTGGTGAAGGCATAGAGATTGACCTCCTCGAACCGACCGGACCCGATAGCGCTGTTGCCAGGTTCCTGGAGAGGCGTGGTGAGGGTCTTCATCATATTTGTTTTGAGGTTGATGATGTTGATGCGGAGTTGAAGAAAATGGAGGAGAAGGGGGTTGAACTGATTGACCGTGAGGGTAGAGACGGGGTGGCGGGGAAAATAGCTTTCATTCACCCGAAATCGGTGAACGGGGTGCTCGTTGAGCTTGTCCAGCCCGGAAACGAGGGGGAGTAATAATCAATGAGCCGGGAAAAGATAAAGGTGCTGGTAGCCAAGCCGGGTCTGGACGGACATGACCGCGGCGCCAAAGTAGTGGCCCGCGCCCTGCGGGACGCTGGCATGGAGGTCATCTATACCGGCATACGCCAGACCCCTGAGATGATTGTAGAGTCGGCTTTACAGGAAGATGTGGATGTCGTCGGGCTGAGCTGTCTCTCCGGAGCCCACATGGAGCTTTTCTCAGATGTTATGGAAAACCTCCGGCAGAAGGGCATGGATACTGTCCTGGTGGTCGCCGGGGGCATTATCCCCGAAGATGATATCCCCGCCCTTGAAAAAATCGGTGTTAAGGCTATCTTCGGTCCAGGCATTCATACATCTGAGATTGTCGAGTCTATCAAGAAGCTGGTAGCGGACACAAACAAATAAGCCTCTCCACCCACCGCCCCGCCTCGGTGATTTTCTTCCCACCCGCCCGCCCTCATAGCATTCTCAACTTATCTCCTAGGTCTCTCCACACCACCCCCCAATGTGGATTTTTAGAGAGGCGAAGCCCCCTCTTTTCTTTTTCTTCCCCCTCCTTTACAAAAGGAGGGGGACCGAGGGGGAGGATTTCATTAAAATATCTTCCCCCTCTCCTGTGAAACCTCGTCAGGAGAGGGGGACTAAGGGGGTGAGGTAGACAATTATCTCCCCTATTACATGTTGGAGAGGGGGACACAGCGGGTGAGCTAGAAAAATAACCTCTATTATTTGAACCCTGTTTGACAAACCTAAGTCCATCCCATAAATTAAATATATTAGAACGCAAACGTTAAAGGAGGATAGCTGCTTATGGAATGGGGAATGGCCAACCGCTTGGCGCAGTTAATTCAGTCGGACGGACGTTGCCTCTTTATGCCTATTGACCACGGCTATTTTCAGGGCCCGACCAGGAAGCTGGAAGAGCCGGGTAAAACACTCGCGCCGATTCTGCCTTATGCTGATGCTGTCTTCGTTACCAGAGGCGTGCTGCGCTCGTCGATAGCCCCGGATAACACCAAACCGATTATTCTCAGGGTATCCGGCGGCACCAGCATGGTCGGCGCTGACCTGGCTAATGAAGGCATCACCACCGATATTGATGAGGTTATACGGCTTAATGCTTCGGCGATGGGACTTTCCATCTTTGTCGGCACGGACTACGAGAAAGAGTCGCTGCTGAACCTTTCCAAGCTGGTAGACCAGGGTGAGAAGTACGGTATCCCGGTAATGGCGGTTACGGCCGTGGGCAAGGAACTGGAGAAACGCGATGCCCGCTACCTCTCGCTTTCCTGCCGTATCGCCGCGGAGCTCGGTGCCAGGATAGTAAAGACCTACTGGTGTGAGGGCTTCGAAAAGGTGGTGAGGGGCTGTCCTGTGCCCGTAGTCATGGCAGGCGGACCCCGGACAAAAACAGAGCTTGAGGTATTCAGGTTCGTTCATGACGGCATACAGAAAGGTGCCATCGGCGTTAACCTGGGGAGGAATATCTGGCAGGACGCACATCCGGTAGCGGCGATAAAGGCGATACGCGCCATCGTGCACGATGATGCCACTCCAGAAAAGGCTCAGGAGATTTACGATACGGTCAAAAATGAGTAAGTCATCGGGTAATAGGATGCGTGTCGCCAGGTGGTATAACAACCGCGATGTACGCGTGGAGGAAATGCCCGTACCGGAGATCGGGCCCGGCGAACTGCTGGTGCGCGTGGTTGCCAGCGGCATCTGCGGCAGCGATGTCATGGAGTGGTATCGCCTTGACCGGGCGCCGCTGGTACTGGGACATGAAATTGCCGGTAAGGTCGTGGCGGCAGGAAAGAGCGTCGAGCGGTATAAAGTGGGTGACCGTATAACTGTAGCCCATCACGTACCCTGTAATACCTGTCACTACTGCCTGAGTGGCAACCATACCGCCTGCGATACCCTCCGCCGGACAAATTTCGACCCCGGTGGCTTCGCCGAGTATGTCCGCCTGCCGGCTATAAACGTTGACCGCGGCGTTTTTCCCCTGCCGGACGAGGTGTCTTTTGAAGATGCCACCTTTGTTGAGCCGCTGGCATGTGTCCTGCGGGGGCAGAGGCGGGCAGACCTGCAGCCGGGCCAGACCGTTCTCGTTATCGGCAGCGGTATTTCCGGTTTGCTCCATATCCAGCTGGCCCGTGCGCTGGGTGCCGGCCGCATCGTGGCTACCGATATCAGCCGCTACCGGCTGGAGGCGGCGGAGCGGTTCGGGGCTGATATTGCCATTAACGCTGATGTGTATTCACCGGACGGACTCCGTGAGGTGAATAACGGACTTCTGGCTGACCTCGTAATCGTATGCACCGGTGCCGAAGCGGCCGTCAACCAGGCGTTATCATCGGTTGAACGTGGCGGTACCGTTCTTTTCTTTGCCCCCACCGCCCCCGGCGTTACCATTCCCTTCTCGATTAATAACCTGTTCTGGCGCCGTGATATAACGCTTACCACTTCCTATGCCGGCAGCCCTGCCGATTATGCAGCGGCCCTCAGGCTCATCCGTGCCCGCCGCGTGCCGGTGCATGAGATGATTACCCATAGGCTGAGGCTGGAGGAAACGGGTCTGGGCTTTCAGCTTGTCGCCGGTGCTCAGGAATCGCTCAAGGTCATTATCGAACCACAGCAATAGATATATAAGTCCTGATGCTAGTGTGTATCGGCATACCTTAATACTCTCCACCGTAAACTTGACAATGTATCCTGTCTCTGTTAGATTATTGGTTGCATAGGCTGGTAGTGAATCCAGCTTTTTCTTTTATAATAGAATATTCAATTCCTATCGCTCTTCTTCCAATATTGCCGGTATAGAATCATGCCGGTCATTTATACTCAAATTCTCTCCTGATATATGGGAAGCTTATTAGACTCTGTGAAAAGGCAGGACAAGATGGAGATAGAGTACGGTACGTCTGTAGTAGATAAGGATAATAAGGCTCTGGGCAAGGTTGACTACATCATCATGGATAGCTGGTCAGGAGAGCCGCGCAAATTTATGGTGCGTAGAGAGACAGAAGATGATGCTATCTTCTTCACCCCGGAGCATATAGCTGAGGCAACCAAGGAAATGGTAAAGCTTAAGCTTTCTGTTGTAGAATTGGAACAGACCTGACGGGATTTTTATGGCAGAGGAAGGTGGAAAATGATAGAGATAAAATGCCCTAACTGTGAATCTATCGGGAAAATGTCCCTGGCTCAGAAGTTATTTGAAGGCCCATATCGCTGCTGGAAGTGCCGCAGTCTTTTTACCATAGTGCTGGCTAACAATAAACTACAGTCCTGCAAACCGCTGAGTGAAGAAGAATTCGAGGCATGGCAGGCGTTACAGAAAGCTACCAAGCGACCGTCTGAGGATGATTGAGCTTTAAGGAGTGTGTTAGATGATTGATGTCACGGAACGAGCTAAAAAAGAGTTGAAAGACATTCTTACTCAAAACGTTGAACACCCTGAGGCGTGTTTAAGGCTCAGAACAAATGAACAGGGACAACTCGGACTGGGCATTGATATTGCCATGCCCGGAGACGAAGTTGTCGAGTACGAAGGCTCAAAACTGCTTCTGGTGGAAAGTGAACTGGCTGGCAGCCTTGAAAACCTGGCTATTGATGTCGAAGAGTGCGCTGAGGGAAGCCAGCTCGTCATAATTGATACACCCGGTTAATACCACCATTCCTTACAAAGCTAAACTTGAATTCCATCATTTCTGTATTCACTTGGTATCAAACTATGGCTATCGTACCTATCATCAGGCTTATATGCATGCGTGTTTATACCTATTCCAGGTAGGCCACTGCTAAGTATAAAATGAAGGCCGGATTCCGAATTATTAGGTGTTATTGGCAATTGGAAATAGGCATAGTAGCGGAAGTCGGTCAAAATGGCGGGATGGTAAGATGATGGTGTAAATAAAAAAAGGAGGTAAAAAAGATGCAGTTCGAAATGTTAGTAGCGTTAGTGGTAGCCATCCCGATAATCCTGTTCCCAGCGGCTTTCGTGTGGTACCTTAACATCGGTGGTATTGTCCAGGCTGTTCGTGAAGCAAAGGCTGCCCGAGCAAAGAAAGCTGCCGCCGTCAAGGCGACAATCTAGCGAATACCGGAAATTCGCAGTAAGGAGGTAGAAGAACTGAAGCCCGGTAGAACAGAAATCATGGACTCAAGCTAAGGCTGGATATTCCGAAAAGGGTATCCAGCCTTACTGTATTTCATGGTTGAGAAAGGCAGCCTAAGGAACAAATAAATTCTCAATACCGCTTATACACTGCATTAGTTTACGCACCTCTTTTTTTCAGTCAAATATAGACATAGCTTACGGTAAAGGCTATAATCTCAAATAGATATGGATTCTGAATCCAGACTGCACACTCTTTTCCCTAGGGCGGAGATAGGCGCCGCCGTCAGCCGGCTGGCTGAGGAAATCACCAGGGACTATCAGGATAAACGCCCCGTTCTTATCGGTATTCTCAAGGGCGTTTTTGTATTCATGGCGGACCTCGTGCGGCAGCTTGATTTCCCGTTGGAAGTTGAGTTCGTCCGGCTGTCGAGCTACGGCAGCGGCCGGGAGACTTCAGGCACGGTAGACGTGGTGCAGGGCCTGAGTTGCCCTATCAAAGCAAGGCATGTACTCGTGGTTGAGGATATCGTCGATACCGGTATCACCGTCGCTTTTCTCATGGACTATCTGGAGAAGCAAAATCCGGCCTCCCGGCGACTCTGCGCCCTGGCCGATAAGCCCTCCCGGCGGAGGGTTCCGGTTAACATTGATTATCTCGGCTTTGCCGTCCCGGACAAATTTCTGGTGGGTTACGGCCTGGACTGTGATGAGCAGTACCGTAATCTCCCTGATATAAGTTTTCTGGAGGACTGATTTTGAGCGATTTGCGTCGACTCATTTCTGTGGCTAAAGGTGAATCTCCCGCCGACCTTATTCTGGCCAATGCCCGCATCGTAAACACGCTTAATGGCGAGATTGAGACGGGCAGTATGGCGATTTGCGGGGACAGGGTAGCTGGGGTCGGGGACTATAAGAAAGCTGAAGAGACTATCAATTTAGGCGGTAAATATCTGGCGCCGGGTCTCATCAACGGCCATACCCATCTGGAAAGCTCCATGCTAGATGTCGGCCAGTACGCGCGGGCGGTGGTGCCGCACGGTACGTCGGCGATAGTGACCGACCTCCACGAGATTGCCAATGTCTGTGGCCTGGAGGGAATGAGGTATGTGCTGGACTGCTCTCACCGCCTGCCCCTGGATATGTTTTTAATGGCTCCTTCCTGTGTGCCGGCTACCCATCTGGAGACTTCCGGGGCCAGCATCGGTCCTGAGGAAATTCGCCGTATATTGCGGTGGCGGGAATGTATCGGACTGGGTGAGGTGATGAACTACCCCGGCGTTCTGGCCGGTGATGCCGCTATGCTGAGTAAAATCGAGGCAGCCAGGGGCAGGGTTATTGATGGCCATGCCCCCGGTGTTACCGGAAAAGACCTCACCGCCTATATCGCCGCCGGCATGCGTTCCGACCACGAATCGGTCTCTCTGGATGAAGCGGCGGAAAAGCTGCGGCGGGGCATGTATGTCATGATAAGGGAGGGTTCATCGGAGAAAAATCTGGATGCCCTGCTGCCTCTGGTTACCGACAGGACTTATAAGCGGTGTCTCTTTGTGGTTGACGACCGTAGCTGTGTCGACCTGCTCCAGGACGGCGATATTGATGCCGTGGTGCGCAAGGCAATAAGGCTTGGTCTTGAGCCGGTAAGGGCTGTCCAAATGGCCACGGTCAATACTGCCGAATATTTCAGGCTTGGTGGGTTGGGTGCGGTTGCCCCCGGCTATTTTGCCAACCTGATTGTCCTTGAGGATTTGACTGATTTCAATATAAATATGGTCTTCTACCGCGGTCGGCTGGTTGCCGAAGAAGGACGGCCTTTATTCCCTTCGTATAAACCGGGCGGTAACCGACTTACCGATACGGTCAATATCAAGCCCTTTACCATTGATGCTTTGCGGCTGAAATCTTCAGGAGAAAGCCAGCCGGTTATTGAGGCTGTCCCCAGGCAGATAATCACCCGGAAGAAACAGGAGAAGGTCAGCGTTAAAGACGGATTCATTATACCCGATACAAGCCGCGACATTCTTAAGCTGGCGGTGGTGGAGAGGCATCACGCCACAGGCAACATCGGCCTGGGGCTGATTAGCGGTTTTGGCCTGAAGAGGGGGGCTTTAGCTTCTTCTATCGCCCACGATTCACATAATATCGTCGTGGTCGGCGCCGGTGACGAGGATATGTTCCTGGCTATCAAGGAGGTTAAGCGCCTGAAGGGTGGCCTGGTCGTGGTCGCCGGTGGAGAAGTCCTGGACAGTCTGGCGACGCCGGTTGCCGGTTTATTATCTGAAGAGCCGCTGGAATCCGTAGTAGCCGGACTGGAGAGGCTGGAACAGACTGCTGTAGATTTGGGCGTGACCCTGCCTTCTCCCTTCGCCACTCTCTCGTTTCTGGCGTTGCCGGTTATCCCCGAATTGAGGTTGACCGACCTTGGGCTGGTGGACGTGAATGGGTTTAAATTGATAGAATAGTTCAGCGATATTAGTGCTTTGGAGGTAAGTAATATGCGCCTGTCTTACGCAGAGCCAATCTTTGAGAACCGCTATGACGCCGGGCGTCAGCTTGCCGCAAAGCTTTATGAATATGCAAACAAGCCTGTTGTTGTGCTGGGTATTCCCAATGGCGGTGTCGCCGTGGCGCTGAGTGTTACCCTGGCGCTTGGCGTTGACCTTGACCTCGTCATATCCCGCAAGATTCCCCTCCCCCTCAGCCCCGAAGGCGGTTTTGGTTCTGTAACCGATGATGGCACCATTATCTATAATGAGGAGGTCGTCAAGAAGGCGGGTTTGAGCCAGCAGCAGATTAACTATCAGGTCAGCCAGGTCAGGACGGATATTCGTGACAGGAGCCTGCTCTATCATCGGGACAGGCCGCCCCTCGCTGTTAGCGGCCGCACGGTGATAATCGTGGATGATGGCCTTGCCTCAGGCTATACCATGAGGGCGGCGATTGAATCGGTGTGTCACCGCAAGCCGGATAAGATCATTGCCGCCGTGCCGGTCGGGCCGCAGGCTGTTGTGGAGGAATTGGAGGAGATAGCCGACAAAGTGGTGACCTGTGCGGTCAGTTCCGCGCTGAGATTTTACGTGTCGGACTATTACCGGTACTGGCATGAGATTACCGATGCTGAAGTGCTTCACTGCCTCAGGGAATACCGGATGCGGCGCCACGGACCGAATATCGAGGTGCCGGAAAAGAAGCAGCTTGCCGAGTCATGACACTTTCATAGACATCAGGCTAGTTTAGGTACCGATTGCTGCTGAGATATTCATCAATGTCCTGAGACCTGAATCTGCGGTCACGGCGATAGCCGAGTCGATATGCCTTGAGCAACCCTCTGTCACTCCACAGCCTGACCGTATTGGGGTGCACGTGGAGAAGCAGAGCCACCTCCGAAACGGTTAGCATCCGGGTCACTTGTGCCGTATTTACTCTATCCCCCTTTGACATCCTCTCCCTCAGCCCGGATAACCTGGTACCTTTTCATATATTAACTGAAGTTAATATTACTTACAATATGGCGAATATGTAAAAAATGTAGGGAATATGCACCAGATTGTTATACATGATGCCACCCATAAATACTTCAGCATGATATAAAACAATAGAGGTAAATGAAAGTAATGTTAATAAAGGAATTTGACATTTTAGTTAATGTAGAATAATATGCTTTATTATTACTATATTCAGATATGAATGACAAGGAGTTAACTAAGAAGGAAATAAAACATTAGCAAGTAGCTGGGGAAAACGGTATTTGGGGGGTGTTGAGCTGTTGTCCTAGAGTGGTCACTTAGATGACAGGGAGCCAGTAGTGAAACCGACCTGAAAAGGTCGGTTTTATTATTTTCTGGAACAGGGGGGTGATATATGTCGGAGTAAGTCAGTAAATAATCTTAGTCAACCGAAAAAGGCTTCGATGACGCTCGGGAAAGACCGATTAATATATCAATAATAATAAAGGAGGAAGAACTTGAAAAAGAGATTATTCTGTATCTTGTTTGTCCTTGTTCTTGCTACGAGTTTAGTGACGGTGCCAGCGGCGGTAAGTGCTGACCCCGGAGCCGTTCAGGTTACGACCCACGCCAACTATGACAGAAATCCCAGTAACGTGGTCCTTGACCAGGCAATCGGCAGCCTGAGTGCTGGCGACTGGCTGGTCTTCTTCACCAGAGGTACTACTGGTGGGATAAGAGGAGTCAGTAGTTATGACCCGGATGGTGACGCTTACGATATTTACTACAAAGCCTATGACGTATCGGCATCGAGCTGGCTATCAACCACTCAGGTAACCAGTCATGGCAATCATAATCAGCGTGACTTGGCGGCGTTGCAGGACGATAGTGGCGCCATCTGGCTGTTCTCATTTGACGGTGGTGGTGCGTCTGGCAACGTCTACTACAATACAACCACAGACCTTAGCACGTGGACTGGCTGGACTCAGGTATCGGGTGCTGTCGGTGGCCACGGCGATGCTGTTATGGACAATTCAGGCGACATCTGGCTGTTCTTGGAGAGCAGTGCTGCCGATACCTACTGCTATTCTGGCAGTAGTTGGTCAGCTAAAAATTCTTACAGCGCTTCCACCTCTCCAGATTCAGGTTTCATGCCTAAGGCTACCATTGCTGATGACGGGGACCTTGTTGTTGCCTCAATAAAAGCTGATGGAACGCATGTCTATGTGACACGCAGTGCGGGTGGCAGCACCTGGGCACAAAAGGTTGATATTGATACCACCGCCAGCTACGGCTATGACCCCAATATCGTGCAGGACAGCCTGGGTACGTGGTGGGTATTCTATGCCCCGTGGGACTCAACGGATGACTGGCAGTGGATTGAATACCGGACAGCATCTTCTATTAGCGGATTGGATAGTGCTACCGCCACTACAGTCTGCGCTGGCTATTCCGGCTCAACCTATTGGTGGGATTTCTGGCCGGAGCCGTTTGAGGATGCCGGTGGTGTTATTCAGCTCCTCTATACCTCGGAGAGCAATGCCGCTGGTAATGATATGATAGATGCCAATATCTGGATTAAAGAGGTAGCCAGCACCGGCGGTGTGTCACTGGAGGTTGAAGTGCCCGAGATTGTGGCTATCTCGGTAACACCCAGCAGCATTGACTTCGGCACCATGTATCCGGGAGAGTCCTCAGGTGTGACTGTCATTACTATAAAGAATGTAGGCACTGAGGATGTTGATGTAGACGCTTCGCTAGACCCGTCAACGGGAACCGTGTTCGAGCATCTACGACTCAATGGCACAGAACCACCTTCAGATTGGCCAGGCCTAAGTGGCCTAGCTGCAAGTGCTAGCGATACGGTAAATGCTCGTCTAGTCATACCGTCAAACTACGACCCCGAGGGTGAGGAGACAGCCACGCTTATCTTTGAGGCCTCGGTACCATAACTTGTTGAGAAATGGGGGAGTGGTATAATCTAATAAATCACTCCCCCGCTTCCCCCTGTGTGAGGTAAATATGAAAAAAATTATCATACTCCTGGGAACGGTGGCTCTGGTGCTGGCGCTGGCCGCTCCGGCTCTGGCGGCCAGCCTGGGTATAAGCCCCAGCCATGTCGAGCTCGAAGTCCCTGGTGACGGCAGCGCCACGGCCGATTTGCAGGTGCACTATTTCAGCGGTGACGTGCAGGTAAGCCTGGTGGATATACCTCTCCGGGTAGAGCCGGAGGTACTCCATGTTGATGCTCTGGCAGAGCCGGTAGATGTACAGGTGACCATCTACGGCGATGAATCCCTTGGCTCCCAGGTGTATAACGGTTACATACGTTTCCTTGGCTTGAGCGGCGAAACAGTGGCAGTTGCCGTTAAGATTAAAGCGACGGTTACCAACATAGTAGAGGGGCAGCCGGTACCGAAAGCTGTGCCGGAAGAGACACCAGTGCTGGAAGCTGCGCCAGAGGTAATGCCAGAGGAATTATCACCGTCACCAGCACCTCCAGAACCGCGAGCTACAGAGCCGATGGATGGAGTGGAAGGCCTTTCGCTGAACATGGTGATTCTCATCGCCGGAGGCTTGGTATTCCTGGGTCTGATAGTGCTTGCCATAAGCCTGGCAGTTAGGAGGAGACGGTACTGAAGACTATCAGGTTTATTTTACCTGGTATATTGTGTCTGGTACTGGCAGTCTCATACTGTCCGTTAGCTGAAGCTGACGAAGGCTCGGCCAACGTTACTCTCAAGGTTAATGTTGTCTCTCCGCCTTCAGTAATCACCTGGAAGGCCATTGGAGTAGGTGCCAGGAAGGCTACACTGTGCGGCATATTAACAAGTTTAGGTGGCGCTTCATCGGTAGCCGTTAGTTTCGGTTGGGATACCGTGTCCCATGCCGCTGACCCTACAGCCTATAGTCACTGGACGTCACCCAAGGTTATGCACCACCCATGGTTTTTCCAGACTCGTATAGATAACCTGACCCCATGTACCAAATACTATTTCAGGGCTAAAGCAGAAAGCGATGGCATCACCAGCTATGGTTGGGAATTAAGTTTTACCACTCCTCCGGATAAACACTGGTGGTGGGGATGGTGGCATTGGTTCTTTGGAAGTGGTGGATGTTAAATATTAACTGCGGTTACTATTAGGGAGTGTTTATCGGTTATTGCCTTTTTCGGTTGCCTTTCAGCACGTAAGGTGCAGTGCCGCTATCACCTTTTGCGTCTGGGATAGCCGGTTATATATTTCGCAGGCCTCGCTGGTCGGCTGAATGATTAGCTGGATGTGGTGCCCCTTGGCTTCTTTTTCCACCTCGGGCAGAACCCTCATCATACCTGAGGCACCGGTGCCGACGAGCAGCACCTCGGGCTCTTCACCGAATATCGGGACTATATCTTTGAGGGTTAGCTCGTGACTGTCGTCCCGCCACCAGTCGTCCTGCACTCTATCCGGGAAAATGATAACGTCCGATGTATATTTCCGGTCGTTAATGCCTATCTGACCGAAGCGGTAGGAGTCGATTTTATTCATGGCTATACCCCGGCCATGCCGCCGTCCACGTTGAGGACCTGTCCTGTAATGTACCTGGCCTCTTCGGAGGCAAGGAAAGCCACCGCCTCAGCAATATCACGTGGAGAGCCAAAGTAACCGAGGGGGATGCGCTTCAGGAATTCCTGTCTCTGGTTGTCGTTAAGTTGTTGTGTCATTTTGGTATCAATGGCGCCGGGGGCGATAGCGTTGACGGTAATGCCGCGGGAGGCTGCTTCCTTGGCGATGGAGCGAGTCAGGCCGATGACCCCGGCCTTGGCGGAAGCGTAGTTGGCCTGGCCGGGATTACCCACCAGGCCTGTAATACTGGCAATGTTGATAATTCTCCCCCAGCGTTGCTTGAGCATATGCCGCAGTACCGCCCTAGTGCACAGGAAGGCGCTTTTCAGGTCGATATTTATTACGGTGTCCCAGTCCTCGTCGGACATTCGAATTATCAGCTGGTCGCGGGTAATTCCAGCATTGTTTACCAGGATATCAACCCTGCCGAAGGTGCTCATGGCTGTCTCGACGAGGCGGTTGACATCTTCCGACGAGCTTACGTCAGCGGTAACCGCCAGACTCTGCCGGTTTATTGCCCTGATTTCCGCGGCCACGCTTTCCAGCGACTTAGCGGCGGATTGAATGTCATTCACCACGACGTCTGCCCCTACCTCGGCTAGCTTCAGCGCAATTGCCTGCCCGATTCCCCGGGCGCTACCCGTAACTATGGCGACTCTCTTAGTAAGGTCCATACTTTTGCCCCCCATTACGTTTACTGGCTGGCCAGGGTCCTGACGGCTTCCAGGTCACCGATGTTTATGGTCTTGGCTTCCTTGTTGATTCTTCTAATGAGGCCGGTCAGCACCTTACCCGGTCCTATCTCGATGAATGTTGGCACTCCCTCGTTGAATATGTATTCTACGGTACGCTGCCACTGTACCGGGTTGGACAATTGATTAATAAGTTCAGCTTTTACTGATTCCGCAGTGGTCATGGGTGTAGCTGTGGTATTGCCGATGACGGGAATAGATGGTTCCTGGAAAGAAAGGGTGCTGATGTACTCGGTAATGCCTTCGACGGCCGGCTGCATCAGCGGTGAGTGAAAAGCGCCGCTTACCTGCAGGGGAATGACCCGGCTGGCTCCGGCGGCGGTCGCCATTTCCATCGCCCTGACCATATTCTCGGCAGCACCGCTGATAACGATTTGACCTGGCGAATTGATATTGGCGATTACCGTATCTGATTTCTGGCAGATGCCGGCAAGTAAGGTTTCATCCAATCCAATGATGGCAGCCATACTTCCAGGTCGTGCCTGTCCGGCTTCGTGCATCAACCGTCCTCTCTCCCGTGCCAGGCGTACGGTCGTGGTGAAGTCAAACACTCCGGATACTCCGAGCGCTGTGTATTCTCCCAGGCTGTGACCGGCAACGAAATCGGGCTCGGGCAAGCTGCCGCCACATACTTCGCGGGAGGCTTGTAAACAGGCGAAGCTGGCGGTCACCAGGGCGGGCTGAGCGCTAATAGTCTGGCGGAGCTCATCATCGGGTCCTTCAAAGCAAAGTCTGGAGATGGGAAATCCAAGCGCTTCATCAGCCTCGTCGAAAACAGCTCTGGCCGAAATGAAATTGTCGTAAAGGTCACGGCCCATGCCCACGGATTGAGAGCCCTGACCGGGAAATACCCAGGCTACTTTGGTCATCTCTGTTGCTCCCCTCCTTAAGAGAAATTCTGAGAAATACGGTAGATTCCACGTATCGGATTAAAAAGGATGGAAGTCTCTAGTCTAACGGGATAACGTTAACCAGCCCCTCTTCTTTGTCCTCCCATTTTAATGACTTCACGGCCGTTATAGGTCCCACAGGTAGGGCAGACGTGATGAGGTAACTTGGGATTATGACATTGGGGGCACTCTTCGGTGACCGGCGGTTTTACCGCATTATGGCTTAGTCTCTTGCCGCTGCGGGCCTTGCTTTTTTTTCGTTTTGGTAAAGCTCCCATATTGCACTCCGTTCCTTTATACCTGTTTTACTAAATGTTATAGTAGTTTTGTCAGCTTTGACCAGCGCGGGTCTACATCCTGTGCCGGGCAATCGCATGGCCCCTGATTGAGGTTCTTTCCGCAGTTCTGGCACAGGCCGGCGCATTCTTCCCGGCAAAGAGGCTTCATCGGCACGGCCAGAAGGGTATACTGCCGTATCGCTTCCGCTAAGTCAAGTATATGGTGCTCATCGATGGTAAAGGTGCTTGCCTCCTCGGGCAGAGGCAGCGGCGTGCCGCTAACCGCATCTATCGTAGGCAGATATTCCTCCTCAAAGTTTAGAGTCATTTGATACAGGAACTGGCTCAAGCAGCGGCTGCAGGTGAGTTCCACTTCTGTATTGAGCGTGCACCTGGTCAGGACACTGCGCTGGGTGCGTAATAGCTGGCAATCACCCCTGACCTGATAACCTTTACCATCGTCTATATCATGAACAGTGCCGTCAACCTGATAATCTCTTACCGCCCCGATGGGTTCCCGCAGAAGCTGAGAAACATTTATCTGCATGCCACCTCACCTCCGCTCCAGCCAAATTCAGCTATATTATAGGCTAAATTGCGTGCTCACCGCAAGCCTGAGGAGTCTGAAAGTAACAAAGAGGGCTACATGATTTCGGTGAGTTGAATATCAAAATAGAGGTCTTGGCCGGCCAGGGGGTGGTTGCCATCCAGCGTTACTTTATCTACGGAGACATTCGTTACCTTGACTGTGAACGTCCGACCGTTTTCCTGGCGTACCTGTAGCATCTGGTCGACCCTTGGTTCCAGGTCCTCTGGAAATTGGCTTCTTTCCACCTCCATTACCATTTCCTTGTGGTGCGGACCGTAGGCGTTATCCGATGGTATCTGGATGTTTTTTGATTCGCCGGGTTCCATGCCGACAACGGCCTGTTCGAAGTCGGCGATGAGCTGGCCCTGACCTATTATAAATTGTAGCGGCTCACGATTAGCCGAGCTGTCAAATACAGTACCATCATCCAGTTTGCCCGTGTAGTGTACTTTTACTGTATCGCCGTTTTTTGCCTCTGCCATTTTTCCCTCCTTCAATAGTGTGTGGTAGATATTAAAATTCAGGAGGTGTTTGGGGGTGTCCTGAAATATAGAGAGGAATTTCTGTGGTATTTGAGTTGTAATCTGGCAGCCATTGTGAAATTATTAATGGCTGTATATGAATAAAGAGTGACGCTAGTCAACTCCTAATATATTATTATACTATACTGTTAGGTTATCTGTAAATGATAAGCAGTGTTTTTACCCCTTGTAGCCTGCGTATGGTTTAAATACAAAAACATAACAGTTCTTTCTTTCATTCAAATTGTGTATTAAATCTATCATGTATTCCTTGGGTAATTCGGGGGAGATGTAGTGTATTTCATCAAAGAGGTTTTCATCTTCCGGGAACTGCCCATTTCTTCGCAGGTATTCTACGATTGGTTGATGGTGAGTCCAGAGATTAATGCCGATGGTGATGGAAAACCTTGGCACCGGAAAGCTGTCGATTACAGACAACGTCTCGGCGATGGTTTCCGGCGTCTCCCCAGGCGCGCCCAGCAACAGACTGACGCCGAAAGGGATATCGGCACGGGCAAGACAGGTCAGGCTTTCCCTGACCTGCGCGACCGTATATCCACGGTGCATGCTTTTAAGAATTTTCTCCGAAGCGGCGGCTGTATCCAGAGAAAGAGAGGCACAGCCTGATTCTTTGAGGAGTTTCAGAAAGTCATCGGTAACGCTGATAGATTTCAGGTCAATCGTGCCCCACCTGATGTCTCTGTTCCGGCGTATAATTTCTTGACAGGTCGCTATAGTCGGCTTAAGGGGGAAATTAAAGCAATTATCACAAAATTCAATCACCAGTGAGTCATTGGCCTTTAGAATATATTCCATTTCATCGACCACCCGCTTCGGCGATTTTAAGCGATAGCGTGTTCCTTCCAGGGAGCTATGGGGGCAATAGGTACACCGGAAAGCGCACCCGCGTCTGGTGGATATTCCGGCGCCGATGTTACGTTCAACGTACCCGTCGAGGTTAAAGAGGTCATAAGCCGGTAGCGCGACCGCATCAAGATTTTCTATCCTTTCCCTGGGAATCTTGGTGAACTGGTTGCCTTCACGATAAACACATCCCGGGATAGTATGAATATCGGCACCATTTTCCATTATTCTGAGGTACTCTGGGAAAGAGAACTCCGCTTCTCCTCTGATGCCGTAGTCCAAATCTAAATAGTCCAGCCAGTCAGGGCCGTAGTAATTGAATCCGGGACCGCCCAGCAATATCGGCGCTGAAGTCAGTCTTTTAATACAATCCACAATTTCTCTGACGAGAACCCGGGTATCGAAGGGTTTCATGTGAAACTCGGCGTTCTCATCCGGCACCATACCCGTCACCGTCCTTATGGAAATCCCGATAATATCCGGCTTGAACTTGGTAATATGTTCTTCAAGCTCGCGTATCGTATCGTCGGCAAATAAGCAATCGAATACCTCGACCGTATGTCCGGCATCTCTGGCAGCACCCGCGATATAAGCTGGACCGGATGGAGAGAAGTTGAAGGTATTGGCGGAGATAACGAGTACTTTCATGATAGGTTCCTTTTCTTATGGCTTGCTACCGCTCTTTCAACTTCTCAATCAGCATCGGCACCACCTGGAAAAGGTCGCCGACGATGCCGTAGGTAGCCACTTCGAAGATAGGGGCGTTGGGGTCGTCGTTGATGGCAACGATAACATCCGAGGTCTGCATGCCCGCTAGGTGCTGGATGGCACCGGAGATACCGCAGGCTATGTAAAGACGCGGGCAAACTGTCTTGCCTGTCTGGCCGACCTGATGGGTATAGGGAAGCCATCCTTCGTCAACCGGTGGCCTGGAAGAGCCGAGGGCCGCTCCCATGACTTCCGCCAGTTCCGCCACCAGCTTGAAGTTCTCCGGCTTACCGAGTCCTCTCCCCCCGGAGACGATGATATCGGCATCCTCAAGCTTGACCCTCTCGGTGACGGCATCAATAAAATTGAGCAGCTTAGTTTTTGACGTGATACCTTCTTTTTTAAAGTCAACATTTATAATCTGTCCTTTACGGCTGTTATCCGGATTACCCTTTTTGAAGACGCGGGGACGGACGGTGGCCATCTGCGGGCGCTTATTGGGGCAGATGATGGTCGCCATGATGTTACCGCCGAAGGTAGGGCGCGTCTGCAAAAGGAGCCGTTTCTCATTATCGATGTCGAGTCCGGTGCAGTCGGCGGTGAGGCCGGTACGCAGGATGGACGCTACCCGTGGGATGAAGGCGCGGCCCAGTGCTGTGGCGCCGGCAATCACTATCTCCGGCCGGTATTCTCGAATCAACTCAACAAGCTGGTAGGTGAGATAGTCCTCTTGGTTGTCGGCTAAATCAGGACTGTCGACCATATAGACCTTATCGGCGCCATAGGTAAAAAGCCGGTCTATGCCCTCGATATCATGACCGAGGCATACCGCACTTAGCTCGGTCTGAAGGGTATCGGCCAGCTCTCTACCCCTGGACAGGAGTTCATAAGCGACGCTTTTCAAGTGGCCGCGCCGCTGCTCGGCGTATACCCAGACACCGCGTACACTATCGCCTGCTTCTACTATCTCAGGGAGGGTTTTAATGGTAATAGCATCGTAGCTGCAGGCGTCCCGGCAGGCGCCGCACAGAGTACAGCCTTCCTTAAGCTGAACCTTGTCATCGACGATTTCCAGCAGGCCGAAGGGGCAGGCCGGTACGCAGTTACCGCAGCCAACACATTTTTCAAGGTCGATAGTTATTCCCATGAAGCATCAATTCCCGGGATTATTGGCAAAGTTTCTCAACCTCAGCCTGTCAAATTTAATAACCCTCCCCCTGTGTCCCCCTCCCTTTTAAGGGAGGGGGAAGGATATATTAGAGAGGCTTCGCCTCTCTTGAACTTTCCTGTTTTTCACGTGATAATTTTATTTTTCCAGCGGGCTTATCCTCCAGAGTTATAGCCTGCCAGTGGCAGGTATCCACGCATTTACCGCAGGAAATGCAGCCTTCCTTTACCCGACATTTCATATCCTCGATGTACAGCACGCTTACAGGGCACAGGTATATACACGCACCGCAGCCGACGCATTTCAGCAGGTCAACCCTGACGCCCATAACACATTGTCCTCAGAGCAGACCACTATCTTTGAGTCTGTCAATCATGCTTTCCACCTGGCTTTCCAGGTCTCCTTCCAGCATCTCCGCCTGGCAGACCCTCTGGGGGAAAAATACTTTTATAACCTGCGTGCAGGAGCCGGCCAGGCCCGCCATTTCTTTAGCTATGTCTAATTCCCGGGCACCCCAGGTAGGAATCGTAGCGCTCTTTGACCGTGTAAGTCCCCGCAGCGAAGGCAAGCGGGGTTTGTTAATCTCTTTGGTTACGGTCAATACCGCCGGCAGATTTGCCTCGATGACCTCGTGGCCGTCTTCCACCATCCGCCGGACGCGTATATGGCCGTCTCTTATGTCCTCAATCTGGCTGACATAGGCAATAAAGGGTACATTCAGCATCTCTGCCAGTTCCGGTCCCACCTGCCCCGTATCCCCGTCTACCGTTTGCCGGCCGCAGAGGATAAGTTCGTATTGCTTCAGTCTGGCGATAGCCCGGGAGAGTGTGTAGGCCGTAGCCCACGTATCGGCACCAGCGAAGGCGCTGTCACTGAGCAGGACAGCCTCGTCAGCACCGAGCGAAATCGCCTCGCGCAGGGCGTCTTCTGCCTGGGGCGGCCCCATGGTTATGACCGTAACCTTGCCCCCGTGCTGTTCTTTGAGGCGCACTCCCTCTTCGAGGGCGTAAGTATCAAACGGATTAATGATATTCTCGATTCCCTGCCGGATGAGGGTATTTGTCTGGGGGTCAATCTTGACCTCGGTGGTGCCGGGGACCTGCTTCAGGCAGACGACGACATTCATGCCGTTCTTGCCTTTCTTTTCCTGAGGCTCACGGCGATAGCGTTTCTCAGTACCTCGTTGGAGCCCTCGTATATCTGCGTGATTTTAGCATCGCGCATCATCTTCTCTACCGGATAGTCCTTCATGTAGCCAGCACCGCCGCAAATCTGTACCGCGTTGGTGGTAACCTTCATGGCGGCGTCTGAGGCAAAGACCTTAGACATGGCCGATTCCTCGGAGACGTTTCTGGCACCGCTGTCAACCATCCTCGCCGCAGCGTAAGCCAGCGCCCTGGCCGCTTCGACCTGAATAGCCATATCCGCCAGCATATTCTGGACGACCGGCATAGAAATCAGAAGCTGATTAAATTGAACTCGTTGCTGCGCGTAGTCCACCGCGGCTTCCAGGGCCCCCTGGGCAATACCGACAGCCTGACATGCTATGCCCGGACGTGAGCGGTCAAAGAGCCTCATCGCCTGGATAAAGCCCATGCCCGGCCGGCCGATTAGGTTCTCTTCCGGGACCAGGCAGTTTCGGAAAACAAGCTCTCTGGTCGCCGAAGCTCGAATACCCAGTTTCTTCTCTTTCTTACCAAAGGTAAAACCCGGCGTGTCCTTCTCCACGATAATGGCGCTGGCGCCCCGGGCGCCCTTTGTTTTGTCCGTCAGGACGATTACCGTATATATCTCAGCCTCACCACCATTGGTGATAAATTGTTTGGTGCCGTTGAGCAGGTAGCCCCCCTCCACCTTTTCCGCGGTCGTCTTTATATTGCTGGCGTCACTGCCGGCCGTTGGCTCGGTTATAGCAAAAGCCCCCAGCCTCTTACCGCTGGCGATATCCGGGAGGAACCTGCGCTTTTGTTCTTCTGTGCCGTAGTCCATCACGGTAAAACAACCCAGGGCGCTGGCGGCATAGCTTACGGCCACGGAGCTGCATACCCGGCTGAGTTCTTCTATTACCAGGCACAGTTCCAGGCAGCCGCCGCCCAATCCTTCGTATTCTTCCGGGATAAAGACGCGGAACATATCGGCGTCAGCCAGGTCTTTGATAATAGCCCACGGGAACTCCTCTTTTTCATCGAGCTCTGCCCGGACCGGCAGTACTCTCTCCTCAGCAAGCTTTCTGGCCAAGCTCTTGATTGTCTGCTGCTGTTCACTTATAAAGTAATCCAAGATAACACTCCTTGTTCAGATTTCCTGGTGGCTTTGAGGATATTTTAAAAAGAATCTATAGCTAGAGTCAAATTAAACTATGCCAAGGGCTCTATTTCGGCGTCAAGATAAGTTCAGTCTCTCCATAACCTCGTCCACAGTTTGCTCAGCGGTTGATGCCCCTGACGTTACCCCGATATGCGCCTTTCCATGAATCCAGTCCGGTTGAATATCTTCGGCGGTTTCAATGAGATACGTCTCCGTAACCTGTGAGCATAGTTCGGCAAGGCGGTTGGTATTGGCGCTGGAGCGCCCGCCGACAACTAGCATCAGGTCAGCCTTGCGGGCAACTTCAAGGGCGGCGGCCTGCCGTTCCCTGATGTCGTGGCAGATGGTGTCGATAATTCGTATCTCGGCGTCTTTGATAAGTGCCACGTCTATCAACTTTTTGGTAAATTCAGCGAAATAGGACGGTACCTGGGTTGTCTGGGACAGAATACCCAGGCGACGCGGTAATATTTCGAGTGCCGTTATAGGTTCCACATCCAGTGTAGCTAGTCCCTGGTCCTTTGCCCAGCCGAGAATACCCTTGACCTCAGGGTGTTCGGCGTTCCCGTAGACAATCACGAAGAACCCTGACTCGGCCAGTCGGCGGGCGGCAACCTGAGCCCGGCGGACAAAAGGGCAGGTGGTGCTGATAACACTGATATTACGCGCCCGAATCCTTTCCTTTAAATCTGGGCCTACCCCGTGGGAGCTGGTGACTACGCTGTCGCCCCTGATATCGTCTACATTATTGACTACCCTGACTCCGATATCAGATAGCCTTTTCAGGACCTGCTGGTTATGCACCACGGCTCCCAGGGTTTCCACGCCTCCACGCTCTTTAGCCACCTTTTCCAGGAGGTTGATAGCCCGCCTCACCCCGAAACAGAAGCCGGTTTTACTCGCTTTCTTAATCTCTGTCATTTTCTCCCTTGGCATAAACGCCGTGATAATCCGGTGGCAAAAGTCCGGCGATTTGTTCCATAATGGACGTGGTTAGTTGATAGCGTGCCTCCTTGGTAAGTTTACCATCGGATGGCGGCAGGCGGAACGGATGGCCGATGGTCACCGTTATTGTGGGATGATGCCACACGCACCATTTCAGGTTCTTCAGTTTCTCGGTGCCGGTAATGCTCACCGGTAGGATGGGTATGCCCAGACGGGAAGCCAGTAGCGCCGAGCCGGGTAGACCCGCTTGCATCCGGGCGTTTTTACTTCTTGTTCCTTCAGGGAACATGATTATGGATACGCCTCGCTTTGTCC
>CAZPQB010000013.1:0-25372 GCA_964588605.1 uncultured Dehalococcoidaceae bacterium | reverse complement strand
GCATCTGGAGCGGTAATGATAACGACACCTTTCTCATCATGGCCCTGGGCGGCTACGGCACCATCGGCGTCGCCACGCATCTGGTGGGCAGGCAGATCAAGGAAATGATGGACAGCGTCCTGAACAATGAAGTTGTTAAGGCGGCGGCCATTCACCGTAGCCTGGTGCCGCTGGTAAACATCCTTTTTATACAGCCCAACCCCAGTCCCGTTAAGTATGCCCTCAATCACATTGGCTTCAGGGTAGGCAATCCGCGCCTGCCCCTCATACCGCCCGATGAAAAATCGGCGGACAGAATAATAGAGGAGCTTAAGAAGCACGCCATTGACCTGAAGGTATAGGGCGCCTGTTTCTTCAGTCGGCGGTTTCTGTTCCCTGAAATTTATAATCATGTGAGTAAATTTATGGAAATATCGCTTTGTACCAAGGCGGATTTTGACCAGATTCTTCGCGATATTGCGGATTTCTGGGGTGATGAGCGGACCCGTGCGGTACACCACCCCATGTTCTTATACGAGTTCGGTAATTCAGCTTATGTGATGAAAGAGGGCGAACTCGTCGTGGGCTATCTGTTCGGGATGCTGTCTCAAACGGCGGACGTTGCCTACGTTCACCTGTTGGGCGTACGCCGTTCCCATCAAAGACAGGGGATTGCGCGCCGACTTTACGAGCATTTTATTGATTTTGCCAAGGAAAACGGCTGTGAAGAAATAAAGTCGATTACTACACCGACCAATAAAGTCTCGGTCGCTTTTCACCGGCGGATGGGCATGAAACTACTGGGAGAACAGGGTGACGAAGGTGTTCCCGTCATCAAGAATTACAGTGGCCCGGGTATACACAGGGTAATTTTCCATAAACAAATATAGGTTTATGAAAATTCAGGGTATGTCTCTATTCTTTTCTCTTTTAGATGATTAGCTTTATACTAACCCTACCCCTCCCCTATTAGTTATCTTTTCCCACCCGACCGCCCTCGTGACATCAATGGCCCGTCCGTGGGACTAATCCCACCCCCTCTACCACGGTGGGGGAAAAGGAGGCTTCATAACCTTCCAGCCATTGCCGGTACTTGCCTTTTTTAAGAAAGCCCCAATCAGCAATAATCCCTTTGTAAATATTCCCCCTTCCTTTTTAAAGGAAGGGGGCCAGGGGGATGGATTAATAAGACCACATTTTAGGGAAGGGTATCAGGGGGACAGGTCACAACTAAACAATTAAAAGTAAAGCCGGAACCCGTGGGATGATGCGTCGAAACCAAGTGAACGGTAAAATTCGTGTGCCTGCTCGCGTCTCTTGTTGCTGGTAAGCATAATCTTATAACAGCCAGCCTCTTTAGCTTCGGCTATAATATAGTTCATAAGCAGTTTGCCGATGCCCTGTCTACGGCTCTTTTCATCAACGACCACGTATTCCACCACGGCAAAAGGTGACGCTCCGTGTGAAAGGCCTGGCAGGATAGCCAGCACCGCCGTACCGAGGATTTCGCCGTCTTCCTCCGCCACCAGCAGCCGGTAGCCCGGTGTGCTATTTATCTCCCTGAAGGCTCGCTGGTAAGCTTCCGGTGACGGCTGCGGGGTATCCGGTGGCGGGGGTGTCAAGGCCATCTGGCGGTAAAGCTCCAGGATACGGGGTATGTCCTGTTCACTGGCGGTCCTCACGGTAGCCACGAAGCTGCCACCTCCGGCTTAGAATATCGGCTGTCTGACGATGGTCTGCTCCCGGCTTCTGCCCACGGAGACCAGGCTTGCGGGACAGCCGATAATCTCCTCAAGCCTGTTGACATACTGCCGGGCTTCACGCGGCAGTTTTTCGAACTTGCGGATATCGACGGTAGGGGTCTGCCATCCCGGCAGCTCTTCATAGACAGGCTGGCACTTTTCCAGCCTGGGGATACTGGCCGGGAAATAGTCTATGGTCCTGCCATCCAGTTTATATGCCACGCATATTTTCAACTGAGGCAACGTATCGAGAACGTCAAGGCGGGTAATGGCGGCGGTGGTAAAGCCGTTTACCCGGTTGCTCAGGCGGGCGGCCACGGCATCGAACCAGCCGCAGCGGCGGGGTCGTCCGCTGACCGTGCCGTACTCGTGGGCACGCTCGCGTATACATTCGCCGATATCGTCTTTCAGCTCGGTCGGCATCGGGCCGGCGCCGACCCTGGTCTGATATGCCTTAAAAACGCCGATGATATGGGTGAGCTGTCGGGGTCCCAACCCTGCGCCCAGGCAGGCCCCGGCCGCCAGGGGCGAGGAGGACGTTGCGTAGGGGTAAGTGCCGAAATCGGGGTCGAGTAGAAAGCCCTGGGCGCCTTCCAGGAGGATAGTCTCGTTGCGCTCCAGCGCTTCCGCCAGCATGACGGTGGTATCACAGATATGCGGGGACAGCCTCTCGGCGTACTGGCAGTACTGCTGGTAAATTTCATCCAGCGACAGGGGTTCAGCGCCGTATACCTTAGTTAAGATGATGTTCTTTTGACTGAGTATCATGGTAAGCCGGTCCAGGAATAATTCGCTGTCCAGGAGGTCGCCGACTCTGATGCCGGTTCTGGCTACTTTATCAGCGAAGGCAGGGCCGATGCCCTTGCGCGTGGTGCCTATGGCTTTGCTGCCCCGCGATTCTTCCTCAAGCCCCTCAATAACGATGTGGTACGGCATAATCACATGAGCCCGGTCACTGATAAAAAGACGGGAAGTATCGATGCCGCGTTCGTTCAGTTCGTCCATCTCCTTGAACAGAACACCGGGGTTAACCACGACGCCGTTGCCGATGATGGATGTAGCTGCGGGATAGAAAATGCCGGAAGGCGTGAGCCTGAGTTTGAATTCCCCGAGCGGGTTGACCACGGTATGACCGGCATTGTCGCCGCCGGAAAATCGCACGATAACATTAGCCGACTCCGCCAGCATGTCCACAATTTTACCCTTGGCTTCATCCCCCCACTGGGCTCCGATAACAGCAATAACCGGCATATTCCCCTCCCTTAATGAAAATCCAGCATTGATTCTACTACCTGAGACGTGGATTGTCCAATATGTTTTATACCTCTACCATTGAGAAAAGTCGCTGGCAGCTAGTGCCTTGTCTGGCGCCAGGCATAGAGCAGCCTCTGCCCGACGGTGAAGAAGCTGAAAAAAGCGATTACCGCCAGGGCAATAACCAGGACGTAATCAAACCGGCTCAGCAGGAGACCCAGTGCCAGGATGATAACCCTTTCCGGTCGGGTAAACAGTCCCACGCTGCATTCTATTCCCATTGACTCTATCTTGGCCCGGAGATAGCTGACCATAAGCGAACCGAGCAGGGTAACGCCGACGAGCAGGCTCTCGGCGACCTGCTGTTCCCGGGAGAATATAAAGAGCAGTCCCAGCAGGAGTATGGCATCGGACAGGCGGTCGAGCGTGGAGTCGAGGATACCGCCGAACCGGGTAACCCGGTTTGTAGTGCGTGCCAGGGCACCATCAAGCATATCAAAAAATCCCGCAACGAGCACCAGCCAGCCGGCGGCAAAAAGGTGGCCGGTGACGATGAGCGCCGTGGCACCGACAGTCAGCCAGAACCCGAGCCAGGTTATCGCGTTGGGAGTCAGCGGGGTCCTGGCGATGAGTTTGACAACGGGTTTAGTAAGGGATTCGGCGGTGACTTTTCGGGTCTGAGCCAGTTTGGTCATTACTCAGTACTTTCCTGAGCTGGCGCCAACCGGTGAAGCCTCCTCGCAGGGGACGGCCGGCGACGGCGCTATTTTGTCGAGAGTTTCCTGATAATAATCAAGTACTCTTCTCGCGACATATGCCCAATCGTATGGCAGCGCCCTGGGTCGTCCCCGGGCACCCATCCGCTGACGCATCGGCTCGTTATTAATCATGGTGAAAAGGGCTTCGGTCAATTTCTCCACATTCCTCGGAGGCACGGCGATACCTTCGTCGCCATCGGTCAATACATTGGCAAAACCGTCTATAGTCGTGGCGATAATCGGCCTGCCCACGGCCATAGCCTCAAGCAGGACGATACCGAAGCTCTCCCGTCCCGTGGCGGGGAAGCAAACAACGTCGGCCGTTTGATAATATCTGGGTAAATCGCTGTAGGTGGCATATCCGGTAAAAATAACGTCCTCCAGACCGCTTCTGCTAATCTGCCTCTCATACTTTTTACGCAGTCTGGTACCGGGACCCACAGCAATAAGACGGCAGTTGGGAATCTCTCGCTTAACCCGCTTATAAGCCCTGAGCAAGTAGTTAAAACCTTTCCGTGTCTCCAGACGTCCGACAAACAGGATGTTAAACATACCGTCATTGAAGGCATCGATTGGCGGCGCATGGTGATTGAAGTGCCCGGTGTCTATTCCGTTAGGTATGATGGTATATTCTGCGGGGAAATAATACTGTACATACTCCATAGCCGTTTTGGATACAGCAATATGGCCGTCGAGCTTGCGGAACCACCGGTCGAAATACCACTTGAGTACGGGGCCGAACATGGTATACCAGGGCCTGGCTCCGGAAGCGTGAAAAGTACCGACCATCGGGGCGCGTTTTAATCTGAGAGCGGTGGTGCATACCGTTGGCATTAAGGGTTCGTGCAGGTGACAGATATCGAATTTCTCCCGCTCAAAGGCCTCATTCATCTGGGACTCCAGCCGCAGGGATATGGTAACGCGGGCTATGGAGCCGCTGACCGGGATGGGGCGGGGGGTGCCGATACGGATAAAACGGTCGCCAAGGGTGTGCATTGCCTTCGAGGCAGGTGCGATTATCTTGACATCGTGGCCCATCCGGGTGAACTGCCGTTCCAAGCAGGATATATGGTTGACCACGCCCCCCGGGTAAGCGAAGTCATAAGGGGATACCAGAGCTATTTTCATGGGCAGCTACTTGGCTACCTCCTGCTTTTTTGCCTGCCTGGTTGTTGAGGATGGCTGAGCGGTAGCCTTGATGAAATCCTCCAACATCTTGTGCGCCTCGTCGTCGGTGTATTGTATCGGAGGTGATTTCATGAAATAGGCGGAGGGCGCCGTCAGTTCGCCCTTAAGGCCGTTGTTCAGGGCGAGCTTGCAGCACCTGACGGCATCGATGACCACCCCGGCGGAATTGGGGCTGTCCCAGACTTCCAGCTTCATCTCCAGGACCAGGGGAACGTCACCGAAGGTGCGTCCTTCCATCTTAATATGGCAGTATTTACGGTCTTCAAGCCAGGGTACGTAATCGCTGGGGCCGACGTGTATATCCTTTTCATCCATCTTGTAATCGAGCTGGGAGGTAACCGCGGTCGTTTTGGATATCCTCTTGGATTCCAGCCGCTCCCTTTCCAGCATGTTGTAGAAATCGGTATTGCCGCCGAAGTTCAGCTGGTAGGTGTGCTCCAGCTTGACGCCGCGCTCGCGGAAGAGTCGGGTGAGTACCCGGTGAGTAATGGTGGCGCCGACCTGCGACTTGATGTCGTCGCCGATGACCGGCAGGCCACGGTCGGCGAAGCGCTTCTGCCAGTACTTCTCCTTGGCGATAAAGACCGGAATGCAGTTGACGAAACCGCAGCCGGCGTCGAGTACCTGCTCGATGTACCATTTGGTGGCTTCTTCACTGCCCACGGGCAGGTAATTTATAACCACATCGGTCTTGGTTTCCTTGAGGATGCCCACGATGTCGGCCGTGGGCCCCGGCGCTTTCTGAATTATCTGCGAGAGGTATTTGCCCAGGCCGTCATGGGTCATGCCCCTCTCCACCTTGACGCCTGTGGCCGGGACTTCACAGAACTTATAGGTATTATTTGGTTTGGTATAAATCGCCTCCGCCAGGTCTTTGCCGACCTTGTTTTTGTCAATATCGAAGGCGGCGACGAAATTTATATCCCTTACGTGATAGCCGCCCAGGTTGACATGCATGAGCCCGGGCACGAATTCATCCTGTCTTGCGTTTTGATAATAATGAACCCCCTGCACCAACGACGAAGCGCAGTTACCCACGCCGATTATGGCAACGTTTATATTTCCCATAGTTTTATATCTCCTCTTTTTAGTGGATGCCATGTGAAAATCTCGTTTTAGCTATACCACGCATCGGTTTGAACTATACCCCTTTAGGCACGGGATGTCAAGACTTAAGCGTGGTTACCTCAGCATTTTTTCCCCTGGAAGGATTACCTCACCCCGCAACCCCCGTCTGAGATATCTATTCCCACCCTCCGCCCTCGTAGAATCTGTCGCTTAACCCGTAGTTTGCCCCCACCTTTTCCCCCCTCTAAAACGGGGAGTCTAAGAGGAGCACCAGCCCCTCTTTACCTTAAAGGGCGGGCTTGGGCGGGATATAAATCTCACACCACCCTCCTCTGATCCATCCACATACTCAATAAAAAAATGTAATGTACATTAATACTCGCTTAGAGGGGGGTCAGTGGGTGAGGTTTGAAATGAAACACCGGTGTTTTAGTATATTAAATAAGCACCTTCTTCGGCTGCCAGACGCCTTTTTCGGGGACATGGCGGAGTATGCCCAGGAAACGCCCGTCAAGGGAATAGGCGCGGCAGTGTTTCTTGCCGGGATGTCCGTTTTCACCGGGGCTATTACGTTCCAGAACCACCGGACTCCCCTTCCTGATTATTGCCTCAGTGGCGTCATTGACGACAACAGCCTGGTACTGCTGGAGCACCATATCCATGGGATAAACGAAGTGCTGCCAGTAGCCGTAGTCGAAGGCAGCCTCTAATTGAGATATGGAGACAGCATCCCTGATATCGAAGAGTCCGCACCTGGTACGGATGAGGCTCTTCAGGTGGGCGCCGCAGCCGAGCGCCTGCCCCAGGTCGTGGGCCAGCGAGCGTATGTAGGTGCCCTTGCTACACTCCACCTCTACCGTGGCTACCGGCGTTCGCCATGAAATAAGTTCCAGGCGGTGGATAACAGCCGTGCGGCTTTTTCTCTCGACGCTGATGCCCGCCCTCGCCAGTTTGTAGAGCGGCTGGCCGTGATGTTTTACGGCGCTGTACATCGGCGGCGTCTGCTGGATGGAACCGCGGAATGAATCGAGCGCCGATTCGATTTTTTTCCGGTTGATACCGGTGATATCTCCCTGCCGGGTAATCCGGCCGCTGTTATCGTAGGTATCGGTGGCTGCCCCGAACTCAATCCGGGCACGGTATGTCTTGGTGGTATCGACCAGAAACTCGATGATGCGCGTCCCTTTGCCGATGCAGACTGGCAGGACGCCGCTGGCTTCCGGGTCCAGCGTGCCGGCATGTCCCGCCCGCTTTTCTCCGCTCAGTCGCTTCACCATAGCAACGATGCTGAAGGAGGTTTTACCACGGGGCTTATTGATATTCAGTATACCGTCCAAAGCCAGCCCTCATGCCAGTGGTTGTCAATCTCGTCTGCCCCTCGCCACCCCTTTTTAGTTATCTTTTCCCACGCCGCTCTCGCGGTATCTGGGGCTTATCTCGTAGTTTTATAACCCACCGCCCTACGGGGCGTTTATGAGGGGTTCCGACCCCTCTTTCCTCTGGAGATTCGATGAAATATTAAACAGACTGCTGGTTTTCCGGGGGAATGCCGCCTATGGTTCCTGTTCTTCTCTGACCTGGTCAAGCAGCCGCAATATGTGGTCGCCATGCTCGATGGAGTTATCCCAGTGAAAGCCCAGTTCAGGAGTGCGCCGCATTTTTACCTTCTTGGCCAGTTCGGTACGCAGGAAGCCGGAAGCCGCATTCAAAACTTCCAGTATCTTCTGTTCCTCCTGCCGGCCGCTGATAGAGCTGACAAAGACTTTGGCGTATCTCAGGTCTGGAGAGGTGCTGACCTCGGTCACGGCGACGAATTCGCTAAGCCGTGGGTCCCTGAGATGGTGTTGAATCAACTCGCTGACTTCTCGCCGGATGAGGTTGTTTACCCGTTCGATACGATGTGCCATAATCGGAAGTCAGGCTATTATCCGTTAGCCGACTTTTTCCATTCTATAAAATTCCAGTATATCCCCGACTTCAAAGTCGCCGAAGTCCTTGACGCCCACGCCGCACTCATAACCGGCGGCTACCTCCCTGACATCATCCTTAAAGCGCTTCAGACTGCTCACCGTGGAGTCAGTGATGACCTCATCACCCCTGCGCACCCTGACCGATGCATTCCGCACTATCTTGCCATCGTTGACATAGACGCCGGCGGCCTTGGCCCCCTTACCAGCCGGGAAAATCGCCCTCACTTCGGCCCGCCCGTCGATAACCTCGGCATAGGTAGGCTCGAGCATGCCCTTCAGTGCCTTGTCCACGTCGTCTGTCAGACTGTAGATGACGTTATAGTAACGGATGTCTATTCCCCTGGCGGCGGCCACTAATCGGGCACCTTCCTCGGAGCCGACGTTGAAACCTATGATGAGACCGTTGGAAGCCATGGCGAGCATGACATCGCTCTCGGTAACATTGCCGGTACCGCTGTGGATGATTCTTACCTGTACTTCACCCGTACCCAGTTGTTCCAGGGAGCTTCTTATGGGCTCGATGCTGCCCTGGACATCGGTTTTAAGAATAACATTAAGCTCTTTCACCCGCCCGGCGCTTATCTGGTCATAGAGGTTATCAAGGTTGACTGATTTACCTGCCAGAGGAGACTTCTGTTCCCTCTCGGCCTTTTGCTTCTCGATAAGGCTATGGGCTTTATGTTCGTCAGCTACGGCGGTGAGCGTATCCCCTACCTGGGGGACTATATTCAGGCCGAGGATTTCGGCGGGAGTGGCCGGCTCCGCCTTTTTGATGCGCTTGCCGACATCGTTAAACATAGCCCTCACCCTGCCCCAGGTGTCCCCGACGACAACGGTATCGCCTAATTTCAGGGTCCCTGTCCGTATCAGTATCGTTGCCAGCGGACCCCGGGTCTTGTCCATCTCGGCTTCGATAACGACGCCTGCGGCGGGTTGATTGGGGGAGGCCTTGAGTTCTTCCATTTCCGCAACCAGCAGCACGCTTTCCAGCAGTTCCGAGATGCCGATTTTTTCCTTGGCCGAGATTTGAACGCATACGGTGTTGCCTCCCCATTCTTCGATAACCAAGCCGGCGTCAGCGAGCTGTTGTTTTACCAGTTCCACGTTGGCATTAGCCTTGTCGATTTTATTAATGGCGACCACGATAGGCACCTCGGCAGCCCGGGCGTGGTTTATGGCTTCGATAGTCTGGGGCATGACGCCATCGTCGGCGGCGACCACCAGAATGGTAACATCGGTAATGTTGGCGCCGTGAGCCCGCATGGCGGTGAAGGCCTCGTGGCCGGGCGTATCCAGGAAAGTGATTTTCTGGTCGTTGACGGTTGCCTGATAAGCGCCGATGTGCTGGGTGATGCCGCCGGCCTCGGAGTCGACCACGTTGGTTTGCCTGATAGCGTCCAGCAGTTTCGTCTTGCCGTGGTTGACATGCCCCATGACGGTGACCACCGGAGGTCGCGGCTGTAGATTTTCGGCTTCTTTACCGTAGAGACGTTTAAGTTTCTTGCTCTCTTCAGCGGCGCCGGCCATCTGCTGTTCTCTTAATGGTCTCAGGCGTGTCTGGTGGCCCAGACCGGTTGCAATGGTGGCGGCTGTGTCATAGTCTATCACCTGGTTGATATTGGCCATGATGCCGTTTCGCATCAATTGTTTGATGACCTGAATTGAGTCGACCTTGAGAATGTCAGAGAGTTGCCGGACACTTATAGAGCGCGGAATGTCCAATACGGGCGCTTTCGCCTTTGAAGATTTTTTACTGGCCTTCTCTACCACAGGCTCAGCGACATCTTCCGGCTGGCTTGTCTTTGGCACTAGCTGACTCCTTCAAAAAGGTCTTTTCCGTGCTTGATAAGCTGTTCGCGGTTTTCATGGGTAAGGCGGCTCCGTAACGCGTGCTCAAGCTGCCTGCCATTTAATGCTTTTTCCCAGCATACAGCGGTCGGGCATACATAAGCGCCCCGCCCCTCCCTCTTCCCGGTGCTGTCAATCTCAATACTGCCCTGGGGAGTACGCACCAGTCGTAAAAGCTCCCGCTTATCCCTTACCTGCCGGCAGGCTACGCAGGTACGCTGAGCTATGGGTCTGGTGGCAGCAGAGCGGGTGCTAGAAATAATCTTCATCCTCCTCAATGTCCATATCTCGACGACCTTTTCTGGCCCGGACGCCGTCTTCACTGGTATCCTTGCTGTAAGCACCCTTTCTTTTCTTCTTTGATTTACCGGTTTTGGCTGTGGTCTTGGTTCGTTTGGGTGCCATAATATCTTCAGCAAAACGTATCTGCTGTTTCTCGTCCGTCGTCGGCACTTCGAAAAGAATTTGCGGCGGCAAGAGCACTTCCTCGGAGACCGGCTCTTCACCCTCTTCTTTTATCTCTTCAGCTTCCTCTTCCGACGGTTCCTCGGTGGGTCCTGCCGGCTCCAGAGCCGCGAGTATCTCTTCAGGTATCTCTTCGGCAACAGATGCTTCCCCGGCGGTTTCCACCGCTTCGGCTTTGGCTTTTTCGGCTACCCCTTTCGCCGCCCTGGCTTCTTCCAGTCTCTCGGCTTCGACCGCCGAGGCGCTCTTGATGTCAATCCGCCACCCGGTAAGCTTGGCGGCAAGCCTGGCGTTTTGTCCCTCTTTACCGATGGCCAGAGATAGCTGTTTATCGGGCACGATGACGGTGGCTGCCTCCTCCTCTTTATTCAGTTCAACGCTTAGGATATGGGCCGGGCTGAGGGCATTGGCAATAAACACCGTAACGTTCGGGTCCCACATAACGACATCTATCTTTTCACTATTAAGCTCACTGACGATATTCTGTATCCTGATGCCACGCAGGCCGACACAGCAGCCTACCGGGTCAATACCTTCCTGTTTGGCGGCTACGGCTATCTTGCTGCGGAAACCGGCTTCACGGGATATGGCTTTTATTTCCACAGTCCCGTTGTAGACTTCCGGGACTTCCAGTTCGAAAAGCCGGCGCAGCAGGTCTGGATGAGAACGTGATACGATTACTCTGGGTCCTTTATTGGTGCGCGCTACCTGCAGCAGGACGACCTTGAGGCGCTGGCCTATTCGGTAACGCTCGGTGCGGACCTGCTCGGACGGGGGTAGTATGGCCTCGGTTCTGCCCAGGTCAATGTGAGCCTGGCCGAGTTCGAAGCGCTGAACCACCCCGCTGACAACATCCCCTTCCCTATCAGCGTATTCCTCGAATATGGCGCTGTGCTCCGCTTCATGGAGGCGCTGCAGGATAACCTGCTTGGCTGTCTGGGCGGCAATACGGCCGGCATTGGCCGGGGTAGACTCAACCATGAGGGTATCGCCGATCTGGATGTCCTCCTTTATCTTTTTGGCTTCTTTTAAGGGTATTTCATTAAGTCTATCAGCAGCCAGCCGGACCACGGTTTTTTCAGCCCATACTTCAACTTTACCGCTGTTGGGATTAATTTTAACGGCAATATTCTGGTTAGAGGCGAAGTTATCTTTCTTATAAGCGGACACCAGTGCCGCCTCAACGGCATTAAGCACCACGTCTTTCGGCAGATTTTTCTCAGCCGAAAGCTGTGTAATGGCGAGCAAAAAATCGCTCTTCATTTCGGATTTTTCCCTCCGATTATATTACAATAATTAAAAAAGTGGGAATCAAACCCACTTCGCAACATAACCATCTTCTCTTTGCTTGGTTATTATATCACAGTTTGTATCAAGATGCAAGACAAGTTTCGTAAAAATCGAAAGAAATGTGTTTTCCCTTATTTTTCATCATGCCACAGTCCGGATAAGTTCGCGGTTTATCAGTTAGCTTCCCACCCTTCCGCCCCGCCTCCATAATTTATTTCCCACCCGCCCGCCCTCGCATCATCAACGACTTTTATCCCATCATTTATCCACCACACCACCCCATGTGTTTAAGAGGGGCGAAAGGAATCAACCGCAGGCAGACAGAGCTACCTTTGTCATAACTTGCCGTGAATGTGTATAATAATTATTGTAGCGGTCAGAAGGTCCCCTTCTTGCCGGAAGGAGAGCGGTATTTGGATATCGGGGAATTGAAGGCTTCGGTCATCGGGGATATAGACACTCGACGTCAGCAGCTTGGCGAACTGAGCCTGAAGATACATGATAACCCGGAAATAGCTTTCCAGGAGTATCAGGCATCCGCCTGGCTGGCCGGATATCTTGAGGAGAACGGATTTTCTGTAGAGAAGGGCATCTGTGAACTACCGACGGCTTTCCGGGGGAGGTACGGGAGGGGAGGACCGGTCATCGCGATACTGGCTGAGTACGACGCCCTGCCCAAAGTGGGACATGCCTGCGGACACAACCTCATCGCTGCCAGCGCCATGGCGGCCGGGGTAGCTTCCCGGCGGGCCATGGATGAACTGGGCGGCAGCGTCATGGTCATCGGCACGCCGGGCGAGGAATTATACGGAGGGAAGGCCATCATGGCGGAGAGGGGCGCCTTCGACAATATTGATGCGGCCATGATAGTACACCCGGGTGGGGGCAACCGGGTTACCATGAAGACACTGGCCTGCCAGAATCTGGATGTCGAGTTCATCGGCCGGGCGGCCCATGCGGCTGCCGAGCCGGAGGCCGGCATCAATGCCCTGGAAGCCATGATACTGTCCTACAATGCCATTAATGCGTTACGACAGCATATCAAGGACAAAGCCCGCATCCATGGCGTCATTACCGACGGCGGGGAGGCGGCTAATATCATACCGGCGCACACCGCGGCTACGTTTATAGTGCGCGCCGAGGACGATAGCTATCTTGATGAACTGAAGGAGAAGGTCATAAGCTGTTTTGTCGGCGCCGCCGCGGCTACGGGCGCCGAACTGAAATACCGGTGGGCGGAGGCACGCTACGCGCCCATAAAGAATAACCTTAACATGGCCCGGCTTTTCCGGGGGAATATGAAGTCGCTGGGTCGTAATATACCCATCGGAGAGAATAAAACGTGGGGTGCCAGTTCCGATGTCGGTAACGTCAGCCAATTGATACCGACGATTCATCCGATGGTGGCTATAGCGCCGAAGAGCGTTTTGATACATACCCCCGAGTTCGCCCGGGCCGCCGCCTCGGAAGAGGGGGTTCGCTTTCTCCTGGATGCGGCCAAGGCCATGGCCATGACGCTTATTGACATCCTAGGCGGCCCGGAAACACTGGCCGCAATTAAAGAGGAGTTCAGGAGGGGTGGAGGGGGTAAGCAATAGATGATAGAAATAGTTATTGGCTTGAGGAGAACCGGTGGACGTCTATCTGGGTATTGATGTCGGGTCGGTCACGACCAAGTTTGCCGTGCTGGACGCCGATGATGAATTGATGGCCAGCCTCTACCTGCCGACGGAGGGAAAGCCGGTGGCCATGGTACAGAAAGGACTGAGGCAGGTCGGCCAGCAAATGCCGCCCGGTGCGGAAATTCGGGGTGTAGCCACCACCGGGAGCGCCCGTTACCTGGCCGGGGCAATTGTCGGCGCCGACATGGTCAAGAATGAGATAACCTGCCAGGCTGTAGCCGCCGTTCGACATGTCCCCGCGGTGAAAACGGTAATTGAAATCGGCGGGCAGGACAGCAAGATGATTATTATCCGTGATGGGATTGTGATTGACTTCGGCATGAATACGGTATGTGCGGCTGGGACCGGCAGTTTCCTTGACCACCAGGCGGCACGTTTGAACATGAGCATTGAGGAGCTGTCCCGTCAGGCGCTGCTCGGCAGCAAGCCGGTTCGTATCGCCGGACGCTGTACTGTCTTCGCGGAATCGGACATGGTGCATAAGCAGCAGATGGGACATAGCGTCGAGGATATTATTTACGGTCTTTGCCAGGCGCTGGTGCGTAACTACCTGAGCGATGTCGGTTCGGGCAAGGACATACAGTCGCCGGTCGTCTTTCAGGGCGGCGTTGCCTTTAACCAGGGCATCATCAAGGCGTTCGGGGAGGAGCTTGATACCGAAATCATCGTTCCCCCTGACCACGAAGTCATGGGGGCGATAGGTGCGGCCCTGCTGGTACACGAAAGCGCGGTCGGCAGCCGTAACGGCAGCCGGTTCAAGGGGTTCGGCGTCAGTGACATTAACTACCAGACCTCTTCATTTGAGTGCCGTGCCTGCCCTACTCTATGTGAGATAGTCCAGGTTTCCGTCGATGACCGGGTTATCGCCTGCTGGGGCGGACGTTGTGATATGTGGGAAGAAAGTCTGATTGGCCAGGGAGCTTAGCTAAAGAAGATGATAATTGCGGTTGATGCTGCCGGCGGCGACTACGCCCCCCATGAAGTAGTCAAGGGAGCGATAAGAGCCGCCCAGGAGCTTGAGATAGAGATAGCGCTGGTGGGACGCCGGGATGTGCTGCACGTGCTGGCGGGACGTTCCCTGCGTAAATCGAAAATAACTTTCGTTGATGCCAAGCAGATTATCGATTATAACGAGCCACCGCTGAAGGCTATTCGCAATAAGCCGGACTCATCGATAGTGGTAGGTATTAACCTTATAAAGAGCGGCAAAGCTGATGCATTTGTTTCGGCGGGGAATACGGGGGCGGTGGTGGGTGCCTCTCTACTCGCTCTCGGCAAGGCACAAGGCGTTACCCGCCCGGCTATCGGTTGTTTCTTGGAGAACATATCGTCGTTCCCCGCACTCCTGGTTGACGCCGGCGCCAATGCCGATTGCCGTCCGGAGCACCTGCTTGAGTTCGCCAGGCTGGGTTCGCTTTACAGCAAACACCTGCTTAATATCGAGTCGCCGCGTGTTGGTCTTCTCAGCAACGGTGTTGAGGACGGCAAGGGTAACCGTCTCGTTCATGATAGTTATAAGCTCCTGAAAAAAGCCGACGACATTAACTTTGCCGGTAATATTGAAGGACACGACATTGTCAAAAGAACCACCGATGTTATCGTGACCGATGGCTTTACCGGCAATATAGTCCTCAAGACGATAGAGGGTCTGAATGACAATTTCCTGACCTCGATCAAGCAGATAGGGCATGTCTTTTCCAGCGCCTACCGCCTCCGGGGACGTGACCTGCTTCGCGATATCGGTTTGACCTCATGGGCTCAGAAACTGGACTATACCGAATATGGCGGAGCGTGTCTCCTCGGCGTGAACGGTAACGTCATTATAGCCCACGGGCGGAGCCAGGCCAGGGCTATCAAGAATGCCATCGGTCTGGCCAAGGAAACCGTAGAACGGAGTATAACCGAGAAAGTAAGGGAGGAAAAACTATGAGCAAGCCAGTGGACATTGAGGAAGCCAAGTTTGAAGAACTCGTTTTGAAGTCGAAGGTACCCGTGATGGTTGACTTCTGGGCGCCCTGGTGCGGACCGTGCCGGATGGTAGAGCCGGTGGTCGAGGAACTGGCGGAGGACTACGACGGCAAGGTGGGCTTTGTCAGGGTGAACGTTGATAATAACCCGAAGATTGCCGGCCAGTACGGCATTATGAGTATTCCGACGCTGATGGTCTTTAAAGACGGACAGCCCGTTTCCAATATTGTCGGTTTCAGACCCAAAGCTGAGCTGAAGAAGAGCCTGGACACAGCCCTTTAGCCGGAACTGTATTATGCTCATAAAATGATAGGCTTGGGTCGACTGTCTTTTCACAGTCTGTAACTTGGAGAGGTATAAATCTATATGGTCTTTTCCTTTCCTGTTCCTGTGGGGTGATGGGTTATATAATGTAAGTTAGACACGGACGCCGCGAGGGCGGCAGGGTGGGAATAGACTAAATAGAATAAAAGTGGATGTGACGAGGGGTGTAAACAATGAGCAAATCTCCGAAAGAATACGACATTGTCATTATCGGTGGTGGTCCCGGGGGAATCAGCGCGGGGATATATACCGCCAGGGCCAGGCGGGACAGCCTGCTTGTGGAAAGGGGGGTGGTTGGCGGGCAGATATTGAATACGGAGTGGGTGGAGAACTATCCCGGTTTTCCTGAGGGCGTCAGCGGCTTTGATTTAACGCAGTCAATGCACCAGCAGGCGACGAAATTCGGACTGGAGACGCTGATTGCCGAGGTTACCGGCGTCAGGATAGCCACGAAAGATAAGACGGTGAAGACCACGCAGGGCGACTTCACGGCACGGGCTATTATCGTCGCCAGCGGTTCGGAGCGGCAGAAGCTGGGTGTGCCCGGGGAAGTCGAATATACCGGCAAAGGCGTGTCCTACTGCGCTACCTGCGACGGGGCTTTCTTCCGGGACAAAGCGGTGGCGGTGGTGGGGGGTGGCAATGCGGCGATTACAGAGGCGCTGGAGCTTGTTAAATTCGCTTCTCAGATAACGGTGATACACCGGCGCGACGAGCTGCGCGCCACCAAGATATTACAGGAAAAAGCCTTTGCCGAGCCCAAGATAAAAGTCCTGTGGGATAGCGTGGTCGAGGAAATCCTCGGGGAGACTTTCGTGAATAAGGTCAGGGTCCGTAACGTTAAGAGTAAAAAGGAATCGGTCATTGATGTCGCCGGGGTATTCATATCCATCGGATTCAAGCCCAATACCGGTTTTCTCAAAGATATTTTAGCTTTAGATGATACTGGCGCTATTATTGCCAATGAAAAGATGGAAACGAGTGTCCCCGGCGTTTACGCGGTCGGCGATATACGCAGTAACTCAATCCGCCAGGTTATCTCCGCCGCCGGTGACGGCGCTACCGCCGCCGTAAATGCCGAGAAATATATTTCGGGCTAAGACGGTTTATTAACCAGGAAAATGAGAAATTCCTGTGAATTTTTTGGGGTTCGTGTGTGGTATTTTTTGACTACATTTCCAGAAGGTGCAGTATAATTATCAGTAATCGGTAGAAGGAGAGATTCGTGAAGGTTATATTTATTGAAGACGTCCCCGATGTAGCTCTGGCCGGCGAAGCCAAGGAAGTGGCCGATGGCTACGGCAGGAACTATCTCCTGCCCAAAAAGCTGGCGGTACTGGCTAACTCACAGGCCTCGGGTATAGTCGAGGTACAGCTAAAAAAGGTGGCCCTGAAACGGGCACAGGCTGAAAAGGAAATGTCAGAGATTGCCGCCCAGCTGAATGGCATGGAGATAACCCTGAAAGCCAAGGTCGGTGAAAAGGAGCGCCTTTACGGCTCGGTTACGGGCGCTGATATCGCCGAGCAGCTCAGCACCAGTGCCGGGCTGGACATTGACAAGAGAAAGATAGAACTGGACGAACCGATTCGTCAGGTTGGCAGCTATGAGGTGACCGTCAGGTTCACCCAGGACATCACGGCTGTTGTCATGGTTACGGTGGAAGCCGATAAGGTGGAAGCAAAAGAGGAGGAGGAAGGAAAGCCGGAAGATAAGAAGGCGAAGAAGAAGAGCCGGAAAAAGGCTGAAGCGGAGGCAGCAGAGGCGGAGGTAAAGGTGGGGGAGGCCGGGGTGGAAGCTGAAGAAATAGAGGCAAAGACGGAGGAAGCAGAGGTAAAGGCAGAGGCGGAGGAAGCTGAGGCGAAGGTGGAGAAGCCCAAGGCAAAGAAGAAGAGCCAGAAAAAGGTCAAGGCGAAAGCGGAGGAGGCAGAGGCGAAAGCAGAGGAAACTGAGGTGAAAGCGGAGAAGGTGGAAGAGAAGGAGGCAGAGTCGGGTGAATGACGTCAAGTTACCGCCCAACGATGCCGATGCCGAGGAAGCAGTAATCGGTTCGCTGCTGATTGATGGCGCGGCCATTTTTCAGATTGCCGACTTTCTCAAGGTAGAGGACTTCTATTACGAGAAAAATCAGTGGCTGTATGACGCATGTATGTCGCTTTACCAGCGCGATGAAGCCATTAATCAGGTAACGATGGCTCAGGAGCTATCAAGGCAGAATCGACTTGAGTCATGCGGGGGCGCCGCCCACCTGAGCTACCTGATATCCATATGCCCGACTTCTCTTGATATCGAGCATTACGCCCGGATTGTCTACCGGCTGTCCGTAATGCGTCAGATGATTATCGCCGGCGACCGTATTTCAGCGATAGGCCATGAGGCCGGCCCGGACGTTGAAGATAGTCTCGCCAGGGCGGAGGGCATACTATTCAGACTGCGTCGCGGGCAGGGTACCGGAGAATTGACGCATATCCGCCAGGTGCTGGACAAGTACTTCGAGGTGCCACCGGAGCCGACCGCCGAGCGCCCCGAGCAGCTGCCTTACGTGCTTTCCAGTTTTACCGGCCTGGACGAGTTCCTGGGCGGCTTTCAGCGCTCCGACCTTATAATAATCGCCGGCCGCCCCAGCATGGGGAAGACCAGCCTGGCGCTGAATATTGCCCGGAACGCGGCCGTGGAGCACCGGGCGTGCGTGGCCCTTTTCAGTCTGGAGATGGCGCGTGATTCACTGGTCATGCGTCTCCTCTCCAGCGAGTCGGGAGTCAATTCGAGGCGCGTCCGGTTCGGACAGCATACCGAGGAGGAAGAAAGGCGGGTTATGGAGGCTACCGGTGTTCTATCGGAGTCGCCGATTTACGTTGATGATACGCCCATGATTCGTATGGCGGAGATGCGCAGCAAGGCGCTCCGTCTCAACTTCGAGCGTGGTATTGACCTCGTTATTCTCGACTATCTGCAGCTTATGCAGGGGGAGGGGAGGGTTGAGAACAGGGTTAACGAAATCAGCTATATCTCTCGCTCCCTCAAGGCATTAGCCCGTGAGCTAAATGCGCCGGTCATTGCGGTATCGCAGCTGAGCCGTGCCGTGGAGTGGCGGGCTTCGCACGAACCTCAGCTTTCCGACCTGCGTGAGAGCGGCAGCATCGAGCAGGATGCGGACGTTGTCCTCTTTATCTACCGTGACGAATATTACTATAAGAATGAAGAGGACTGGGTGGCCGTGCATCCGGACAGGGAGTACCCTCGTGAGGAAGCCGACGTCATTATTGCCAAGCACCGCAATGGGCCCACCGGCAGGATAAAACTGCGTTTCCGGCATAACCTGGCAAGGTTCGAAAGCATCAGCGGGGAGCCGAGTCTATTATGAAGCAATTTAGCGGCTTTCCCGCCAGGACGGAGTTCACCCCTTTACCCAATGCTTTCTTCAGCGCTCTGCTGCCCCGGATTGATGATATGGCCGAGTTGAAGACGACCCTCCACGTTCTGGCGGTGCTGTATCGCAAGAAAGGCTACCCCCGATTTGTCACTTATAAAGAACTGCTGGGGAATGACGGTCTGATGCACAGCCTTAGAGGGGCGGCAAAGTCGCCCGACGAGACTCTGCGGGACGCCCTGAAAATGGCCGCCGAGAGAGGCACTCTGCTTCACCTGGTAACAGAAACAGGCGGTAGCTCAGAAGATATCTATTTCCTGAATGATGAGTCAGGCCGGCAGGCAGTGGCGAAAATCGAAAGCGGCGCGCTCAAGTTAAGCGGCCTGAAGGCCGTTAAGCAGACCGGCGTTGAAGCTGAGGAACTGCCCGATATCTTTACCCTTTACGAGCAGAACATAGGTATACTCACACCGATGATTGCCGATGAACTAAGTGACGCTGAAAAGCTGTATCCTGAAAGCTGGATTAAGGATGCCGTGAAAGAAGCGGCCTTGCATAACAAGCGAAACATCAAGTATATTCTCAAGATTTTAGAAAGCTGGGCAGTCGAAGGCAGGAGTGATGGAACATATCGGCGACATCCTAAAAAGACAGACCCGGACAAGTACTTCAAAGGAAAATACGGACACATGGTCCGGCGCTGAGGAAGAGCTCATGGCAGGGTCGGATTGTCCTGTCTGTAAAGGCGCCGGTGTCGTTCATCCCCGGCTGCCTTCAGGGGAACTGGACTACAGCCGGGTCGTTGCCTGCCGCTGTACCAGGAGCGAACTTGATAGCGAACGGCAGAATCGTCTGAAGCGATACAGTAACCTGGGCTCGCTGACCCGCTTTACCTTTGATAATATGGAGTCGCAGGGGAAAAGCGGTAATCCCCGGAGCCAGGAACAGTTCCATCGTGCCTATCAGGCAGCCGCGGCATTCGCCGCCGAGCCGAAGGGCTGGCTGGTTCTGGGTGGTCCCAGCGGCTGCGGCAAGACACACTTGGCGGCGGCGATTGTCAACGAGCGCATCTCCCACGGCCACCCGGCTTTCTACGTCACGGCCCCCGACCTACTCGACCACCTGCGGTCTTCCTTCAGTCCCGACAGTGAAGTGCCCTATGATGAGTTCTTCGACCAGGTGCGTAATGCCCCCCTTCTGGTGCTGGACGACCTCGGCGCTCAGACCGGCACCCCGTGGGCCAAAGAGAAGCTGGACCAGCTGCTTACGTCCCGCTTTAATGGCGAGCTGCCGACGGTAATCGTCGCAATCACGCCACTTGAGCAGATGGACGACAGGCTGCGCACCCGCCTGACCGACCCCGGGCTGTGCAAGGTATACATGGTTGAGGAAGAACAGCCATCATCGGAGTACGCATGGGGGCCGGAATTTGAATTACAGAAGAATATGACCTTTATCAATTTTAAGCGTCGCAACGATTTGTCTTTGGAACAGCAGGATAATATGGACGAGGCATACCGCCTGGCTTTCGATTTCGCCAAGAATCCTGAAGGCTGGCTGGCATTCATGGGTGTAACTGGCTGCGGGAAGACACACCTGGCGGCGGCTATTGTCAATTACTGTTATGAAGCGGGTAAGCCGGCCCTTTTCGTGGTGGTGCCTGAGTTTCTCGACCACCTGCGCTCAACGTTCAGTCCGGAGAGCAAGGTGTCCTACGACCAGCTTTTCGAGAGCGTCAAGGCGGCGCCGCTGCTTGTCCTTGATGACTTCGGCGAGCATTCGGCCACGCCGTGGGTGCGGGAGAAGCTATATCAGCTTATAAACTACCGCTATAATGCCCAACTGCCGACTGTAATAACTACTCGTTATTCGTTGGATGAGATTATCGAAGAGGTCGACAGTGCCATCAGCTCCCGGCTAGTTGATCGTAAATTGAGTGTAACATTTGGTATCAAAGCTCCCGATTATCGGGGTGAAAGAAAGCCCTCCCAGAAGAAGACGTCCTCGCGCGGTAAGACAGGTCGCTATCACTAGCTCCCCTGTCATGGCGAGGAGACACAGGCGACGAAGAAATCCGCAGCCTGATTCTCTCTCATAGCCCTTAACCACCCTCATCTCTCCTACGACGGTACCTATGAATGATGATAAGAGGGAGGTGGGTGGGAAACTCCTCCATTTGCCCATCACTCGGCACTGCTCTATAATAAAAGTGGTAACCAAGATGCATGAATACAGCATTACCGAGAGCATATTGTCCATGGCTCTGGAAAAGGCCGCCGAGGCCAAAGCCAGCAAGATTACCCGGATTAATCTGGTTATCGGTGAACTGTCCGGCGTCGTCAGCGAGTGCGTCCAGTTTTACTTTGACTTCCTCAGCAAGGATACGATAGCCAGCAGCGCCGGCCTTTCTTTTGAAAGCACGCCGACCAAGCTGCGCTGCCGCAACTGCGAGGCAGTATTTTCCCCCGTTAATCATGACTGGTCCTGCCCTCACTGCCACGAGATAGGTATCGAGATAGTGTCCGGACGTGAATGCTATATGGAAAGTATCGAGGTGGAATAAATGACAGTAAAAGTAATAACCGTTGGCGAGGATATCCTGGGCGCCAACGAAGAAAAGGCGCGGGCGAATCGAAAGAGGCTGGATACGCACGGCGTTCTGACAATCAATATCATGTCTTCCCCGGGAGCCGGCAAGACCAGCCTTATCCTGCGTACCATCAACCAGATGAAAGAAAAGGTGAAAATTGCGGTGATCGAGGGCGACGTTGCCTCCAGCGTTGACGCCGAGAAAGTCAGCGAGATGGGGATACCGGTCGTCCAGATTAATACCGAGGGTGGCTGCCACCTGGATGCCAACATGGTAGAAAGCGCTCTGAACAGTCTGCCCCTTGAAGATACCGAGCTATTGCTTATTGAAAATGTCGGTAATCTCATCTGCCCGAATGAGTTTGCCCTGGGTGAGCACAGACGCGTCATGATTTCAAGCCTGCCGGAGGGTGACGATAAGCCGCTTAAATACCCGGCGATGTTCGCCGACAGCGACGCGGTGCTGCTCAACAAAATCGACCTTCAGCCGTACCTCGACTATGATGTCAATGCCTTCAAGAAACTGGTCACCGGGCTCAATCCCGATGTTATCATACTGTCTGTATCCTGCAAGACCGGCGAGGGTATGGAAGCGTGGTTCTCCTGGCTGGAATCCGAGGTTAAAAACAAGAAAGACCGATAATGGCAATGGTGAAAACACCGACTCTTAGCCTGGCTCACATCAGCGTCAGGGGCGTGGTGCAGGGCGTTGGCTTCAGGCCTTTTATCTACCAGATGGCAACCAGATATAACCTCAGGGGCTGGGTGTGCAACACCTCGGAGGATGTCAGGATTGAGGTGGAGGGAGACGACAGAGACATCGAACGGTTCCTGCACGACCTGAAAGAGCTGGCACCACCCATGTCCCGCATCGAGGAGATAACCGTCGCGTCCCGACACCGGCAGATAGCAGCCAGCTACGAGAAATTCGAAATCCGCCACAGCATCGCCGAGGAGGGCAAATACCAGCTTGTCTCCCCCGATATCGCCACCTGCCCGGACTGCCTGGGAGAGATATTCAATCCGGAGGACCGCCGCTACCGCTATCCCTTTACCAACTGTACCAACTGCGGTCCCCGCTTCACGATAATCGCCGATATCCCCTATGACCGACCCAAGACGACCATGCACCGCTTCCGGATGTGCCCCGAATGCCAGCGGGAATACGACGACCCCCTCGACCGCCGCTTTCATGCCCAGCCCAACGCCTGCCCGGTATGCGGTCCGCAGCTGGAACTGGTTGATGCCGAAGGCAAACCGGTAGCCTGCAAGGACATAATTGAGATGACCAGCCAGCTATTAAGAAAGGGAGAGATAATCGCCGTCAAAGGGCTGGGCGGTTTTCTGCTGGCCTGCGACGCCACCAGCCGGAAAACGGTCAACCGACTGCGGCAGAGAAAAAATCGGCCCGCCAAGCCCCTGGCGGTGATGGTATCCTCTCTTGACGAAGCGAGACAACACTGTGACATAAACAAAGAGGAAGAAACACTGCTCACCTCACCGGGAAGTCCTATCGTCCTCATGAAGTGGCGGGCTGATTCATCGATAACTCCAGCCGTAGCCCCCGGCTTGAAGTACCTCGGCGTTATGTTACCCTACACCCCGCTGCACCATATCCTGCTCCGCGAGACCGGCATGCCTCTCGTTATGACCAGCGGCAACCTCAGCGAGGAGCCCATCGCCAAGGACAATGACGAGGCCATAAGGCGGCTCGGCGGCATTGCCGATTATTTCCTGATGCACAACCGTGATATCTACGCCCGTTACGATGACAGCGTTACCATAGTGGAAAGGGACATCCCCCAGTTTGTGCGGCGCGCCCGAGGCTATGCCCCCCAACCCATCCACCTCAATTACAAAAGCCGGCAGATACTGGGCTGCGGCGCCGAGGAGAAGAACACCTTCTGCCTGACACGCGATAACTACGCCTTTTTAAGCCAGCACATCGGCGATATGGAAAACATGGAAACACTGGAGCATTTTGTAAATACCATCGAGCTTTATAAAAGGTTATTCAGAATAGAGCCGGAGATTATCGCCCACGACCTTCATCCCGAGTACCTGGCGACCAAATACGCCAAGGAGCTGGCAGCCAGAGACAGCATTAAACTCATACCCATACAGCACCACCACGCCCATATCGCCAGCTGCCTGGCGGATAACGGCCTGGAAGAGCCGGTCATCGGGGTGTCCTTTGACGGCACCGGCTACGGCACCGACGGCCATATCTGGGGCGGTGAATTCCTCACGGCTGATTACAAGGGATTCACACGCATGGGTCATTTTGAATACCTCCCCCTGCCCGGCGGCGCCCTGGCGATTAAAAAACCTTACCGCACCGCCACCGGCTACCTGCTATCGCTGGGTATTGATATAGACCATAGACTTCCCCTCTTCAAACAGGTTGACGATGCTGAGGTTGACATCATTAGAAGCCAGGTGGAGAACAGCCTGAACGCACCGCTGACCTCCAGCTGCGGTCGGTTCTTCGACGCTGTGTCGGCACTTATCGGGTTGCGAGGCGTTATAGAATACGAAGCACAGGCGGCCATCGACCTGGAGATGCTTGCCGGCGATGCCGTCGGTGAAACCGGAGACTACCCATTCACGGTTATTGAGCAGGAGGGCGCCAGAATTATCAGGCTCCAGGATACGTTCGCCGCCATCATCGATGATTTACACAGCAACACGCCTGAAGCCATTATAGCTACCCGTTTCCATAATACCGTAGCCCGGATGATAGTGGAGCTGTGCCGGGTGATTTCAGCGGAAACCGGCATTACCGGGGTGGCGCTGAGCGGCGGGGTTTTTCAGAATCGATTGCTGCTAAGGAAAGCAACAGCCCGGCTGGAGTCCGCCGGATTTAACGTCTATACACACCGGCAGGTGCCGTGCAATGACGGAGGCATCTCGCTGGGGCAGGTGTTGATTGCTAATTTTAACGAGGAGGCTGACCATGAGTAAAAAGAAACTAGGTCCGCAACCGATGCTCTGGCCCCACCCCGCCATTCTGGTCGGTACCGTCTTTGACGGTGGTATTGATTTCGCAACGTATGCCTGGACAGGCGTAGCCGCCAGCACGCCGCCGGCTATCACTGTTGGCGTTCAGCACCACCGACACACCCTGAAAGGCGTCTACCAGAACAGGGCCTTCTCTATCAATATCCCATCCCGCGAGATGGTTAAGGAGACCGATTACTGCGGACTTGTCACCGGGGCGAAGGCGGATAAGGTCAAAGACTGCGGCTTCAAGGTTTTTTACGGAACACTGGACACCGCCCCGCTCATCGAGCAATGCCCCGTTAACCTGGAACTGGAGGTCGTACATATCCTCAATATGGGCAGTCATGCCCTGGTTATCGGCAAGGTGGTGGAGACCCACGTGTCCGAGGACTGCCTGACGGACGGGAAACCCGACATTATGAAAATTAAGCCCCTTATCTTCAGCCTAGGGTCATCCGCCAGGTACAACGCTGTCGGAGATGTCATCGCCGACGCCTTTAAAATCGGCAAGGAGATAAAAAACAAGAGGTAAAAACCCATGTGTTTAGCCATACCGGCGTTAATAAAGTCGATAGACGGACAGCAGGCCGAGGCGGATATCGAGGGGGTCACCCGCCAGATAAGCCTGCAGCTTACCCCCGAGGCCAAGGTGGGCGATTACGTGCTGCTGCACACCGGCTACGCTATCAGCGTTATCGACCCGGCCGAGGCCGAAGAGACTCTTAAACTGCTAAGAGAACTGAGCGAAGCCACGTGACTATGCTTGAAAGGTGTTCAGGAGGGGGTTCGGGACCCTTTCCCTTCTTATCCTTTCCCACCCAAGCCCGCCCTCGAAACACTGGCGGCTTAGCCCGTGAATACCTACCCACCCCCTTT
>CAZPQB010000012.1:18714-25842 GCA_964588605.1 uncultured Dehalococcoidaceae bacterium | reverse complement strand
ACCTTGTCCAGCAGGCTGTTGATGCCGTCATCAGCTACCTCGCAGCGGTGTGAGCCTTCAAAGGTGAATGGTTTGGTAACCACGGCGATGGTGAGAGCGCCGCTGTTTTTGGCAATTTCAGCAATAACCGGAGCCGCTCCCGTACCGGTGCCGCCACCCATACCTGCGGTGACAAATACCATGTCAGCCCCGGATACCAGGTCCCTGAGCTCGTCGCGGCTTTCCTCGGCGGCTTTTGTCCCCAGGTTGTGGTCTCCGCCTACACCGAGACCCTTCGTCAGCTTGGCTCCAATCTGTATGCATTGTGGGGCTTCGCATATCGCCAGGGCCTGGGCATCGGTGTTCATGGCGATGAATTCCACGCTCTGAATATTCTCTCTAACCATGCGGGTTACGGCATTACAGCCGCCACCACCTAACCCGATAACCTTTATTTTCGCTGGATTAGCAACAAAACTTGTTCTTGCCATCTCCTCCTCCTTTCACTGGTTCTTAAAATTAATCCCCTGTTTTCTGGTACATTCAGCGGAACATCCTTCTAAGCTGGGTGGCCAGCCGTTTTAGAGCCCCGCCGAATAATCCTGATTTCCATGTCTTCCTACCTTCGTATTTTGCTCCCCATAGCAGAAGGCCAACGCTGGTGGCGTATGCCGGGTCTCGAAGCACGTCAGCAATGCCATGCACGTTAGTTGGCGTGCCTATCCTTACCGGGAGTCTGAGGACCTCGCGCCCGAGGGTAGCTATGCCGGCAAGGTTAGAGCTGCCACCGGTAAGCACCAGTCCGCCCGGGACCAGTGATTCATATTCTGAATTCGGCATTTCCAGCAGGATGAGCTTCATAATCTCTTCCACTCTGGCCCTGATAATTTCACACAGGTCCTGGTAAGAGACACCATGTCCGTCCTGCGAAATTGCCGGGGCGGTATCCACCTTGCCCTCATAAACGGGCATAACGCTGCCGTACTTTTTCTTCATCTCCTCGGCGATATCAAATGGCAGCCCCAGACCGATGGCAACATCCCGGGTAAGCTGGTAGCCGGCTACTGGCAGGATGGAAGTATGCCAGATACTGCCATCCCTGAAGACGGCCACGTCTGTGGTCCCGCCACCGATATCAGCCAGTATCACGCCTACCTGCTTTTCGTCTTCGGTAAGTATGGCTTCGCTGCTGGCCAGGGGCTCGAGGACGAGGTCCTCGATGTCTATCCCGATACTGCGGATGCATTTTACAAGATTCTGAATAGAGGTTACAGCAGCCGTGATGACGTGTGTTTCCACGTCAAGCCGGAAACCATGCATTCCTACCGGGTTTTTCACTCCTGCCTGACCATCAACAGCGTAACTGCGAGGAATAATATGGAGCAGCCTTCTGTCTCCAGCAGTCTTAACGCTTTGGGCAGAGGCAAGGACACGCTTCAGGTCGTCGGGCCTTACGACGCGGTCATTGCGTGTGATGGCAACTACGCCGCGGTTGTTCATGGAGGTGACATGTCTGCCGGTAACGCCGACGTAAGCTGATTCCACCTTGTAGTTGCTGGTCTGTTCTGCCTTTCTTACCGAATCACGAATTGATTCTCTGGCTTCATTAATGTTCACCACCAGGCCTTTATGCAGTCCCTGGGACGGGGAGATGCCGACGCCCACCACACGCGGGCTATCGCCATCACTAACATCTGCCAGTATCGTGCATATCTTGGTGGTTCCAACATCAATTGAAGCTACAACATTTCGTCTTTTCATCTGCCCTCCTTTTTCACTGGATTTAGTCTACGTTCTGTTGTTGCCCGGTTATCACATTGTTAGAGACCTCCTTTTTGGACTCTCTATATAGTCTAGGCTGCTGTAAAAGCCGTCCTTATTTTTTTTACCAGAGCTGGCCTTCGCCACCCGCTGGACTTGGCGATGGTTATGAAGGAATGTTCCTCCGTGGTGGCGTAGGAATCACCTTGCGTCAAAATGCGTTCCGCCGCTCTTAATTTGGCACTCCGACTTCGTGGGTTAAAGCTAGTTTCCATCGGCGAAGGGGTAATTACTTTCTTATTTATTAACTTGAGGCGAGATGTGTGATGACATATGCAGGTTGGTGTATCTGGGGGGCAGATGCAGTTCCTGGCTTCTCTCTGCATAAACTGCTTGACGATTCTGTCCTCCAGAGAATGATAACTGATCACCACCAGTCTGCCCTCAAAGCCGAGCAGCTCAATGGCCTGCCTCAGGGCTGTTTCCAGGTATTCAAGTTCGTGGTTAACAGCAATTCGCAGTGCCTGGAATGTCTTCGTGGCCGGATGCAGTTTGCCTCTTCGGCTGACAGCTCTCTCTATAAGGCGGGCCAGCTGGCGTGTGGTCTCTATGGGGCGTTCTTTTATGATACTTCTGGCGATTTGATGGCCGTGACTTTCTTCTCCGTACGTTTTTATCAGGTGAGCCAGTCTCGCCTCCGAGGTCGTATTAACAATATCGGCGGCCGTAACTTTCTGGTTGGGGTTGAATCGCATATCCAGGGGTGCATCAAACTGAAAGCTGAAGCCACGGCCATTCCCGTTGAGTTGAAGGGAGGAGATGCCAAGGTCGAACAGGATGCCATGTACCGGGGAGAAATCGTATTTATGGCAGATGGCCTGCAGATTAACGAAGTTATCATTGACCAGGCGGATTGAATCTTTGTAATGCTGGAGCCTCTCCTGCGCTGCTTCTATGGCATTCGGGTCGGCGTCAATGCCCAGTAACTGTCCGCCGGGTGAACTGTGGTCCAGAATAGAGGCAGCATGTCCTCCGCTGCCCAGCGTACAATCAATGTACCTTCCCCCTGGCTGTACGGACAATGCCCTGAGGGTCTCTGAAAGAAGAACCGGAGTATGACTGGAGGCTGACCTATGTGTGTTCATCAGCTATTCTCCAGGCTTTCAATAGTCTGCCAGGACTGTTCCTGACTAATACTCTTCTCTTCCTCCCAATGTATTCTGTTCCATATCTCCAGATATGTGTTGGCTCCAATGACAGTCACTTCGTCCACAATCTGGGCATGTGCCTTCAGCGGTGCCGGGATGGCAATGCGACCCTGATTGTCAATATTGGTACTGAAGGCCGTGGCGAAGACAGCCCGATTCAGCCTTCTCATTTTGCTGCGTGTTAGCGAGCCGCTGGTGAGTGCTGAGGATAGCTTTTTCCATTCTGGTACTGTGTAAGCGGTAATGCATTTCTCGACGCCTGGGGTCAGTACCACGCCGTCTTTTAAGGCGCTACGGAATCGGGGTGGTATGGGCACCCTGCCTTTTTCATCTATCTTGTAGTCAAACTCACCGTAAAACATGGTCACGATTATTCACCACAAATCCCCATAATTCACCATATTTCACCATTTTATAACACACTAAACCACATTTGTCAAGTTTTTTAGCATGAAATTTAAAAAAATGTGATAAATTTGTGATAGTAGGCAGGTTATGTCTCTGTTTATGCCCGATGATTCTATCGATTATAGGGGGATAACGATGAGGGATTTTTCCGGGGCTGCCCTGTAATACTATTGGTGCTCTCACCTTACCCTTGTTCTTATAGATTGAGGTGGGATAAAAGGGGGTGGGGCAAAGTGGGAGGGCTGTAAAAACATAGCCATAAAGTGGGTAGTTTTAAGTTGAGCCTCATATATGGTAAAATATATCTTGTTTTCTGGAGACATTCTTATGGTAAATGTGGGTATACTGACTATCAGTGATAAAGGTTCTCAGGGGCAGCGCCATGATAGGAGCGGCGAGGTCGTCAGGGAAGGTTTGTCTGCAATAGAAAGTACCATTATTAAATATGAGGTTATTCCTGATGAACAGGCGGCTATTGCCGGCAAACTTGCCGAGTGGGCTGATGGGGGTACAGTGGATGTTATTCTGACCACCGGCGGCACCGGTCTGGGGCGGCGGGATGTCACTCCGGAAGCGACGCTTTCGGTAATTGATAAGACTGTACCCGGATTTGCCGAGGCAATGAGGTTAAAATCTCTGGAGAAGACACCGATGGCGGTGCTGAGTCGGGCTACGGCTGGTATCAGGGGGCAGTGCCTGATTATCAACCTGCCCGGTAGTCCCAAAGCGGTCGAGGAGTGTCTCGAGGTGGTGCTGCCGGCCATTCCTCATGCTGTGGAGATTATTAAGGGGGAGGTAACCGAGCATACACTTCAGGATGCCGGGATAATCCAGGGTAATGAGAATTGATGTACTGACGCTATTCCCGCAGATGTTTGAAGTCCCCTTCAGTTTCGGTATTTTCAAAAGAGCTGTTGATAACAGACTGGTCAATATCAACCTGCATAATATACGGGATTTCACGCATGATAAGCATAATATCGTCGATGACTATCCTTACGGTGGCGGTTCCGGTATGGTGCTCAAACCCGGGCCTATTTTCGAGGCGGTGGAGTCAATAAGAAAAGACATCAATGATAAAGCCGACAAAGCGCCGGTCATTCTACTTACTCCCCAGGGGCGTCTCTTTTCCCAGCAGATTGCCCAGGAGCTGTCTCGGCAAAGCCAACTGATACTTATATGCGGGCATTATGAGGGAGTTGACGAGCGGGTTCGCGAGCATCTGGCTACTGATGAAATCAGTATCGGCGACTATGTGCTGACAGGCGGCGAAGTACCCGCTATGGTGGTCATGGATGCTGTGCTCCGCCTTCTGCCGGGAGTCCTTGGTTCGGAGGATTCACCACTGGATGATTCTCATACCGCCGGATTGCTGGAATATCCTCAGTACACCCGTCCGGCTGTTTATAAAGGGTGGTCAGTGCCTGAGATTTTACTATCAGGTAATCACGCCATGATTGCCAAGTGGCGCCGGGAGCAGATTATCCGGCGGACTCTGGAACGCCGTCCGGAGTTGCTGGATAAGGTGAATCTGGGCATAGAAGATAAACGGTTGGTAGAACGATTGACGGCGAAGCCGTCTCATCTCAATACGGATAGGGAGCCTTAGAATGAATATAGCATCACTGGTTGAAATTAAGAAGAATCCAAAGATACCTGACATTGTCCCCGGTGACACCGTAAGGGTCAGTTCCAGGATAGTAGAGGGAGGCAAGGAGCGCATCCAGGTGTTCCAGGGCGTGGTCATCCAGGTGCGGCGCGGCGGTACCGGTGCGAATTTTGCGGTGAGGCATGTCGCCTTTGGCATAGGAGTTGAGCGTACCTTCCCGCTTTATTCGCCGCTGATTGAGAAAGTGGAAGTGGTGCGTCACGGCAAGGTACGACGGGCCAAGCTTTACTATCTGCGGGGACTCAGCGGCAAAAAGGCCCGCCGGAAGATAAAGCGCGTCGACAGGAAGGTGAAAGCGATTGCGGAAGAACTGCTGGAACCGGAGCCGGAGGAAGTCCTGGAACCTGAGGCTGTCCTAGAAGAGGAAGAGGAAGCAGAAGCAGTGTCGGAAGAAGGACCGGAAGCAGTGGTGGAGAAGGCACCGGAGACGGTAGTTGAAGAGGAGCTGGTAGCCGAGGGAATGCAGGAGCCGGAAGCGGCTGTTGCAACCGAGATAGTACCGGAAGAAGAAGCTGAAGAAACGGTCGAGGAACCAGAGGCTGTTCCGGAAGAGATAAAGGAAGAGGAGCCGACTCTTGAGAAGGAGCCGGAGCCCGTCCCGGAAGAAGAGAAGACCGCAGCTCCTGAGCCGGAACAGGCACCGGTCATGGAAAAGGAAGCGGAGACGGAATCGGACGTAGAACCGGCAGAAGACCAGGAGCCAGACAAAGAAACACCTTAACTATAATCAATAGACGCTCTCTCCAATGCTGGGTATAATCATGGTTACCCTCTGGAGTCTGTAATGAGATACGCCGAGGTTAGTGTTAATTCACCGGTAGCCCAGCGCCGGACTTTCAGTTATGCCATTCCCTCTGGTTTATCAGTCAGTGAAGGACAGGCCGTACTGGTTCCTTTTGGCGAAAAAACACTCCAGGGTATTGTTCTGGAACTGAGCCAGTATCCGGCGGTAGAAGATACCAGAGAGATAATTGACGTTATTGACCCGGAACCAGTAATATCCCCACTTTATATATCGCTGGCGCGCTGGATAAGTGAGTACTATCTATCGCCGCTTTTTAGCGCTGTGGCTTTGATGCTGCCGCCGGGATTTGAACGAAAAGCGGTCACGCTTCTCAGCGCTGCACCCGATAAAGCTGACGGCTTATCCCTCACCGGGGAGCAGAGGCGGGTTCTCGACCTGGTGGGGCAGGGTAACGTTGAATTGAGGAAGCTGGAAAAGGCGCTCGGCAAGAAAAAGGCTCAGGCTGTTGTCTCACAACTGGTCAGGCAGGGCCTCCTGGTGAGAAGTTATGAGATGGAATCGGTCAGAGTAAGGCCCAGGAAAGAGCTTTACATAAGTCTATCGGGTGGTGACGGTGGAAAACCAGAACTGGCGGCGAAGCAGGCGGCTCTTTTTACGTTTCTAAGGGAACGAGCTTCGCCAGTATCCTGGACGGAAGCTAGAGAGCAGACAGGATGCAGCAAAGCCACGGCTGACGCCCTCCTGCGCAAGGGGCTGGTCACATTTCAGCAGGTTGATGTCAAGCGCGAACCGATTTCATACAAGGATATAGAGCTCTCCCATCCGTTAAAACTTACCGCCGCTCAGCAATCGGCTTTTGATTCCATAAAAGCAGGCCTGCGGCAGATGGCACAGGGAGATACGTCACCTGGTATTTTTCTGCTCCACGGGGTTACCGGCAGCGGCAAGACCGAGGTATATTTGCAGGCTCTAGCTGAGGCGGTGGGCCTGAGCAAAAAGGGTATTGTCCTCGTCCCGGAGATTGCCCTGACCCCGCAGACCATCGAACGCTTTGCCTCCCGCTTTCCCCGCAGGGTGGCGGTATTTCACAGCAAGCTTTCCCTGGGGGAACAGTATGATGAGTGGCACCGTATAAGGAATGGAGAGTTCGATGTCGTTATCGGTTCCCGCAGCGCTCTCTTTACCCCTCAGCCGGACCTGGGTCTCATCGTTATCGATGAGGAGTATGAGTGGACCTACAAGCAGGATACCTCGCCACATTACCATGCCCGTGATGTCGCCATAAAGCTGGCGGAAGCAACCGGGGCGGTGGTCGTTCTGGGCAGCGCCACCCCCGATGTAGAGACCTTTTATAAAGC
>CAZPQB010000012.1:0-18614 GCA_964588605.1 uncultured Dehalococcoidaceae bacterium | reverse complement strand
CGTGCCCGGAAGCTGCGCTGGGACAGCGACGTCACCAGTGGTAAGTCATCTCACGAGGATATTTTGCGGAAGTTCCGCAGTCGTGAAGCCGATATCCTCATCGGTACCCAGATGGTCGCCAAAGGATTGGATATACCCTCGGTTACCCTGGTCGGGATAATCAGTGCTGATACCAGCCTGAACCTGCCCGATTTCCGTGCCGGTGAGAGGACTTTCCAGATTTTAAGTCAGGTCGCCGGCAGGGCTGGACGTGGTATCGCCGGAGGCAGAGTCATCATCCAGACTTTCTCCCCGGAGCATTATGCCATACAGGCCGCTGCCCGGCATGACTACGCCGCTTTCTATGAGCAGGAAATCGCCTACCGCCGCCAGCTTCATAATCCCCCTTTCACGCGGCTGGTCCGACTTGTTTATGCCCATGCCAATGATTCCCTCTGCCAGCGCGAGGCGTTAAGAATGAAAAACCTGCTTATTGAGGAAAGGGATGCCAGGGGAATAGGAGGCATCAGCCTGATAGGCCCCGCCCCGGCCTATATCCCCCGGCTGCGGGGCAGGTACCGCTGGCAGCTCCTGCTTCGTGGCTCTGAGCTGTCCGCCTTTTTATCGCAGGTTCCTTTTCCCCAGGGCTGGACGATAGATATTGACCCGGTGAGCCTGATTTAGGGGAGAGATTTTAGAGCGCGAAAGAAGCCTGCCTTATATATTCCCCACCGCCTCCTTGGTGTCACTCCCCACCTGCGCCACCCCCGCCTAGATTTTTCTTACCACCCACCCACCCTCATGGCATCCAAGGATTATACCGTAGGTGGCGCGAGGGCGGGCTTGGGTGGGAAAATACAACAGGCGGCTGGGGTAGTGAGGGATAGGGGGTGGGTTGTTAAACAATTTATTAAGTTGAAATTTTACAATTTAGACTTTATTAACTATAATTCTGCTGGTGATACTATGGCTGTTCTTCCTATTCGGTCATTACCTGACCCGGTCTTGAGGCAGAAGGCAAAAAGGGTAAGAAGTATCGATGGCTCCATCAAGAGACTGGTAGCTGATATGCGGGAAACGCTGCATGCCGACCCCGGGCGAGTAGGATTGGCGGCGCCTCAGGTAGGTGTCTCTCTGCGTGTGGTTGTTATCGGCCTGCCCGACGAAGAAGATATCATATTAATCAATCCCGAAATAGTACGCCGCAAGGGTGAGCGCCTGGTGAGCGAGGGCTGTCTCAGTGTGCCGGGATATATGGGGCAGATAAATCGTGCCGAATCAGTTACGGCTAAATGGCGTGACCTGAACTGGAAGGAAGTGCGGATTAAGGCGGAAGGGCTGATGGCTCAGGCGCTGGAGCATGAGATAGACCATCTGGACGGGCAACTTTATGTGGATCACCTGGAAAGCATGGATGACCTTCATAAAATCGGGGCGGAGGATATCGAAATTTAGGTACTGGAATTTTCTGGATGTCTGTTGCATTGCATCATCGGACAGCATGATTTCGTCGGCTGGTAACCGGTTGCTTTATCTCTTCTCTGGATGATTGGCCCATATTGAAATAAAACAGCTCATCGAGTCTGTACTCCGGGAAAGCCTTCTTGGCGCCGATAATAAATTTCTCATTGATGCCGCGTTTGCCGACGCGTACCCGGTAAACCTGGCTTATTGACAGGTCCATGGCTCTGGCTAGGTCGGATAGGTTATGGTATTTTTTTATGGCGAGTTCAAAGACTCTCGTTCTTATTATCATGGTACACTAAAATAAAGTGACATTAGTCCATATTATAGCCTTTTTATTGCCATATGTCAAGTTTATGGTGTAGAATTGTAATTTGACAGTCAGCCTTTAAGCGCGTAAAATATCTCAATTGTACATAAATTTTATATAATTAGTATGATGATATCGTAGTGCGATTGGACAGATAAAGAGATATGCCGGAGAGATGGAATCCTAAGCTTGGTGATAGAATTTTTCGCCCGAGGAGAATCAAACGATTTCGCCTGAGGAGAGTGCTTGGTGTTCCCGCCGTATTCAGCGCTGGCTATGGCAATGTCGGCTCCTCCATTTACTACGCGCTGGGTATTGTGGCTCTGGTGGCTATGGGGGCTACGCCGGTAGCTCTGGGTATTGCCGGCATACTGTTTATATTTACAGCCCTGACCTATGCCGAGGGTACAGCGGCTCTGCCCGAAGCCGGGGGCTCAGCCAGTTTCGCCCGGCATGGTTTCGGGAACCTGGCCGGCTTTATCGCCGGTTGGGCGCTGATGCTGAGCTATATTGTTACTATCTCTATCTCCGCCTTCACCATACCGCCCTATCTGGGATTTTTCTGGGAGCCCTTTAAGGACTCGGCATTTATTGGGACAGCTACTTCTATGGGAATCATTTTCTTCCTTATGGTCTTAAATGTCATCGGCATCAGGGAGACTTCCTTTATTAATGTCGGTGCCGCGGTGCTGGACATCCTGACCCAGGTTTCGCTTGTTGTTATCGGCTTTATCGTGTTGTTCAATCCTACCGTCCTGGTTAGCCGTATTGTTGATAACTGGCCGACACCGAGTAACCTGATTCTCGGCATAGCCATGGCTTCTATTGCCTATACCGGTATCGAAACCATGTCGCAGATGGCTGAGGAAACTAAACGACCGGAGACGAATGTTCCCAGGGCTCTGGTTATGATGATCATTGCCGTTCTGGTAATTTTCGCCGGCATTTCTCTGGTTTCGCTGTCAGCCATGCCTCCTGAAGAACTCGCTTCAGAGTGGTCCAGGGACCCGGTTGCCGGCATTGCTTTCCATCTTCCTATAGAGTTAATACGTACCGTCCTGAAACCGCTGATTGCTGTTCTGGCTGGCACCATATTGCTTATAGCTACCAATGCCGGGCTTATCGGCATATCAAGGCTTGCCTTTTCGCTGGGAACTAATAGTCTGGTACCGCCGGTGCTTAGCCGGGTGCACACCAAATTTAAAACGCCTTACATCGCCATTATTGTTTTCAGCCTGATTGCTATACTAATCCTGGTTCCGGGATTTTTTGAGTCCGATGTTTTCGCTAGAATGGGGGCGTTGTATGCCGTTGGCTCTCTGCTCGCCTTTATGTTTGCTCATGCCTCCATCCTTAGCCTGAGGGTCAGAAAGCCGGAGCTCGCCCGTCCTTTCAAGCTTGGCTGGAATGTCAGGATTAAGGGACGTGAGTTGCCCGTGAGTGCCATGATAGGCTTTGCTGCCACAATATCTATATGGATAATAATACTGATTACGGAGCCGTACAGTCGCTGGGTTGGTCTCGGCTGGATGGTCGTCGGGCTTATTATCTATTATCTCTACCGGTTGACGCAGCGTAAATCATCGGATTTTGTAATAAAATGAACTGAGGAAATTCAATAATAAATTTGTCAGAAAGGCATTGTAGTTTTTCAATAATAGCGTTATAATACCCACTATTGAAATAAATACCTTATTAAAATAGATGGAATTTAAAAAGATACTTGTGCCGGTGGTTGGCACCGAGGTAGACGAGGAAACCATGAAGCTGGCCTGCAGACTGGCCAAGAAAGATAAGGGTAAGGTATGGGCGGTCTGCGTCGTTGCCGTCAAGCGTGCCCTGCCTCTGGATGCAGAAATTACGTCTGAAATCAAACATGCTGAGGACGTACTGGACGCCGTCGAGGTAATCGCTGAGGAAGAAGACTATGAGGTCGAGACTGATGTTCTTCAGGCTCGGGAAATCGGACCGGCGATTATAGATGAATCTGTGGAAAGAGGTGTCGACCTTATATTGATGGGTATCAAGTACAAGAGGAGCTTTGGACAGTTCAGCCTGGGAAATGTCGTGCCCTACGTATTGAAAAACGCCCCCTGTCCGGTGATACTCTACCAGCAGTAACATATAAATAATTGAGGGTTAGGTCTGCAAGATGAAAGTACTTATTATGGGATGCGGGCGGGTTGGTGGTCGGCTAGCGTCTTTGCTGGATGAAGATGGTCACGAGGTTACCGTTCTCGATAATGACATCTATAGTTTCCGCAGGTTGCCGCCAACGTTTGGCGGTGCCGCTTTGTTTGGCAACGGTATTGACCAGGAAGCGCTGAAGAAAGCCGGCATTGAGGAGGCGGATGTTTTCGTGGCGCTGACGCAGGGAGATAACCGTAACGTAATGTCCTGCCAGATTGCCAAGCACATATTTAATGTGCCCAGGGTGATGTGCCGTATATACGACCCGTTGCGTGAGGAGATGTATAGCGCTCTCGGTCTGGAAACAATAAGCCCGACCAAGGTGTTTGCCCAGTTGCTTCGAGAAAAACTGGAGAGCTGAGGAGAGATTATGTATATCGTTGTTGTCGGTGGAGGCCGTCTGGGTTATAACCTGCTCAAGGCGCTTCTTAATGAGGGTCACGAGGTGCTGTTGCTGGAGAAGGATGCCCGCATATGCAAGACCATAACCGATGAGATGGGCAGCGTCTGCTACCGCGGGGATGGTTGTGAAGCCGCCACCCTTGCTGAAGTGGGCACCGGAAGGGCCGATATGCTGGTGGCGGTGACCGGCGATGATGAAGATAATCTGGTTGCCTGTCAGGTAGCTAAGCATAAACATAATGTACCACGTACGATAGCGCGTATCCGCAATCCTCAAAATGCCGAACTCTTTAAAATACTGGGTGTCGATGTTACCGTCAGTACCACTGACCTCATTCTTGAGGCGATAGAGCGTGAGGTGCCCACGCATCCCCTGACGCAGTTAATGAGTATTGACGAAAAGGGACTGGTCATTGTGGATGTCAAGATATCCCCCGAATCAACCACGGTGGGCAAAACAGTGAAGGAGCTTTCACTTCCCAAGGAAAGCAAGCTTGCCCTCATTATTCCCGGTGAGGGCAGTGCCCATGTACCGGCAGCCAACACCGTCCTTCGTGCGGGAGACCAGATTATTGCCGTCACCAGTCCTGAATCCAAAGACGAGTTGAAAGCCGCCCTGAGGGGCGTTTGAACGGGCTTATCCCGTGAAGTGTTGCCCCTCCACCCCGCCTCATTGATATAATTTCCCACCCTCCCGCCCTCTTAGAATCAGTGGCTTGTTCCACAGCTTTATCCCCACCCCACGGAATTTGGGGGTGGGGTGTAACCTTTACGGGCTAAACCGCGAGTGATGTGAGGGTGGGCTTGGGTGGGAAAATAAAACAGGCGACCGGGGTGACGAGGTGGGGTGAGACTATCAATTAAGCGCAAACATAACCTTATATAATTTTATTTGACGTAAGCCCGTTGTTTGTTATATGTTCATTTCTGGTTAGCCAGATGGCAAAGGGGGCTTTTCATACTGGCGCTTATATCTGGTCTCGGGTATTCAAGGGCTTTTCATGACGACGGGCAGGATAATCAACGGCTGGGTAATAATAGCTATCGTTCTGGCAGTAGTAATCATCTCTGGCGGTGTCGTAATCTGGTCGAAATGTGGCCGGAGCCAGGCTATAGAAATTTCGGTAGTAAATGAAAGTGAACTGTCCGGTGAAATTTATGTCGATGGTGCCGTTAGCAACCCCGGCTTCTATCCTCTGGAAGTCGGAGATAGCATTGAGGATGTGCTCCAGGTGGCGGGAGGCCCTACCGATAATGCTGACCTGAGCCAGCTTAAACTCATCATCCCCGATATGAACGAAGGAGAGCCGCCCCAGAAAGTCAACATCAACCGTGCTGAAGCGTGGCTCTTGGCGGCCTTACCTGGCATTGGTGACGTCAGGGCTCAGGCAATTATTGACTATCGGCAGCAAAACGGCCCCTTCCGTAACATTAATGAGCTTACCGACGTTGAGGGTATAGGTATGGCTACCTTTGAAAATATCAAACACCTCATCACTGTCACTGATGGATATTGAGGACGGCGTTTGTGTTGCTTATCTACCTTAGTTGTGTCTGGGTAGCTGGAATCTTTCTGGGTTCGAAATATAATGTGCCTCTGGCAATCTGCCTCGCCGGACTTGTCCCCCTTCTCCTGCTGTTTTTCACCCGTCGTCACCGAAAACCGATTATACTTATCAGCCTGGGGATTATCACTATCCTGGCGGCGATTTCTTATTCCTTTTCCAGCCTGAATGTGGTTGATGAGAGCAGCCTGCACTACTATAACGACCGTGGTGCCATCGAGCTTAAAGGTATGGTGTCGGAAGACCCTGATGTCAGGGATAAAAATACCCGACTCATTTTATCGGTTGCTGAAATCAAGCTGGATGGCGAGTGGCGGGAGGTTGAAGGGAAGGCGCTGATATTTGTGCCCCGCTACCCCGCCTATGAGTATGGCAATGTGCTCGGGGTAACCGGGGAGCTGAAAACGCCGCCCCGGCTTGATGACTTCGATTACAAAGGGTATCTGGCGCATCAGGGAATTTATGCCACCATGCTCTATCCTGAAATAGAGGTCCTGGAAACTGGGCGGGGCTTCAGGCCGCTGGCATGGGTCCATTCATTGAGAAGCCGACTTGCCCGGAACCTGGCGGAGGTCCTGCCGGAACCGCAGGCGTCGCTGGCTCAGGGTGTTATGCTGGGTATCCGGGGCAATATTCCCCAGGAACTCACGGGTGACTTTGCCCGCAGTGGTACGTCCCATCTGCTGGCTATATCGGGACTCCATCTCAGCATCATGGCGGGCGTTATGCTCGGTATAGGTTTGTGGCTCTTTGGCCGGCGGCATTACCTCTATGTCTGGCTGGCATTATGTGTCATCTGGCTCTATGCCCTGGTTACGGGAATGCACCTGCCTGTGGTAAGGGGCGCCATCATGGCCAGCATGTTTCTTTTCGCCGAGCTTCTGGGCAGGCAGCGAAGCGCCATTGTCGCCCTGACCTTCGCGGCAGCGGTGATGGTGGGTATTAGTCCTTACATTCTGGGTGACGCGTCTTTCCAGTTGAGCTTTCTGGCTATGGCTGGCCTTGTCTTTCTCTTCCCCGTGTTCCGGAATCTGGGCAGAAAAGCGACTGCTGCGTTACTGGGCGAGGAAGGAGCCGCCGTCTCAATCGCCAATGTCGCTGTTGATACCTTAAGCGCTACCCTGGGGGCTGTCATCGCTGTCTGGCCGGTCGTCGCCTATTACTTCGGTATTATTTCATTTGTTGGTCCTTTAGCCACGTTTCTGGCGCTGCCGGCTTTACCTGGGGTTATTATCATCGGTGTTCTGGCGGCGCTAATTGGTGTTGTCGCCATGCCGGTGGCTCATGTTTTCGGCTGGCTGGCCTGGCTTTTCCTGTCATACATGACGCTGGTGGTCAGCGGTCTGGCAGCCCCCTCTATATCATCCATTGAGGTGGACTCGATTAGTCCTGCCTTAGTTTGGGGCTATTATCTGGTTCTTGCTGTGGCCATCTGGTTTAGCAGCAGACGTAAAGCTTTGCAGAATGTGTTCTCTGGAGCGGCTGCCCGTTTCAAGACAGGCGTTAGCCTATCCTTTAGACTCTCCCGGGCCGGGAAGTGGATAGTCTCGCCGTTGCTGGTGATAGCCGTGCTGGTATCTTTTACGGCGTTCACCATGCCTGATGATAACCTGCATGTCAGCTTTCTTGATGTCGGCGAGGGTGACGCCATTCTCGTTCGGAAGGGGAATCAGCAGGTACTCATTGACGGTGGCCCTAGTTCCCAGGCGATAAATCTGGAGCTGGGTAAGGAGATGCCTTTCTGGGACAGGACCATTGATTTGCTAGTACTGACTCATCCTCACCACGACCACCTCGCCGGACTGGTGGAGGTCCTCCGCCGTTATGAGGTCGGACAGGTGCTGTATCCGGCTCTGGAATATGAGTCCCCGGTATATGATGAATGGCGGCGGCTTATTCAGGAGGGAGGCATCAGACAAACCCTGGCCTGTGCCGGACAGCAAATTAACCTGTGTGATGGCATCGTTATGACGGTACTCAGTCCACCGTCGATTTTACTCACAGGTACCGGGTCGGATGTAGATAATAATAGCGTGGTACTGAAGTTAAGCATCGGCAATATCAGTTTCCTGCTGACCGCCGATATCATGCGGGAAGCCGAATGGGAGCTTATGAGGAAGCGGGCTGACCTTTCCAGTACCGTTCTCAAGGTTGCCCACCACGGCTCGGACACCTCAACGACTCCCGAGTTCCTGGCGGTCGTCAATCCGGAGGTAGCTGTTATTTCGTGCGGTGCTGAGAATAAATTCGGTCATCCCGGCGATGCTGTAGTGGGCCGGCTGGAGCGGAGACTGGGCAGCGAGAATGTCTATCGAACAGATAAACATGGCACCTTAGAGTTCACCACTGACGGAAAGAAGCTCTGGGTGGAGGTGGAGAAGTAAGGCGCTAAGCACAACTCGTGCTTTTTGAGATTTCCATTCTTTTTTACTTCATATTATTATATTGTATAATTTAGTTGACTTTCCGATTATGGAGCTTATCAATTGCAGCCCTTGACTGAAGCCTATCTGGACATCGAAACCACAGGACTTTCCGCCTTTTATTGCGATATTACGGTAGTCGGTATCTATCTGTGCAACGTTAACAGCGCCAGGTTTATCCAGATGGTGGGCAGGGAAATAACCGCTGACGGCATACTGGAAGCCCTTGAAGGCGTGGATATCATTTACACCTATAACGGCAGAAGATTTGACCTGCCCTTTATCCGTGCTGCCCTGGGTATTGACCTTCAGGAGATTTTTAACCATCGCGACCTTATGTATGATTGCTGGCGGTGCCGTCTGCGTGGCGGCTTCAAGGCGGTGGAAAGACAGCTGGGCATAGAAAGGAAGCTCAAGGAAGTGGACGGACGTGAAGCCGTGAGGTTGTGGTGGCGCTATGTCGATTCCTTTGACCTGGATGCCTTGGATAGACTACTTGAGTATAACAGGGAAGACGTGGTAAACCTGAAGGCGTTGAAAGAGCGGTTGCTTTAGACTTTAGTAACCCTATCCCCTTGGTCCCCTTCCCCTCAAGGGCAAAGGGAGTGTAGTGATAGAGGGGCTTCGCCCTTCTCTAAAATCTCTCCCCGCTCTTATCCCTTCCTAACCAGTATACATATATTCCTTGAAAAGCTCTTGAGTGGGAAGCGGTAGGCGCTTTCGGGGGATAATTTCAGCACCTTAAAACCGGCCTGCTTTACCAGCTTCTCCAGTTCACCGTAAGAGAAAAGATGATAATATCTATACAATACTCTATCGCCGGTGCGCCACGGCACCTGCATATCCTTATGCCGGAACCAGAATCTGGGCTGCCAGCGGTTCCATACGGTGACGAAGGCCTCACCGCCGGGCTTGAGCACGCGCCATAGTTCCTGCATTGCTTTAAGTCTTCCCTCTTTATCTCCGATGTGGTGATAGGTGGCCACCGCTATGGCATGGTCGAACGCTTCCCCGGTGTAGGGAAGATTTCGGACGTCGGCCTCTACCAGACGGACGCTAAATTTGAATTTTTCGGCGTATTTTTTAGCGTTTTTAAGCATTCTTGCGGAGAAGTCCACCCCGTATAGCTCGAAGCCTTCTTTAAAGGGCAGGAAATCAGGCCCGTGGGCGCAGCCGATATTGATTAGCCGGCCCCGCTGCCATCGCCCTGCCAGAGCTTCCAGCTCGGGACGGAATATTGACCAGTGCCTGAAGTTGTACCACCCCGGAGCTATCTGGTCGAATATGTCTCTCATTGTTGACATAAGGCCAAATCTGCTAAACTAAATAAGACTACCTAATAGTAAAGGTAAGATGAAGAAATTTGCAAGAACCATATCCGGGGTTACCCCGCTGGCGGTCATGACCATGCCCATGAGCTGTCCCGGCCAGTGCCTGTATTGCCCCACCTACCGGGATACGCCGCAGAGCTATACGCCGGAGTCGCCGGCGGTGCTGCGTGCCATCAGGTGTGATTATGATGCCAGGCGGCAGGTGGAGATGCGACTCGGTATATTCGCGGATATGGGGCACCCCACGGATAAAATCGAGTTGATAATTATGGGCGGTACCTTCCTGGCTCATCCTGTGGATTATCAATACCGGTTTATCAAGGAATGCTATGACGGATTGAACGGGGTGGAATCGGCTACTCTGGAAGAAGCCAAACAAATTAACGAGACCGCCAGTCACCGCTGTACCGGATTGTGTATCGAGACCAGGCCCGACTGGTGCGGGCAGCAGGAGATAGACCGGATGCTGGAGTTCGGCACCACCCGGGTGGAACTCGGCGTTCAGACCCTCGACGACGATATCTATAAGCTGGTGAGGAGGGGACATACGGTCAAGGAAGTGGTCAGAGCCACCACTATGCTCAGGGAGCACGGATTTAAGGTGTATTACCACTGGATGCCGGGCTTGCCGGGGTCGACCCCCGAAAAAGACCTGGCGTTGTCCCGTGCGCTTTTCAGTGATGAGCGCTTCCGGCCGGATGGACTCAAGCTGTATCCGACCATGGTTGTGGAGGGCACTGAGCTGGAAAGGTGGTATCGGGACGGGCGTTATCAGCCCTATGACGATGACACCATGGTCAATCTGACGGTCGGCATTAAATCCATCGTGCCTAAATACGTCAGGATTTCCAGGGTGCTGCGTGACATCCCATCGAAGTTCATCGTTGCCGGTCTTAAGGATTCACTGCGTGATATCGTCAGGGAGCGGATGAGGGAGCAGGCTATCGAGTGCCGCTGCATCCGGTGCCGGGAGTATGGTCACCGGGCACGGACTGGCCGTAATATAGGCGAGCCCCATATGGTCAGGCTGGACTATGATGCCTCGGGTGGCAGGGAGATTTTCCTGTCTTTTGAAGACGAAGAGGAGACGCTGTTTGGCCTGTTGCGGATGCGAGTTCAAAGCGGGCCCGTGCCGGCGCTGGGTGGGGGTTTGAACGGGGATTATGCGCTCATCAGGGAGCTGCATGTCTTCGGACCCGAGGTCCCTCTCAGTGAGCAGAGAACGGAGGCAGCCCAGCATAAGGGACTGGGTAAGGCGTTGCTGCGGGAGGCGGAATTGATTGCCCGGGAAGAGTTTATGGCGTGCCGGTTGGTCGTCCTGAGCGGGACCGGTGCCAAAGAATATTATCGCACCGAATTTGGTTACGGCTCACAGGGTAACTATATGGTTAAGGAGCTGACACCTCAGGTTTAGTTATTTCAGTGGCCGCCGCCGCCCCCTGCTTTCTGTTTTATGTGCTGGCTTCTGTGGTTTGCCCTTCCTGTTTGCCGGTGTTTACTTGCCCTGTCCTCCGGAATTTACGTTGGATGTTTGTTCCCTTATCTTCTGCTTGACTTCGGCCTGAATCCTGGCAGGTTCGGTTGCATTACCGGAAACGTTATTGGAGAGCTTTACCTGATTGGTAACGCGTAGCTGAAGCTTCTCTCTAACCTTCAGCGGGATATTCTGCAAAGCCGTAACATTTGCTGTAGCTTCATCAAGGGCATTTACCTTTTCAAGCTTCTCAACGGCCCTTTCATACTTTCTCACCGAGTTCTCTATAGCCCTTTCGATAGCCGGCCGGGCTGTCTCGGGTACTTTTTCGTAAACACTTGATAGAACTTCCAGGCGGTTGGCGGTGGAATGGGCCAGGCGCTGTTGGAGAGCGGTAATATCGAGGCCTTTTTCCTCGGCTATGGCCAGCATTTCATCTTCCAGTTCCGCAATCCTGATGGCATAGTCCAGGGCTTCGTTAATATCGTTGGTGACATTATCAGTACTCGTATTATCGGTTGTCAGGTTCGCGGTAGCTCTCACTAGGGCTCTTTCCATTCGCCCCTCTATGGCGGCGGCATTGATATTAAAAGCATTTTCCAGTCTATTTCTGGCCAGGGCACGCAGGGCGTTTACCTGACCGTTCATTGAGGCCTCCCTAGCGCGGGCAATCGCTTCTTTGGCTTCATCAGGTACATGGTCTTCTACCCAGTCTAAAATAGAGAGGTGCTTTGAGGTGGCCAGCGCCACTCTTTCTGATATGTTGTCGGATGGGCCCCGCTGCCATGCCTCCTCCACTCTCTCGTTAACCATGGCCATGAAGCCGTCGTAGTCGTTGGCGGCTGTTATCATTTCTTTTATCTTATTTCTGGTTGCCATTACCTTGGCTTCGGCTAGTCGCTCTTCAGCGTATCGCAGGGCTTTTTTGGCTTTTGCCTCAGTCCCGAAGGTAAAAAACATGCCTATATTTTTGCCCAGCTTATCAAAGAAATAGAAGGGATTATCCGGAGTAATACCCGGGTCGGGGAGCTCTTCATCCTGAGCGTAGGCGGTACCGCTCAGAAGGAACGAGGTAACTAAAAGACAGCTGACTAATGTGATTCTCAGTATTCTCAGTTTTATTCTTATGCTCCTTCTGACATTTGTTGTTAGCTACATTATTATATAACGTGGTAAATGCCGATAGGTTAGCAGTATCTTGAGAATAAGGTCATTAGGAAAAAGGTAAGGCGATTGTCTCATGCCTAGCCCATGCCCAGCTGTTTCAGCCGGGCATCGCTGATGCCGAAGTGATGGCCGATTTCATGCAGGACTACCCGCTGCACCTCAGCGACAATCTGGGTATCATTTCTGCATATGGACTCTATCGGCTTCTGGAAGATGGTGATTTTATCCGGTGCTACCATGCCGTAGTGTCCGCTTCGCTTGGTCAGGGGGACTCCTTCGTAAAGTCCCAGCAGGGTTTCCCCCCTCCTTTTCCCCACCGTCTCCAGTTGCTGGGGTGTCGGCTGGTCGGCGACGACCACATCGACGTTTTCCAGCCTGTCGTGAAGCTCATCGGGTAAGCTGTCAACGGCTCTGGCGACAAGCTGCTCAAATCTCTGGCTGTCCATTTTACGTCCTGACGGTACGGCTGTTATCGACCGTAATTATCCTTTGCTGGCTTTCCGGAATGACCAGATAATATACAATATTATCAGATAGGCGCTAACGCTGGAAAGTACCACTAAGAAGCCTATTACTTTGCAGAGTGCGTGTTCGGCTAGGGGTGAGATGATGAAACGGACGAAGTGGGCAACCCCGGCGATGAGTCCCGCGGTGAGTACCGCGGTTATACCGGTTAAAAATGGCAGGCTCTTAAACTTGTGGGTATTAACAGCGAGATAAGCAAACAGGGCGTTCGCTCCGAGCATGCCTACTATAAGCGGTATGAAAATAAGCATCGTGCCCGATGTCGGGATAACGACTATCTGCCAGATGGACCGAATCACTACGGCAGCCACGACCATGGTAAAAGTCACGATAAACCATATTTTCAGGCGTGCATAGTTCATGTTTTCGGCTTCCTCCTGGTTAGGTAATTACCTCTCTGCCTGATTAGAAATAGGTACCGGCTGAGTACAAAATTTAGTTATCGTCCAGTTGGGCCAGGTCGAATTTCATGCCATCCCTGGCGGCGATTACCCTGACCCCGGTCTGTTGAGATAGGTTCTCGGCTATTGTCCATGGCTTGGCTTGCCATACATGCATACCAAAATGGTTTAAAATAGCCACTTTGGGCTTTATCTCCTTGATTATGGACTCGGCATCCGGTATGGACAGGTGGTCGATGGGAGGCCGGGGTTCTGTAAGCACCATATTGATAATTATCATCTCGCTGGCATAGCTCTGGTGCAGTTCTTCGAAATATCGGGTATCGGCAATATAAGCGAAGGTATGCCTGGAGGTCTGGAACAACATGCCGTATGTCTCTACGGGGTGTATATGCCTGACCGGTGTGGTGAAGGAAACCGTGCCTATTGTGTATGACTTGCCTTCTTTCAATACTTCTGTGCCTTCTATATAGGCTCTGAGATATGAAAAAATAATCGGCTCTTTTTCCAGGGCATCGGCGGGAGCGAACAGCAAGCCGTGCTGGTTGAAGCCGCCATTGGTCATGGCCTCCACCATTATATTAACATCTGCCGCGTGGTCCAGATGACGGTGAGACACGATGATGGCGCTCAGCTTCTCGGCTCGTAGCTTTCTCTTGGTGGATTGGACAATACTGCCCGGCCCTGGGTCAACAAGTATTTCGGTGCCGCTTAAGCTCAACCATAAACCGCCCGAGGCGGCCAGCTGACGGCTCACCATGAAGCGGGCGCCGGCCGTCCCCAAGAATGTTATCGTGTCTGCTGAGGTGTTGCTATCATTCATGACGGGTATAACTATAAACTATATCTATAATAGAAGATAGAGCGCTATTTTACAATCGCTGTTCCGGCCTCCCGGTATCTTTGACAATTATCGTGTCTCGTATATATACTTTATATATATATCTTCTGATACATATATACTATAAGATGGCACTGGTATAATAGGAGGGAAGGAAAATGGAGAAACCGCTATCAGCACATCGTGGAGGTCATCTGGAGGCATTACTCAATGGTTGCCCTGATGCTATTCTGGCCATTAACGCCGAGGGCATTATTAAGTTTGCCAACAAGGAAGCCTGCAAGCTGACAGAACGCAACATGAATGAGCTAATTGGCGAGAGCATCGTTGAGGTCTATGAAAGTATGGAGGCGGCACGGGAAGCCAACCGCAAAATCTACGAGTCTGGCGGGACCATTCATGACATGGAAACCATAACCAAGACGAAGTCGGGCAAGTTGGTTCCGGTACGTGTCTCGGCATCGCATCTCTATGATAGCAATGGTAAGTACATAGGCGGTGTTGGCTACTTTGCCAGGTACAGGCCCTGGAGCGGGGCGGAGGCGGAGGTCAAGGCCCGTGTCGATGAACTGGAAGCCAAGCTTGACAAGTGGAAGGCTCTGGCGGCCCCGGTATTCGAGCTGTATCCCGGGCTGTCGATTATGGTGGTGGTTGGCCATCTTGATGTTGACCGCTTTGAGGATATCACCACCAATCTGCTTAACCATATCGTAAGTGTCAAGACACGCGTTGTCCTTCTTGACCTGTCCGCAGCCGTTATGGATGAAGCCAATGTCGCCGAGCAGCTAAGAAAGACGGTACGTGCCGTCCGTTTGCTGGGGGCGAATTGTGTGGTTGCCGGAATGCAGACAGCTCTGGCCTTGGCTATGGAGCCGCTGGTTACAGATATTGGTATGGCCAAGAATTTCAGTTGTATGGAGCTTGCCCTGGAAGAAGCGCTTAATCTCATTGGCTATGAAATCCGCCAGAAGGTCTAGACCTAGGAGGAACTCGTCTTGGACAAAGTTTATCCCAGTGTAGATGAAGCCGTAGCCGATATTCCTGATGGAGCCTCCATTGCTATAGGAGGCTTCTTTACCGCCGGAACCCCTGTTCCCCTCATCAGGGCTCTGGCAAAGCAGGGAGCTAAAGACCTGACCATTATCTGTATGCAGATGGGACCGGGAAATGAGGACATTAACCAGCTGGTTATCAATAAGCAGGTAAAAAAGGCTATCTGTAATTATCCCTTCTATCGCTCTGCAAGTCGGGGGGCTGATTCTCCCGCCGAGCAGGCTGTCCGTGCCGGTGAGCTTGAAATGGAAGTGTACCCTATGGGAACATTTTCAGAGAAACTAAGGGTGGCTGGCGCCGGCATTGCCGCCTTCTATACTCCCACCGGTGTCGGGACGGTTGTGGAGACCGGTAAGGAAAAGAGGACCTTTGACGGCCATGAATATCTGCTGGAGCTTGCCCTGAAACCTGACTATGCCTTCGTCTATGCTTACAAAGGCGACCGCATAGGAAATCTTACCTGTCACATGACAGCCAGGAATTATAACCCGGAAATGGCGGCAGCGGGCAGGATAACCATTGCCGCCGTGGAAAACCTGGTGGAGCCAGGAAAGCTTGATGGCGATATGGTGCACATACCGGGTGTCTATGTCCAGAGGGTGGTAAAGGTAGAAAGGCCTGAATATTTCCCGACTATCGACTGAGAAATTTGGAGGAGAGGGCAGATGGAGAAAGTAGCTAAGAAATTTAAAGGACTCTCCCGTGAGTTAATGGCGTTGCGGGTGGCTAATGAACTGGAAGACGGCACCTATGTTAACCTGGGCATCGGCATACCGACCCTGGTCTCCGACTGGATTGAGGGTAGAGATATCACGCTGCAGGCTGAGCTCGGCATGCTCAACACCGGCCCCCTGGCGTCTCAGGATAAAGTGGAACAGGACCTTATCAATGCCAGCTGCCAGCCGGTAACCGAACTGCCGGGGAGCTGCTATTTCTCGGAAAATGAGTCGTTCGCCATGATACGGGGCGGCTATATGGATGTGGCTGTCCTGGGTGCCCTTCAGGTCTCGGAGAAAGGCGACCTGGCGGGGTGGCAGAATCCCGGGCGGGGGCTTCCGGAGGATATCGGCAACATAGGCGGCTCTATGGACCTGGCGGTCGGTGCCAAGAAGGTCATTATCGCTATGATGCACGTCACCAATGATGGCCAGTATAAGATTGTAAAAGAGTGCAATTATCCCCTCACGGCCAAGGGCGTGGTCAAGCTCATCGTCACCGACCTTGCTGTCATTGAGGTCACTCCGAAGGGATTGGTCTTGCAAGAGGTGGCGTCCGGCCTTACCGCCGAGGATATTCAATCCGTGACCGAACCCAAACTAATCATCAGCCCTGACCTGACGGAGATGCAGTTTTAGGCTGTTCCGGCAGGCCCTCTTTTACTATATTGGGTTTGTGGGTAGCCGTAAAACGATGGTGACATTTCACCCCGATATTTTATAATTGAAAAATCCTTCTTGCGATAAATCCCATTGAAAAACCAAACACCCCCAGGAGCGTGAATACGGCACGGGCGGCGCCCACGTTGATGAAAGAAACGCCAATCATCAGCATGAAGATAAGGAGAAGACCGAGTGAAATTAACCTGTCCCCCTTTAATAAGCGGGGGCTGATATCTTTGTCCACCAGGCGGTGCTTCCCCGTGGCGTATGTCCACATGATAAATCTCATAACCATCGCGAGTATGATATTGATGGCGTAGATAATGAGCGGAAGCTGCTCCTTTTCGTAGCTCCCGAAAAGGGCTGTGGAAAAGGGTATCAGGGCGATGAACATCAGGAAAAATATATTTGACCATACTAGTCCGTTATCGGAACGCTTGATATAATGAAAGGTAAAGTGATGGAAATACCAGAACATGCCCAGGATGATAAAACTTATTGCGTAGCTTAGCATCTTGGGCCATAGTTCCAGTAGCCTCCGGGGCAGTTCCGCGTGCAGCGATGACGGCGCTATCTCCGGGACGCCAATCTCCAGCACCAGCAGGGTCATCACGATGGCGAAGACGCCGTCCGTCAGGGCGGCCAGGCGATGTAAGGCGAGAAAAGAGACAACCCCTTTTTGCGTCGATACACTCATCTTTCAGTCTCCTCTCGTAATTTTTATGGTCTTGTAAGTATCATGGTCTATTGTATCAGATTTAATAAGTTGAAGGTATTCAGCTATCAGTAGTAAAGTGGGATTAAAGATATCTTCGCCTTGGTGTATTTGATAACTGATGAATGAAGAACTGATTGCTCCCTGTGGTATGAACTGCGGCGTGTGCAGCAGCTACCTCGCTTTAGTAAACGATGTAAAGAGCCAGGGAGTCAGGATGCCTTACTGTGCTGGCTGCCGTCCGAGAGGTAAAAATTGTGCCTTTATCAAGAAGCAGTGCGAACTGCTCATGAGCGGTAAAGTGAAATACTGCTATGAATGTGACGATTTTCCCTGCCGTAATTTGCAGCATATCGACAAGCGCTATCGTACCTTTTACCATATGAGCATGATTGATAACCTCGGGTTTATCAAGTTAAATGGCATACAGCGATTTCTTGATAAGGAAGAGGAGAAGTGGCGCTGCCCGGAGTGCGGTGGAGTAATCAGCTGCCATAACGGTATCTGCTTTAGCTGCGGACTGGAGAAGCTGAAAAACAAAAAAAAGATACCGGTGGGAGGATAGTTAGGTTAGTGGTATGGCGGTGGCTCCCCGAGCTGGATTCGAACCAACAACCTAGCGGTTAACAGCCCCTTCGCTACGCTCAATTTGCTTAATAAATTATCCGTTTCTCAGCTTGCCAAGTTAAGCAATTTAAGCAAATCATATATTTCACAAGTCAGAAGCGGTAAGCGTCCACCATCTAAGAAATTACTTGCTACTCTCACAGAGTTGACTAGGGATAAAGATTGTGAGGCTGCCCTAGAGCTATTTCTTAAATCTCGGAGAGAAGGCATATCACCGAGCACACTTTGGGATTACAGAAAAACCCTAGGTAAGGCTTTACCATGTTTGGGGCTTAGACCAACCACCAAAGTGATAAATGCTTACATTAATTCGCTATCATGCTCTATAGGGGGCAAGTACGATTATTTCAAATGTATAAGAGCCTTTTATAATTGGCTCTATAGTCCTAGCTCAGGCTTAAAGTTTAGACCAGAAAATAATCCCGTTTTATGGGTAGATGCCCCAAAGAGACCTCAATTGATTTTACCTAGTCTCACTAGCGAGCAGGTCAAGACACTTATTAGTTCATGTCCTAATATTCGAGACAAGGCTATCATTGCCATGTTTACTGAAAGTGGTCTCCGCAAGTCGGAGTTAACAAATATCAAGCCAACCCATATAGACTGGCAGAATCGCATAATAAGAGTTCTGGGTAAGGGCGGAAAAGAAGCATATGCTCCATTTGGTGAACTATCCGAATGTTACTTGAAAGAATGGCTCGCTCAATATAGACCTGACGGCAATATCTGGGGACTAAACCATTGGGGAATAGCATCTATGTTAAGCAG
>CAZPQB010000011.1:0-26761 GCA_964588605.1 uncultured Dehalococcoidaceae bacterium | reverse complement strand
CCCTCAATCGCTTCCTGTTTCTGATTGGAAACCACAAGTCGCTAAATAATTCCCTTAGATTCTTATATGTCCTTTTGTTGAATTTCATGACTGTTACTGCCGAGCCCAAGCAGTTACAATATGGTGAGGAAGACGATATTAGCATGTTAAGTATAGCCATATCAGATGGAAAAGTCATCCCGGATACAAAGGCGAAGCCCCTTCTGCTCACATCACTTTTCATCTTATTGTTTATTCAAGCGATGGCCATTCGTTTTGGATACCGTCACCAGATTCATCACCCTGACTTGACAAGCCAGCCTTGTCTACAGAATCTGTTCCTTGTTGCTTGAATACTTTGCCCCTCCGAACTATTTCACGCTCTAAAAACTCATTCCTCTTCTCCAACTTTTCAATCCTCTGCTGAGCACCCTGGAGAATAGTCGCGTAATATGCTTCCATCATTTTGATATGGGTATCGCTTATTTTGTTTTTTTGATATCCCCTCCCCGTCACACTCCGTGCCTGATGTTGCAGCATCCGGATGACTCTTTCTTCCAGGTTACTCTGACTTTCAGCAGTCAGGTATTTATCGACCGGCAACCTGTGGTTTTTCTTCAAATGTTCCTCTATTATACTTCCAATTTCCATAGCAGATTTAAATCTTGGATCTTTCCTCGGATCACCCCCAAGACTGTACTGCATGCCTATTGATAATAGTCTCCACGTGCCCTCTACCAGCGATAATTTTTTCGTGTCTATGTATGACCTGACCTTTTCATACATCCGGGGAGAAACCGCCAAATAGGTTCTCATCGACCTGCCTATCGTATAGTGAAATTCGGGAAGACGCTTATCGAATATCTTTTCATTCTCAGGCCTTTTATGAGCTTCTCCTTCGTAGTGTAATCCAAGGTCAATCAGGTGCTCCACCGCTGATTTTAAGGTCGATTGCGAATGTTTTGCGTACACTTCCAGCGCTTTATGTAGCCTTTTGGATACCGCGAGGTATTTGCGAACCATATTTTCCCCTAGTTATTAATGTAATTTCGTATGTATGTTGTCACATTGGACAACAGTATATCATATTATCTATCTGAAATCAAGGAATTCAGGTGAATTTCTGGTAAAATCAGTATTTTAATGGCCAATAGATATTGGTGTGATCAAGAGCCCGTCACCGACAATACGCCATAAGAATTGTGGTGAAAAACATAAATTTGAGATTGATCCGGCAATATCGTGACGGTTCCGGCAAGCTGAAAACGGGGATATACACCAGGTAGCTATTATAACATCGAAAATGTTATACAACATACGTTTACTCTAGTGAGAAAGTGCGTATTGTTTACAGAATAGCACTTGTGTATTGTTCTCTCACCGGATGTCTATACAGTTACACTTCGAGAGATTTCCAGAGAGAACCATGACAAAACGAGATAGTATCGGACACGAAAAGATGAATTGTGCACTCCCACGCCACCCAACAAAAAGTCACAACGTAGAATTTCAAGAGCTAGCACGTTTTCCTGTGCGGGGGAGGGAATATGCATTTATATATTTATTAGGACAATTCCTATCCTGGTATTCTCCACGCTAATTATTAGTAACCTACATTGCCCATATTTTAATGTTATAATAGTGCCGTTTTGGCAAGGGAATTAATGTGGGGTAAAATTATTTAGAACCCGTTAATAATCTCACATACGAAACTGTCAGGAGGTTAAAATGGTTTTGGAAATAACGAAATATCCAATATATTATGCTGGCGTGAAGCAACCATATTCAAAATCAGCTGTAGTTGGTAATCTGGTCTATTGCACTGGTATGGATGGAAGACTGCCTGAGACAAGTAAATATATTCCCGATGTAGCTGAGCAGGCAATGTCAGCTCTGGAAAAAATCGAGGGCGCTCTGGAAGAGGCCGGAACCTCGATGGATAATATTATCAGAACAGGTATTTTGCTCAGAAATATGGAAGATTACGACCGAATACGAGAGGTGGAGCTCCAGTATTATCAGCAATATGCCCCCGCTCTTATAGTTGAGCCACCTGCGAGTAAGGTTATTCAGTCCCATTATTTTGTTAATCCCGAGGCTCTGGTAGAAATAGAGGCTATCGCAGTTCTTTCCAAAGACAGCTCCGGTTGGGAAGTGAAAAAATACCCGATGTATTTTGCCGGCATCAAGCAACCATATTCCAGGTCAGCTGTAGTTGGTAACTTGGTTTTTTGTTCTGGAATGGACGCAAGGAGCTTCGAAACGGGTCAAGTTATAGGTAACAACATAGCCGAGCAAATGACGGTCGCTCTCGAGAACTTGAAAAGTACCCTACGAGAAACAGGAGCTACTATGGACAAGCTCATTGAGACTACAATCCTCCTTACGGACCTAGACAATTATGCCCGCATGAGGGAAACAGAAGGCGAGTATTACCAGAGCCACGCCCGCCGCATGGTAGATGAGCCGCCTGCCAGCACTTTTATTAAAACTGCTTCTTTAGCCAAGCCCGATTGCCTTGTGGAGATACAAGCAATTGCCGTTCTTTCTGAAGACCGGCCTGGCTGGAAAGTGACCAAGTATCCTGAGTGGTGCGCTGGCAAGAGGCTGGTTATTCCCTGGTTTTCTGCCGGTATGCCCCACCTCTCGAAGGCTGTGGTTGTTGGTGATTTTATCATAGGTGGCGGTTGTGCAGCCCGGACAGCCAGGAGCGAGGATACCATTGGTACTACTATCACCGAACAGGTGAAGGTTACCCTAGACGTTATCAGGGATACCATAGAGGATGCCGGCGGCTCCATGAACAACATTATTCAAACCTTTATACTACTAAAGGATATAAATGATTATTCATTAATGCGGGAAGCAGAGATGGAATACTACCGGCAATACGCTCCCAATTTGGTTGAAGCACCGCCAATCAGCACGGTTATTCAGCCTTACTCTCTAGCACGTCCTGACTACTTGATAGAGATGGACGCGCTTAGTGTTATCACCAGATAGTACTATTGGGATTGTTGGGTTCATAGCGACGGTAATATTAAAACCATTAAATAAGAACAAGTGGTAAAATCCATCTTTTCAATTATAATAAGGTTGATGGTCAACACGTCCAACAAATACTCAAATTGTTAAGCCAAGTCACAATAGTACAGATTGTCTGCATAAATCTAGAGAGGATACTGATTCTCGGTGAGAAAGCAAATTGTCTGGGGTAATGGTAAAATCGCCACTGACAATTTCTGGTCGCTATGCAAACATCCATAACAGGTAGCAGGCACAAGAACAGTAGCCGTACTACGTTCTTATACTTCACGCTTGCAGGGAAGAGTAAAAAAGAAAGTTGAGCCCGCGCCAGGTGCCGACTCCAACCAAATTCGCCCGAACCAACTTACCACTATTTGCCTGTGGGCAAAGGAAGATGCAGCAGACGTCGGTAGAAGAACAGGCTAACAAGGAATGGAATGAAGTCATATACTACTCGGAAAAGGATTGAGGCTAAGACTGCCTGCTCGAATGATACGCCAAGCAGCGCATATATTCCGGCCATAGAAGCTTCCTGTACACCGAAGCCTCCAGGCACCATGGAAAGATTCCCGGCTGATATGCCTACAGCAAAGCCTGTTATTAGTATTCCAAGGCTAATTGGGTTGCCCAGAGCGTCAAAGCAAAACCACATGGCGACAATCGTGGATACCCACTCAGCAGCTATTAATAAGATCAATAAAGCCGATAGCAAGTAATGTTTCCCCAATGCCTTAACACCAAGAACCATAGCCTGGTCAAAGCTATCTAGAAAAGACGTAACATCTTTGCGCACAAGTAGCCGGATTGCTCTGCTCAATAATCTTAGCACTACCCGGCGGAGCGACCGCATAAAGATGATCGTGGTAGCGATAATAAAAAGAATTATTAGCAAGCCTGAGGCCAGTGCAACGCCGATTGCGGTGCTGCCGTGCACTGAGTGGTGAATCGCGAGAAAGACCAAGCCAATATCAAGCAAGCAGAACATGCCGAGATTGTGGAGATGAGAATGAAAAAGTGATGAAGCCAGCACCTGTCCTGCCTTAACCTCTTGCCGCTTCATCAGCGCTAGGCGCAGGGAATGGCCGGCTGCACCTAAAAAAGCTAAAACATTATTTAATGTAGTAGATACGTATCCAATCCCTAATAGTTGTCGTAACCTCATCTTTATATCGAAAATTCTGCTCACTACGACAAATCCATAGCTCAAACATAAGTAGGTAACCACGATGAACAATAGCGAAATCAGCGACAGTTCCCAGTCTGCCTCACTCACTATCCGTCGCACATCTTGCCACTCCAAAGCAACCAGTAAGACTCCAAGGAGCAGTAATGCTATGACGGTAGTGACGATAATTTTTTGACGACGGCGCGTGTCCATTTTCTAGCCCATTTAATTTTTTGGATTAAAAAATCTCTACACCTAGAAACTGTTTAAGGTTTCTAAAACCAAGCCTACTCCTAAATTCCACTGAATATGCCTAGAAAGCGCAATAGAGAACGTAAACCAAAATGACCTATATAAGCAAGGACCATCGCCTGAATTGTCTGACCTGCCCAGCAGGCAAGAAGGAATTTCATAAAATTAGAACGTGCTGCTCCCAAACTGAGAACCATGGGCGTGAGAAGCGGATTGGGGAAAATAGACAATAAGAAAATGGCTACCATATCCTGTCGATTGACGAAGTGCAGTAATCGCGACCCTTTTATCTTCTTAATAAATTGCCCTATTCTGCTTGAGCTAGGTTCGCTAAATTGGCTGATATTGCCGAGGGTCGAAAAAAAACGTATTCCGCCATGGCCAGTCCAATAAGCAAGCACATTTCCTACGGCATTACCCAGCCCGGCAACTACTCCTACTAATATGGGATTCAATATACTTCCAAGAGTGAACGTGATTAGAATACCCGGAGTGAATATCGGTAGCGGCGCACCGGCCAGTAATGATATCAGGAAAAGCCCGGAATAGCTATGAGGCTCAAGTTGGCTCAAGTATTTTGAATTTATGATTAGAAAAACACAACCAGCAATAGTTATACATGTCGTCGCTACCAATAATCCGATAATGGCAAATTGTCTCTTGCGTGAGTTCTTACCAGTCACCATTACACGCCCATTATATAATATACGATACAGCCATCCATACCTATGCTGTTTGTCTTTCTAGACTTCACCGTGAACATCGAGCCAATGTTGACATAGTATCATACACAAATTATTATTCTAGTATCTATTAAGGCAATACCTCGTGACAACAGCATATCAAGACGGTAAAGGATGCCATGGCTTCAGATCGAGCATTATATGAAGGCATTTCGTCAGGATCTATATGAACATCAACTAAAGTCGGCCTGTTATTATCTAACGCCTGCTCTGCTATTGGCTTAATGTCTTCAGGTTGAGTAATTCGCTGTAACCATAGCCCCATTAACTGGTTTCCGCTCCTGGGCACTCAGATTCTTACCTTATTTATACCAATTCCTATCTGTTATCTAGCCTTAATTGTCATAAAATGTCACTTTAAGAGCATATTTGTAAAGTGAGGGCATGGAACAGTGAGTGAAGCCTTGTCTATTGACCCACCGGCATCGTTTGGACAGATGCTGAGGAATATCCGCACGTCGCTGCAGTTGACGCAACGGGAGGTGGCCGAGCGTTTTGGCGTTACCACGAAGGAAGTTGGCTTATTTGAGCGTGACCTGCCGGTTGGGCAGGATGCTAAGATTAAGATTCTAAGGCAGCTATATCCGGCGAGAGCTAGAAACCATGAGCAAGAGAAACGGGAAATCTAAAAGCAAGAGAAACGGGAAATTTAAAAGCAGGAAAAACGGGGACTCTAAAGCAGCCAGGGCTAATGTCCGTGATATCAGTTCAGAGCTTTATGAGGGATATGTTCGGCTGGAAATAGAGTCGTCAGAGGATTTTAAACAGGTAAACCAGTTCCGGAAATGCCTGAAGGCGGTTGAAAACCTGAGAATAGCCTCGAGCAATTGGTCAGAAGAAGAAGGGCTTATGATAATTGTCTCATTGCGGAGTCCCGTACCGTTAGGCGGCATATTGAGCCAGATGCCCATGGTAGAGCAGGTTTATAAGAAACGCAAAAACATAGTAACCGTATTAAATGGCTCAGCGGTTGACGTGCCCCCGGAAGTTGACCGAATTTATAGCTAGAGTTACCATCTGTTGTTCAAGGTTCCATTCAGTTCCAGTTGCTTCATTATCTTAAACTCACCCCATTAATCCCCTAAAACTACAGGCAAGACCACTTGACATTAGTACATATGTTCTATTATAATTATATTCCATTGCTCTTTGGAGCCGCTGCGATGTCAAAGCTAATCGGCGAACCGATTAAAGTACACCTGGATAAAGATGACCTGGTAGACGCCTTCATCTGGAGGAAGAGGCTGTATAGAGTTGAGGATACCCTCGGCTGGTGGCGGGAACCGGCTGAGTGGTGGCGGGGCAAACAGGTGCGCTTCTTCCTGCGTGTCAACGCCAGGAACTCCGGCATGGGGACTTATGAACTCTACCGGCTCGGCGAGCGGTGGTTCCTGCACAGGGTGCTTGATTGAGGATTGCCTGCCATGAGTTTTGTTCACCTGCATGTTCATTCAGAGTACAGCTTTCTCGATGGGGCCTCATCGCTGGGACGGCTCCTGGAGGGAGCCGTGGAATTCAATATGCCGGCCATGGCCCTCACTGACCACAACCGGCTGACGGGCGCCATAAGGTTTTACCAGAAGGCGAAAGCCCTTGGCATCAAGCCAATCATCGGCAGTGAGGTAGACCTGGAAGGAGGCTATCATCTTACCCTGCTCTGTCGGGACTTGCCGGGATACACCAGTCTCTGCCGTCTGCTGACCGAAGCGCATCTCACCAACCGGGGGAGAGAGCCGGCGGCTACCCGAGAAATGCTGCGGAGGTTCAACAAAGGACTTATAGCGCTATCCGGCTGCGCCCGCGGCGAGATACCGGCGCTGGTTGGCAGGGGTCACATCGGACAGGCAAGAGAGGCTGCCCGGTTCTACCGTGAAATCTATGGCGATGATTTCTTTGTTGAGCTTATCCGCCATCCCTCGGGGAAAGGCAGGCTGGATGGCCACCGCCTTGTCAGCTTCGCCGGGGAGGAGGCGATACCGGTGGTGGCCACTAACAATGTCCATTACGTAACAATGGAGGAATACCGGATAAAAGAACTGCTCAACGCCATTGACCGGAATGTCCCGGTATCCCGACCGGGGGGCTATCGTACCGTGGAGCAGTATCTCAAGTCGCCGGAAGAAATGAGAAGGCTCTTCAGTGATATCCCCGAAGCTGTGGACATGACGCTGGAGATTGCCGAAAGGTGTAACCTGGAGCTGGAGATGGGAAGGCCGCGCTTTCCCAGGTATGAGCTCCCTGAAGGTGAAACGGAGTACGGCTATCTCGGTAAGCTTGCCCTGGCCGGTGCCGTGAGAAAATACCGTTCGCTGACTCCGGGAATCAGGAACCGGCTTGAGTATGAACTGGACACCATCAGGAAGCTGGGTTTCTGTGGCTACTTCCTGGTGGTCTGGGATATCGTCCGGTGGGCCAGGGAAAGGGGCATAAGGTGCCAGGCGAGGGGCAGCGCCGTGGACAGCCTGGTCGTTTACGTGCTGGATATCAGCAATGTCGACCCCATCGAGTATGACCTCCTTTTCGAGCGTTTCATGCACCCGCTGAGGCAGGAACCCCCGGATATCGACCTGGATATCGACCGGCGGAGGCGGGACGAGGTGAGGGACTATATCTACCAGAAGTACGGCGCCGAGAACGTCGCCTGCGTCGGCACCATCAATACCTATATGGCGCGGGGGGCGATACGCGATGCCGGCAAGGCGCTGGAAATGCCGAAAGAAGTAATTGAAGAGGCCTGCCGCGGTATTCACTATCTCTCGGTAAACAGGCTCATTGAAGGTGCCGATACACTGCCGGAACTGAAGGGAAGCACTATTTATAAAAGGCCCGAAGTGGCCGATTTCCTGAAGCTTTGTGCCGCTATCGATGGCTTCCCCAAACACCTTTCGGTGCATCTCGGCGGACTGCTCATCGGCGATGGCAGGCTTTCCGACCTGGTCCCGTTGGAATGGTCGAGCGGCGGGGATATCATCAGCCAGTACGATAAGGATGACATAGAGAAGCTGGGCATAGTCAAGATGGACGTCCTGTCGCTGCCCACGCTTACTGTCATCGAGGACACGCTGGAAAACATCAGGAAAAGCCGTGGCATTGATATTGACATAGAGCGGATACCGAAGGACGACGCCGAGGTCTTTGCCATGCTCCGGGACGGTAAGACCATCGGCACCTTTCAGCTTGAGTCGCCGGCGCAGCGGGAAATGGCCGGGAGACTGCTGCCGGAGCGCTTTGAGGACATTACGGTTTCCATATCGCTTGTCAGGCCGGGGCCACTCAAGTCCAACATGGACAAGGACTACCTTCCAAGGAGGCACGGCGAGGCATCGGTAACGTACCTGCATCCCGGGCTGAAGGGCGCCCTGAAAGAAACGCTGGGAGTGATACTTTACCAGGAGCAGGTGCTGAAGGTTGCCCACGACCTTGCCGGGATGAGCTATGCCGAGGCGGACGGTTTCAGAAGGGCGATGACGCACGACCGCACCCAGGAAGAGATGGAGAAGATGCGGGAATCGTTCGTGGCCGGCGCTGTCCAGAATGGGGTGGGGAGGAATACCGCGGAAAGGGTATTCGAGCAGCTGGCTGCCTTTGCCGCCTACGGCTTCTGCAAGGCCCATGCCGCCGCCTATGCCGAGCTTGCCTACCAGACACTCTGGCTGAAGCGGCGCTATCCTGCGGAGTTCTTTGCCGCCGTGCTTTCCAACCAGCCTATGGGCTATTACCCGCCGCGCGTCCTGGTGGTGGATGCCGGGAGGTTCGGAGTCAGGGTTTTACCGCCCGATGTGAACCGTTCCACAGACAGATACACTTTAGAAGACGGGGCAATCAGAATCAGCCTGGGCCAGGTAAAAGGTGTCTCGGATAAAGCCCTGAAATCCATATTAGTGGAGAGGGAGAAGGCCGTGTTCTCGTCCTTTAGAGATTTCGTTCTCAGGACGAGGGTGAGCATGCCGGTTCTGGAGAGCCTGATTAAGGTGGGAGCGCTTGACTCTCTTGGGAACAGAGCGGAGATGCTGCTTCTGCTGCCAAAGCTGCTGGACACGAAGTGTGCGGTAAAATCGGGGATACCACCGCTTTTCAGTCTGGAGGATGATAAGCAGTTAGAATCCGCCATGGTCAATGAGAAGGCGCCAGGCGGCACTGAGGCTGATATGCTCGCGGAAGGCAGGCTCCTGTCCATGTATTTGTCGGCGCATCCCCTGGACTTCTATCGTCCAGATAGCAGTTTTACCCGCATGTGTGACCTGGCTTCGGCACCCACCGGCAGCACCGTGAGGATTATCGGCTCGGCTATCAGATACCAGACCCCGCCGACAAGGAACGGCAACAGAGTGGTCTATGTGATTATGGAAGACGGCACGGGGATAGCCGATGTTACCGTCTTTAAGGACGTCCAGGAGAAGTGCGGGCAGGTACTGTTCAGGGAGAGCTGGCTGACGGTAACCGGCAAGATACAGAGAAGGGGACCGAAGTCGCTTTCCATTATTGCTGAATATCTGGCCCCGGTCCCGCTCCGCGAACTGGCGGCAGCCTAGTCAGAGGATGCTTATGTCCGGTACGGGGCATAATAGCCACAGGGCTTCTTTTAGAATGCCATGTCCGGTTTCCAGATTTCCCATACGTGGCCGGCCCTCGTCAGTGTTTCCGTCCAGACCTTGTGGGAGAAATTGCTGTCAACGCTTTTGTCATATCAGCGCGTTCAATTTATATTCATTTCATAATATTTTATACTGATATTAGCGTTAATTACTAACCTTTCAGGTGCCGATTCGTTATATGTAACGAACAGTAATAAATCGAAACGTTTTGTGCATAAGGAGGAACCATGCGCTACAAAATATTTATTTCAGGTTTTCTGACGGCAGTTTTATTTCTTACGCTTTTACTGCCCGCCTGCAGCCCACCCGAACCCGCCGACTCCTACGCGGTGGTAATACCGGCGGTTTTTCAAGCCGGCAGCAAGCAGGCGGTTTCCGTGACGCTTTTTAAGGGGGATAAAACCATACCCGGAGAAGTCGAACTCACCATGTATCAAGGCAGTGAGGATATTTTGACCGTGAAGCAGGATATCAACGGCAAAGGGACCGTACCTTTCACGGTGCCGGATGTCGCCGAAGGTGAATACGGTATACGCATCAAAGGCAACAATTTTGAAGATGAAACCAGCATAACGGTGGAACGCAACTACCTCGTCTTCCTGGAGACGGATAAGCCGATATATAAGCCCGGCCAGACGATCCAGATGCGGGTGTTCACGCTGGATGCCGAACTAATGCCGCTGAGCGCAGGCATCGTCGTTGAGGTCCAGGACGCCAAGAGTATAAAAATCTTTCGCGAAGAGACGGAGACCGATGAATACGGGATGGCAACGCTGGAACTGCCGATATCCACCGAGCCCAACCTCGGGGTCTGGAAGATAACAACCGAAGGCCCGACGGGGAAGACACAGCTTGATGTCAGGGTGGAGGAGTACGTGCTCCCCAAATATGAGGTTAAAGTTGAACTTCCCAAACAGTGGTTCCTGGCAAACGAGGAAATTACGGGGAAAGTCACCTCTGAATACAGCTTCGGCAAGCCGGTCAGCGGTGAGCTGGAAATCAGGGCTTCGCGTTATGTCGGCGTGTGGGAAGAATACGCCACGTTTACGAAGCCCATAGATGCCGAAGCCGAATTTACCATCCCCGCAGCTGGCTACGTAGCCGGCGTCCCGGCGGCCGGAGGGATGGGTAACGTTATGCTTGATATTACCGTGGTGGAAAAGGCCACCGGCTATGAAGAGAAGACGAGTACCCTGCTCACCGTGGCTGAGTCCCCGGTAAAACTGCAGATAATACCGTCCGGCACCACTTTCAAGCCCGACCTGCCCTTCAGTTTCCTGATAGTGACCGAGACGCCGGACAATAAACTAATCGATGAAGAGGTAAAGGTGGATATTACATACCTCAGCCATGATTTTGAGGAAATCGGGCAATTTGATGAGACGGTAAACACGGTTAACGGCAAAATCATATTCGAGATAACGCCCCCCGATGATTGCGCCGCCCTGGTGATAAAATGTAATGCCGCCGACGCCTATGCCGAGAAGGCCCTGGAAGCCAGTTACTCGCCTTCGGGCAATTTTATCCATGTGGAACAAATCAGCGCTGGCACTCCCGCGCTGGGCGAGAAGATAAGGTTCAGGGTCTATGCGACCAAAGAAGCGGCCAATTTCTACTATGAAGTCGTCTCCCGGGGCAAGGTGGTGTTTACCAGCTATACCGGGGAGGATGAAATAGATTTTGTGGCCACGCCGCTGATGGCGTCTGTCTCCAAACTCCTCGTCTACCAGATATTGCCCAACAGCGAGGTAGCCGCCGACTATATACCTTTTAATGTTGATGCCCAGTACCCGAACAACGTAGAGGTGGAATTCAGCAGTCATGAAGCGAGGCCCGGCGACGAGGTCGAGATAAACATCGAGACGGAGGGTCAGGCCAAGGTGGGCATTGCGGCTGTAGACCGTTCCGTTTTTATTCTCGCCGAGAACAGGCTCAACCTCCAGCAGGTATTTGACGAGCTGGAGAAGCTCTACATGGAGCCACAGGCGGAACTACACGAGGTAACGATATACCAGAGCATAAAGAATCCGGGTGCTAACGACGTCTTCAGCGAGGCAGGTGTGATACTGCTTACCAACAAGGAGCTGCCCGAAGGCAAAGAATACGAGAACGAGATTATGGATGAGGGGCGGGGCGGCATATTGAAGTGGCTCGGGGCGGAAGAAGCTGGAGCACCTATGCCTGTCCCGGCACCGATGCCGGCACCCCCTGTCGTTATAGTACAGTCTCCCGCCGCTAATGGGGCCGGACTGGCCGAGGTCCAGAGGGTCCGGCAGTTCTTCCCGGAGACGTGGCTCTGGCAGGAGGTTATCACCGATAGCGACGGCAAAGCTTCTCTAAAGGTTGACGTGCCGGATACCATTACCACCTGGATGCTGCGGGCCGTAGCCATCTCCCGCGAGAAGGGGCTGGGCGTGGCCGAAAGCGAGCTGGTGGCCTTCCAGCCGTTCTTCCTTACCGTTGACCTGCCGTATTCGGCAATAAGGGGAGAAGAGTTTCCGGTAAGGGTGTCCATTTATAACTACCTCGACCAGCCACAGAGCGTGCAGGTGGAGATAGAAGCGGCCGACTGGTTCGACCTGATGGACAAGAGTGTCAAGACCGTGGAGATAGGAGCCAACGATATCGGCGGCACCCAGTTCATGATAAGCCCTGATAAGCTGGGCCACAACAACGTGAAGATAACCGCCAGAAGCAAGGAGGCGGCTGATGCCGTAATCAAGCCGCTCATCATCGAGCCGGAAGGCGTTTCCCGGGAGATAGTGGAAAACCTCATGCTGAGCGCAGGGACTTCACAGGAGGCTGCTACGGATATACCACTGGTCGCCATAGACGGTTCGGGGCGAGCTTACCTTACGGTCACTTCCAGCTATCTGACACAGACGATCGAAGGACTGGAAGGGCTTATCCAGATGCCCTTCGGCTGCGGGGAACAGAACATGATAGTCTTCGCCCCCGATGTCTTCATCACCGAATACCTGAAGGCCAGCGGACAGATAAAGCCGGAGATAATGGCCAAGGCCGAGATGCTGATGATAACCGGTTACCAGCGACAGCTGACCTACCGGCATAACGACGGCAGTTTCTCCGCCTTCGGCGAAAGTGATGAGGAAGGCAGTCTCTTCCTGACAGCCTTCGTCCTGAAGAGCTTTGCCCAGGCCGAGGACCTGATTTACATTGACAGCAGCATTCTGGACGAAGCCAGAGACTGGATTATCAATCACCAGAACAGCGACGGCTCATTCGACCCCGTGGGTTTTATCCACCACCAGGAGATATTCGGTGGAGTTTCCGGGAAAGACGCCCTGACGGCTTATGTCGCCATCGCGCTGATGCAGGCCGGAGAGAGAGTTAGTGCCGGCAAGGCCGTGTCTTACCTTGAAGACAGGCTGGACGAGATTGACGAAGCCTATACTATCGCCATCGTGACCTATGCCCTGGAGTTGGCAGACAGTCCCCGAAAAGCCGAGGCGTATGAAAAAATGATGGACATGGCCAAGGAAGATGAGAACGGGTTGTACTGGGGCGATGACGTCATGCCCGAGCCAATTGAACCGGAATTCGGCCGGCCGGGGCCTACACAACAGGCCCAGACCGCATCCATTGAGGCCACGGGTTATGCCACGCTGGCGCTGGTGGAGCACGGTGACGTGGTCAATGCCAGCCGGGCCGCGAAATGGCTCGTATCCAAGCGCAACGCCTTTGGAGGGTTCGGCTCGACACAGGATACAGTGGTCGCCCTGGAGGCCCTGACCGCGTTTGGCACCGGCGCCCGGGCAGACATTGACCTGGACATAAAGATAGAAACCAACGCCGGAACCGAGCGATTATCGCTCAGGAAAGATAACTTCGATGTCCTCCAGGTTGTGGAAATCCCCGTTAATGACACGGTAAAGATAAGCACGACCGGCAAGGGTGAGGCCATCGCCCAGGTAGTGAAGAGATTCAATTTACCCGAGGCCGAAAAAACCGAGGAAGACATCCTGAAAATAGCCGTGGACTACGACGCTACCGAGGTAGAGGTCAATGACCTGATTAATATATCGGTGGCGCTGAGCTTCAATCCACCGGTGCCCATGGAAGCCGGCATGACCGTCCTGGACATATCAATCCCAACCGGCTTCGCACCGGACAACGAGTCGATAACCAGACTCGTGGAAGGGCAGGAGAAGTTCAAGCGTTATGAGGTAGCCGGCAGGAAAGTCATCTTCTATATTGAGAACCTGTTTTCCGGCGATACCCTTAACTTCAGCTTCAAGGCCAGGGCGATGTACCCGGTCAGGGCAAAAGGCGTCAGCTCCCAGGCCTATGCTTACTACCAGCCGGAAATCACGGGAGAGACATTGAGCGGCGATATCGTAGTCAGATAGTCCGAGATAAAGTAATATCAGGGCGGGAAGCTCATAGACAGGCGGTAATTGCCCGTAGTGATGAGCTTCCCGCTTTTTATGTGCAATCCAGCGTTTCCCGTGTTGATGAATTTTCCGTTCAAAGAATACAGCATGTAAGCCGGGTTGCCATTCTTTATGGCCACAACTCTTGCGCCACGTCATCCAGGCCAAGTTCCAGCAGCTTTTTCTTACTCGGTCTGGTGGTCACGCGGTCCCAGTCGAGGGCGTCTAGGTTCTCATTTATCTGAGCCTCGATATCCGCCGACACACCGGCCAACGGGCCGTCTTTCTGGGGACTGTAAAGTATCCTTGCCCCGAGGCCATAGCCCCCTATAAAGTCCCTGTACAGGCTGTCTTCAGGCGTTTCTGTTTTTATCTCTCCTGTGGAAAGGTCCACGAACAGGAGCTTTCCCATGTACCCTTTAGCCATGATTTACTCCATATATTTACTCGAATACCCCGGCGCCAACAAGCTCAACAAACTCCTTGTCGGTCATGCCCAGTATCCTGGTACAGACGTATTCGGTATGCTCGCCAAGTCGGGGGCTGGGGGTACGGGGCTGTGCCGGCGTTTTTGATAATTCAAAGCTCGGCCCCAGATGCGTAAATAGCCCCATATCCGGGTGCTGGATAGGCCAGAAAAGGTTGCGGTGTCGCAACTGCGGGTCTTCGGAAATTTCAGCGGCGTTCTTGACGACGCCGGCGGGCACCCCGGCGGCCTGCATCCTGTCCATCACCTTTTCCGGCGTGAGGTTAATCGTCCATTCAATTATCAGCTCATTGATTATTTCTTCGTGCTGCTTCCTGTTCCGCATGGTATTGAACCGGGGGTCGTCTATGTAGTCGGTTTTACCGATTACCCGGCAGAGGTTAGCCCATTGTTCATCGGAGTGTACGGCGATGCTACACCAGCGGTCATCGCCCTTGCAGGGATATACGCCGTGAGGGACGGCATAAGGGCAGGAGTTGCCCAGTCTGGGAGGCTCTCGGCCGTTGACAGCGCCGTCGAGGAGGGCAGGCATAATGAAATAAAGCGCCGTTTCAAATTGAGATAAATCCAGCAGCTGCCCTTTGCCCGTCTTGTTACGGTAATCGAGGGCGGCGATGAGGGCGGCGGCGGCGAAGCGGGGCGAGATACAATCGGTATAGGGTGATACGCCGACGGGCAGGGGGATGCCGTCCGGTTCACCGATGAAATTCGGCAGGCCAGCCATGGCGGCCAGTATCATACCGAAGGCCGGTTGTTGGGCATAAGGACCCCAGAGTCCAAAGCCGCTCTGGCGCAGCATGATAATGTCGGGCTTGACCTTTTTGAGTTCATCATAGGTCAGGCCCCATTTTTCCATTACCCCGGGCGTGAAGTTTTCCATAACGACATCAGACCTGGACACCAACCTCTTGACTATTTCCAGCGCCTGTGGACTGTCCATATTCAGGCTGAAACTGTACATATTGGCGCTGAAATGGTTGAAATAGCCGCTGCGGTTGATACCGGGTTCGCCGTCTTTATAGGGGGTGGATATCCTCAGGGTGCATGGGCGTTTAGCGGTCTCCATGCGAATCACGGTTGCTCCATGGTCGGCGAAGAATTTCATGGTGAGCGGCCCGACGATGGCCCAGCAGAACGAGGTTATGATAAGTCCGTCGAAGATGCCCTTTTTATCACCTTTTGACAATATACTGCTCCTTCTAGATAACCCCGGCCTGCTTGAGGGTAACCAGGTCCTGCTTGTCCAGTCCTATTTCGCCATAGATTTCTTCATTGTGCTCGCCAATCAGGGGAGCCCGGAACCGGGTCTCGCATGCGTTCTCCGAGGACTTAACGAATTCCCGCGGGTAGGTAATTTTCGTGTTCAACTCGGGGTGCTCTATTTCCGTCCAGAAACTCCGGGCTTTGAGCTGGGGGTCGTTCAAGAGGTCTTCCATGGTCGAGAGGGGACAAATAGAGATTTGCCTTGCGGCGGCTTCCCGGGCAATCTCGCTCTTATCAAGCGCCTGGAAAAACTTCTCGATTGGTTTTGAAATCCGGTCAACCATCTGCTGGTCAGCACGCCACATATCAAAGTTATCCCAGTCCATAGACTTGAGGTAATCATCAGCCATACCTTTGCCATCCATCCAGTTGACGAGTTCGTACAGCGTTTTGGCGCCGGTCCGGCCACCCACGATATTGAAGAAGACATAGCCGTCCCGGCACTGCCAGACCTGCCGCTGAGAGGAACTGAGGCTCCAGCGGAAAGAGCCCGACCGTTTTAAAACCACGCCGTTAAGCTCCCAGAGGGGTACGGCATTGGCGAGGAACCAGGCGGTGCTCTGCTGCATTGATACGTCAACGTGCTGTCCCTCGCCGGTCATCTCCCGGTGGTAATAGGCCATCATCGTCCCGACAGCACCGTCGGCGCCGGCGTGCATACAGGCCTGGGGTATGCTCATATGCTCCGGAGGACGGTCTGATTCGCCGGTCTGATAAAGGATTCCGGTCATGCCCATGGTTACGATGTCCGAGGTCTGGTAGTTATGATAAGGCCCGCTTTGACCGAACGGCGTAATGGATGTCAGGATGATATCTTTCCGGATACGGCTGAGGGCGGGATAGCCGATGCCCAGTTTATCCATGAATCCCGGGGGGAAAGACTCGATAACGAAGTCGGCGGTTTTCACAAGCTCTTTGAGTATCTCTCTGCCGTCGGCGGCTTCGATATTCAGAGTAATTCCGCGCTTGTTGGAGTTGTAAGCAAACCAGTAAAGGCTTTTCTCGGGGTGGGGCACGTCCGCCCAGAAGGGCCCTATCCTGCGTGAAGGGTCACCTCCGGGCCTTTCTATCTTGATGACATCGGCACCGAGGTCGGCGAGTATTTTACCGCAGAGAAAGCCGTTATCATCAGTTAAGTCCAGCGCCCGACAGCCGCTTATCATAGGTTCCTTTCCTGCCCAGTATACTACACTTCTTTCAGATTCTTCATGGCGAGATTCAATGCCCTGGCCGGTTCGGTCTGGCTGAGCAGTCCCACCGCATAGAGAATATAGCTGCTATCGATGTAGAACCGGGGACTCTTCGGCTTGAGAATAGCCGGTGCCGCCTCCTGAAACAGGGCACCTTCCAGAATTTCTCCTGGATTTTTGGAAAATACCAGCGGGCCGCCTGTCCCGATGACGCATTTAACGCCGGTCAGGTCCTTTCCACGCTGAATCAGCATCTGCCCGGCGGGGCCGTAGACGGCCTCTATCGTCCCGGCATGACGGTTCATGGCTACCTCAACCGTGAGGCCGGACAGTAGGCGGTGACAGGCTATCTCCCCGGCGGTTTCGGGGAGTTTGCCCCGGTGAAATGATTTAACAATAGCGTCAAAACCGGGCGGCGTGTCCCTCCCTTTGACGAGTTCCGTCAGCGTATCGATATTATATTTCAGGCCGAGGTCTCCTTCTACAGTCCTTTTCTCGTAAGGCTCGGGCAGTCCGCCCATAACGATATCATGCCGGCCGGGGGTTCCCCTGGCGATAGAGTGAACGTCGGTGGTGGCGCCGCCGACGTCAATAACGATAAGCTCGCCGAGTCCAGCGGCGTCACCGAAGCCTGCGGCGATGAGCTTGGCGGCTTCGAGCACGGCCGATGGCGTGGGCATAATAACGTCTTTGATGATGGCCTTGGCCTTAGCGATTCCCTTGGCTTCGATGATATTTTTCATGAATATTTCACGTATTTCCCGGTTACAGGGGGCCAGGTCAAGTTTGCCTATCTCCGGCATGACGTTGCTGGTAAAAGTTACCCGCTTATCAGAACCGGCAAAGATGGCCTTAATATCATCATAGGCGGATTTGTTGCTGGCGACGATAATATTGGTTACGGCACGGCCGGTGCCGGAAAGCATCTTGGCGTTATGGGTAATGACTTTCCTGTCCCCGCCGTTGGTGCCTCCCGTGAGAAGGACGATATCCGGTGCTATCGCCTCAATCTCTTTAACTTCATCCTCATCAAGCTCGTAGGAGAAGCGGCCAACGACTTTAGCCCCGGCGCCAAGGGCGGCACGGTTGGCGGCTTCGCTGGTGAGTTCGGAGACGAAGCCAACACAGACCATACGCAGGCCACCGCCGGCGCTGCTACAGGCGAGTGCCTGCTTCTTCTCCGCATCGCTGATATTGACAGCGGCGGGCAGCTTCTCGAGGGCTTCGTTGAGTCCCAGGGTAATATCGGTCTCAACCGTGGAAGGAACGCGGGCGCTTGAGACTATTGCCTCTTTAGCAAGGTCGATGGCAACAACCTTGGTATAGGTGCTGCCGAAATCGATAAGAATTCTGATATCGTCATCCAAGGGTAATTTCCAAATCTCCTCAGACTTTTCCTCTGGCTTTCAGGTCGTTGCGGAGGTCTTCGATGGCGGTATTGATATCGGCTTCGGGCGGGTAAACACGGTCGAAGCCCAGCTTCTTGAATTTCTCTTCATCCTCCTTAAAGTCATGCCGGGACACGGCCAGGATGCCGCCGATATAGAGGAGTATATCCCCGAGTCCGGCCTCAAGGCATTTATCTTTAAAGCCCTGCAGGTCCATCTCGGCCATGCCATAGAGGGAGCTTATAAGAATGGCGTCGGCGTCGGTTTCCTGGGCGGCCTGAATGAACTCATCCGGCGGCGTCAGGCATCCGAGTTCGACAACGTTGAAACCGGCGTCCCGGAAGGCGCGGGACAGTATCTTGGTGCCGATAACGTGCGCGTCCTGGCCTATAGTCCCGGTAATTACAGTGGCTTTATCGGTCATTTTGCCTCCTCTGGTCGGGTCTTCTCTGGCGGGGAATACAGAAGTCATAAAAGGTCAAGTACCTATGATTTTCCCCTTGCTGAAGGCCCAGAAATCTTCAATCACGACATGATAGTCCATCTTCCTGCCCTCGGCCTTTTCCCTGGCGGCCACTTTCTCACGGTGGAAGTCTTTGATTTCCTCCGGCAGGGGCAGATTACCGAAATGGAGGTAACGGCAGGCCCCCTGGCTGTCCCTGATGCCGAGCACATTATCTTTAACGTGGATATTGGGACAGAACGGCGAATCAATCACTCCAGCTTCAACCGCCCGTATGGAGCCGACGACGACATCGCCATCGCCGAGCTCCAGCACCTTTTCCAGTATGGCCCTTACCTCAGCTTCGGTTACCTTCTCTTCCGTGTCGGTGCCCGCAATATCGAGCTGAATATTCTGTGTCCTGACGACGTTGAAAATCCAGTTGGCCGCCTCGTAGCTGAGGGCGTGCGCCTCCCTGGTGGGAACACCGGCCCCCTCGTCAATCGTCCTGACGAACACCGCTTCGGCTTTGCCTAAAGAAGCCACCATGGCGGTATAGCAAAGGTAGGCGAAGGCCCCGCCCATGCCCTGCGGGACGGGGAATAGCGGAATCTGGTTGTTCAGGATGCCCGGAATGACAGTATCGGTGTAGCCGAACCTGTCCAGGTACTCCCTGATAAGTTTCGGCGTTACTCGCATCCAGGCGATATCCTGCGCCATATAGCCGTTGCAGTGAAGCAGCGGGATGATGCTCTTGACGCCCTGCTCGGCGGCGATGAGAGCGTCGATGATAATACAGGCGATATTGACGCTCAGCGGGAAGACACCGGACGGCACGAATCCGTGGAGGTCGGTAGTGATAACCGAGCCCCTTTCGGTGTAATATCCGGCCAGCCTGTCCGTATACTGGCTGTGTTCGATGCAGTCTTCCAGGGTACGTTTTTTCTCATAGCTGCCGAACTCCAGGAAGGAGCTTTTACCGGCCGCCGTCATACCGGAAGCCAGGGCAATTTCCATGGCCAGTTTGCCGGCGCCCCTGGGGCTGAAAGCAGCCTCGACGCTTTCGGTCACCTTCCTGGTGTTTTTGACCCCGTGGTTAACGATAGGGTAGCCGTTGAGCAGCGCACGGCCGGTCTTAATCGACTGCTCCAGAGCCTGCCCGGCTTTCTCGAACTCATACCGGCGCGTGTAGCTGTCGATAGTGACGGGGATGTGGCGTATGCCGGAATCCACCAGGGTTTTAACAAGGGCTATTTCATCTTCGAGTACGGGCGTGCCGGCCCTGGGCCAGACGGTCGTCCTGCCTTCCCGGCGCAGCTTTTCGGTAACTTTCATGAAGTTTTTACTCTCAGGCAGGTTCCTGTGGTATGCCACGGCTTCCTCAAGGTCTACTTCCTGGCCCGTCGGCCATTCCGCGAGGATATCTTGGCGCATTTGCAGAAACCTGTCTTCATCGATACGCTTCTGCCTGACTTCAATTTCCATGGCTTCTCCTGATTCCAGCTTTTAAATTACTTCTTCATCTTTCAGTTTTTCTATATCTTCCCAGGTGTAATTGAGGACACTCATGAGCACCTCTTCCGTATGCTGGCCGAAGCTGGGCGCACATTCCCTGATGCTGGCCGGCGTCTCGCTGAATTTAACCGGTAATCCCAGCATTTTAACCCTGCCCAGGGTGGGATGGTCAACGTCGGTGATATACTCGTTGGCCAGAATCTGCGGGTCCGAGGTAAGCTCGGTCGGTTCGAGGATAGGGGAGAAGGCCATACCTTCTCCCTGAGTCTGGAGGATATCGAGCCATTCGTCTCTCGGCCTGGTTTTAAATGTCTTTTCAAGGATGCCGGCAAGTTCCAGGAAATTATCGCGCCTGTCCTTGGCGGTGGCGAATTTGGTATCTTTTTCCAGGTTTTCGATGCCCAGGGCAGCGCAGAAGGTATGCCAGAACCTGTCGGACTGCGCCTCGCACAGCAACAGCCACTTGCCATCGGCGCATTCATAGTTGTTGGCAAGCGGGTTTTTCAGCGTTTTCGGGGACGGCCTGGGCATGGGGCGGCCCCGCAGGAGAGTCACGTTGATATTGTATGCCTGCATGTGTATGCCGGAGCCCAGCAGGGATACTTCGACCTGCTGTCCGATTCCCTGCCGGTCGCGGGCAGCCAGCGCCGCCAGTATGCCGTTTACCAGCAGCGTCCCGGTCACCTGGTCAAAAATGGCCCCGGTTATCTGGAGAGGGGGGCCATCGGGGTCGCCGACGGTGAACATAATGCCCGAACGCGCCTGGGCTATGGGATCAAAGGCGCGTTTCTCGCTATCGGGGCCGAGAGAGCCGTAGCCCGTGGCCAGTCCGTAGACAAGCTTCGGATTATGTTTCTTCAGGGTCTGGTAGTCGATGCCGAGACTATCAATGGCGGAGGGGGAGTAGTTGGTGCAGAAGACGTCTGCTTTTGCAACCAGGCGGTAGAGCAACTCCTTACCCTTTTCCTTTTTAAGGTCGAGCGTCATGCTCTTCTTGTTCCGGTTGGCCGTCTCAAACAAGATATTGGTGCCGTCGGGCATAATCATACCCCGGCCGAAGGTGGATGACATACCGCGAACGGGGTCGCCTTTGACCCTGTCTTCTATTTTAATTACCTCGGCCCCCAGGTCTCCCAGCATGTAGCCGGCTGAGGGAGCGCTGAGATAGCCGCCGCACTCCAGAACCCGAATGCCTTCGAGCGGTCCAGTCATAAAAGCCTCCTTTGCTTATGAGTTCGCGGGCAGCAGCCGACGCAGCAATGCCAACTCGTCCGGCGCCGGCCCGGGAACCTCCTTTACATCGTCGGCCAGCTTCAGGGGCCAGCCGCAGGCTTCACGCACCCGTTTTATCTTATCTTCCAGGGCGGACAGTTCCGGGTCAGGCAGGCACGCGGTAAGGTGCAGTTCATCCTGGCCGGCCGGTTTGGCGAAGATGCCCATGGTAGATATTACCCTGGTTACCCTGTCGCCGGGGCAGGTGATGTAGGACAGTGTTTCCGGAAAACGGTCTCTGGACTGATTAACGATAACGATGACTTCCCGGGCATTAGCGGCATCATTGGCGCCGCCGGAGCCCACCAGGAACTGCCCCCGGGAAGTGAGCGTGGAATTGGTGTTTCCGTACCTGTCAATCTGGCCAACACCGAGCACGCTGAGGCACCTGTTATGCCTGCCTCCGATGAATACCCCCTGGACGGTCAGCGTATCCGTAATCATTTTAGAGCTGTAGACGACGCCCAGACTCTGCGCACCTAACGGTCCCGATTGAAGCTCGTAGCCGACCTGCCCGTTGCCGCTTAAGACATCCAGGTCGTACCCTTTATTTTTAAGCTGACGGGATGCCAGCAGCACCGCCACGGCCCGGGAGCCTGCCCCGACCAGGATGGTCCGGTGCCGTGATTTCAACACGCTGTCGGTTATCTCTCTGGCCGCCGCAATCAGCACCATCTCTTCCTGAGTGCATTCCGTGGCCGGTTCCGGCAGGGCTGCGGGATGTTCAGTAGACTTTGTAACAGCGGTTGTTATTTTCTGTAAGGCCTTTATCCGGCGGCTGCCGAGTTTGTTCCGGTAATCGTCATGCGTGGCGCAGTCCAGCACCCACTCTTTTATCCAGTTATCAAGTTTCCGACTGTCGGCGAAGGCCTCATGCAGCTCCAGCAGAAAATCCGTATCAGTCTCGTAAGCATGCAGGTCGGCAATACCCGGGTTAGCCAACGGAAAGGGGTGAAGACCCATCGGCGCCAGAGAGACAGCACTGACGATATGGCCGGGGATTTTTACCAGGGCGGCGTGTTTCCTGATGAAATCGGTGGGCACGATTTTCTCCACGGTGACGAGCACGCCGCTGCTGGCCAGCGGACCCCAGAGGTCATCGCCATACGGGGTGGCCAGGATGGTATTTCCGTTTTCATCGGCGACACATCCGTGCACGATAGAAATATCTGGGTTGATGGCCTGGGCTAGGCCTACTGTAGTGTCACCCCCGAAGGGGTCGTCGATTTCCCGGAAGGACTCCTTATTGTCCATCGCCAAGCTGCTCCCGGCAATGGAGCGGGTCGGCATGAAGCTGACACCGAGCGCTCCCGCCATGAGCCTCTGCTGGAGGGAGCAGAGAGACCAGTTTTCCATGTCAAGGCTCTTTTCCGTCCAGACTTTCTGCATTATCCGGCTGGGGCGTCCCGAGGTGGATATATCGGCACATGCCGAGAAGACCAGCTTCCCGATTAGATTGCAGTGGAGGAGGTTTATAGAATGTCCGGTGACCGTGCTTTGTATTAGTTCAAAACCGGGGTTTTTACCGTGGTACTGTCGGATAATCTCGCATATGGCGGCGCTCGGCCCGCCGATACCGCCGGCGAGATGCAATTTCATCCCCGGTTTAACGCAGCGTCCGATAGCTTCCTTGAGGGGCAGGAGCTTGATTTTAGCTCCCGATTCAGGCTCCGGATTATTAACCGTAATATCGTTCATATCCATGAAAACCAGCTTTATTATAACACAGTAAAGTGTGGTATCCCCAGTGGGCGCAGGATATCCGCCGCCGGAGAGATGTTGTAAAGGACGGAAAAAACGGGTTAAAATATTAAACATCCAATGTTAATAAAGGCGATGATGGCTATCGATGCCCGCATCATCAAACCCGGATTTCACGCCGCGTGTTAATTAAGGATGAACCAGAGGAGGCTACATATGAAATATGAAAATATTATATATGAAAAGAGCGGTTATATTGCCCGTATTACGCTGAATCGCCCGAAAACGCTAAATGCCATGTGCCCGGCTCTTAACGATGAGATAGGCCTGGCCATAACAGAAGCCAGCAATGATGACGATGTTAAAGTCATCGTGTTCAAAGGGGCAGGCCGCGCGCTGTGCGCCGGGGCGGACCTACACGAGGTGGGTTTTGTGTACGGATGGAAAGAGCCGAAGCACGGAGAGAAATCAAAACGACCCAGCCAGAGAGTGCGGCTGCACTTTGACAGGCGTACCTTCTGGGAGCAGTGCCAGCAGTTGCTGTTATGCCAGAAATTGACGGTGGTGCAGGCGCATGGTTTCCTGCTTGGCGCCGGATTGAATTTCTTCCTTAACAGCGACCTACTCATCGCCTCGGAGGACTGCAAGCTCGGCCATGTGGAGGAAAGGCTGGGTCTGGCCGGCCTCACAATGGAGCCCATCATGGTGCTGCGGTGTGGACTGACCAAGGCACTGGAGCTCTGTATTACGGGTAAGATGATTGACGGCAAAGAGGCCTGCCAGGCAGGGCTGGTAAACAAAGCCGTACCCGCTGATAAACTGGAAGCCGAGGTCAACGAACTTGCGGAAGGACTGGCCCGATACCCGCGCGATGGTATCGCTCTGGGGAAGACGTCACGCCATATCCTCTACGACATGATGGGGATAACCCAGGGGCTGACCCATTCTTTCATGATGCACACCATGACGACGAATATGAGCTTCGAGCCCGATGAATATAACTTCTTTAAGGAGCGAAGGGATAGGGGTGTGAAGGACGCGGCTCACGGGAAGCACGATTTCTACAAGGCGCTGGACAAGTAGCGTCCAGGTGAACGCAGGTCCCTAACCAAGCAGCCTGATGATTTCGGTGGCGTCATCCAGTCGCTCAAGCTGACCGAGCATTTCTATTACCTTATCAACGGTATCGGCGGGCAGTGGCTTAATAGAGCCGGCGGCACATTCCCTGAATTTCGCCGCGCAATCATCAAACGTCATCGGCCTTTCCACGCTGCCGAGGCAGTGCTCTACCTCCTCGGTATACTCCGTACCGTCTTTCATCACTATTTTGACCCTTCCCGGACCGACGCCATGGCGGCTCAGGGCGGGGTCGAGCACGCCGGTTACCTTACGGGAAATTCGAAGGACGGCCTCGTTGTTAATGGCTGCCCCGGTGAAGTCTTCCAGAGAGACCCTGCCCCTGACAAGAGCCGTGGCTATCGCCCAGGGGACGCTGAACTGGGCATCGATAGTATTCCGGGGCGTGCACTTCACCTCCGGGGGGACGCATATTTCATACGATGTCTGGCCGCCATAGGCTGTAATGCTGCTTACCTGCTCCACGTCAATATCATGTTTTGACCTCAAGGACAGTACGGCGTCGATAAAGGCATGGGTGAACCCGCAGCAGGGATAAGGTTTGTCCCCTATGTTGACTACCTCGAACCTTTTACCCAGGTCGGCGGTCAGGATTTTAGCGTCGTAATCTCCGCCGTGGTACTGATGATACATGCCGTATTCACCTTCGAGGATGTTCCTGGCACCGGTGATGCCTCTCTCAGCCATTAAAGCGGCGGTAATGCCCCCCTTTGCCGCCAGTCCCGGCCCCATCCTCTTGGTCAAAGCGCCGTCATTAACACACTGGGAGTTGCCGGCGCACTGGTGATAGGCGATGCCCAAGGCATTGACCATTTTCTCCTCGTCCAGTCCCATGAGCCTGCCCGCCATGGCGGCCGCGCCCAGGTAGCCGAAGAGGGCGGTGGGGTGCCAGCCGGACTCTATCAGGCTGCTTCCCGGTCGGCTGGCCAGTCCCAGCCTCGCCATGAAGTCAGACCCCAGCGTCAGGGCGGTGATAAGCTCCTGGCCGTTTTTCCCGCCCATCCGCTCGGCGACGGCGAAGCAGGTTGAAACAGCCACACAGCCGATATGCACCTGAGCCACCTGGTGGCCGTCATCATAGTCCAGGGCGTGTATCATGGTGCCGTTGACCTGAGCCGCATTAGGGGCCGGGCACCTGATTCCGTAGGCGATGACGGTGCTCTGCCCATTTCCACCCCACTCCCTGACCATATCCACCAGTTCAGCGACTCCGGCCTGAGTTGAACCGCCCAAAGCCGTCGCCAGACTGTCCAGGACATCTTTTTTAGCGGCCTCAACCGCGGGACCGGGGATATCCTCGTACCTCAAGCTGGTAAACATTCTGGCGAAATCAAATATAGCGTCCATAGAATTAACCTTTATGGAGGTATTTAGATGATGCCGCCGCCGATGCCGATTGTCTCGCCGGTGATGTAGGTGGACATATCGGAAACCAGGAAATAGGCCAGGTCGGCGATTTCATCCGTGGAGCCGAGTCGGCCCAGCGGTATGTTGGCACTCATCATCTTGTAGTCGGCCTGCTGGGCTTCTTCCCAGCTAATACCCTGCTCCTTTGCCCTGCGGTCGAAAGTCTCGTCTCTCAGATTGGTGATAATGGCTCCGGGATTAATGGCATTAACATTTATCTTATACTGTCCCAGTTCCAGGGCCATAGTTTTTACCAGGCCGATGGTGGCGTATTTTGAAGCGCAATAGGCGACGCTACCGGAAACGCCATGAGTGCCCGCCATCGAGGCGAAAATGACTATTCTGCCGCCTTCTCCCCGGGCAATCATAGCCCTGGCTACCGCTTTGGCAATAAGGAAAGAGCCGGTGGCATTCACGTCCATAATAGTCCGCCAGTCTTCCTCGGAAAGGTCAACGGTGGGGAGGCCTACCGGGCCACGGACAGCCGCGCAGTGCACCAGGATATCTATCCTGCCGAATTTCTCAATGGTTCTGGCGACGGCGGAGTCAACCTCTTCTCTATTGCAGATATCCATCACGATAGCCATAGCTTCGCTGCCCAGAGCCTTGATTTCATCTACTTCGGCATCGAGACCGCCCCACCCTTCGTCTCCGGGGAAAAGGCTCTTCGGCGCCGGATACTTATCAATAATGACAACATTGGCTCCTTCCCCGGCCAGCCGCAGGGCGATGGCTCGTCCCATGCCCCTCTTGCTGGCGGCTCCGGTAACCAGGGCTACCTTGCCCTCAAGGCTTTTCATATTG